>CAZQSS010000068.1:0-1650 GCA_964596405.1 uncultured Gammaproteobacteria bacterium | reverse complement strand
CCGGCATGAAGGGCGCGGCGGTCAAGGGCCAACGCGCTGAAGCGCGCGCGGAAGCGGCTCAATTTAGTCCCACCAGAAAAACTCAAGAGGTGGCTATGGCCAGAGAGGCAGAAAATACTGGGGCTTTGGTTGAAGCCGATGTTTATGAAGAACAAAATAAACCATCCGGCTTCGGCAAGTTATTAAATAAAATTTTTGGCCGGAAAATTTTAACTGGAGAAGAGACAGCCAAAGAACAGGCCGGTGAGCAGATGGAAGCTGAGATGCTTAAAAAAGCCGAAAAGCAAATCAGCGCGCCGGTGGTTGAAAAAAAATCTTTTACGGAGAAAGCCAAAGAATTTGTCAGTCCCGCTTCTTATAATGTGTACATAGAAGGCGCCGGCGCTGTGCCCCGCAGCGAGCTTAAAAATAACATTAAGCTTATTCGGGACATTCAGGGTAAAGTTGAAAATGAAGTAATAAAACAATTTGAAGCGTTACCGGAATTGGCCGGTTTGAGCGAAAAAGAAAAACAAACTTTATGGAAAAAAGGAGTAGAAAAAGGCGAGGTGACGGAAAATATCGCTGCCAAATTGGTGGAAAATTCCGCCAATATTAATCAGCATGTTATCGCTCAAGAGGTTGGCGCGGTTTTGTCAAAAATGTTCAAAGAATACAGGTCGACTCAAAAGGTGACAAAAGCGGAAATTTATGAAGGTAGACGAGTAGCCGCCGAAGAGGCTGCGGAAGCGCTCCCAGACGATAAAGGATATCTTGAGGATACCTATACAGAAGGTTTACTCCATAAGATGTCCAAAGAAAAGGTTAATAGAATACAGAAGGTTTTGGTGGAAGACGCGCTTAGGGACGTTGATAAGAATAAGTATTTTAACGAAAATTTTGACAAAGCCATGGCCAAACTTAAAATAACCGATGCGAAAGTTATTGATAAATTAAAGACCAAAATTTTTAAAGTTTTGGGCCAAGAGACGCTGTCAACTCTTAGGATGAACGAAGTTAGAGCCGAACAGATTAGAAAAAAATTAGAGCCGATACTAAACAAGTACGATGAGGGCAGACTAGAGGATCTAGTAAAATCCGCTTAGAATATTAATAAAAAGAATAGGCCCGCCCCCAACTGGGGCGGGCCTTTGCGCTTACGCGTTTTTTTACTCCTTCCTGGGAAAGAAGCTCTTTCCTAGTTCATCAAAGGCGCTCGAACTCTCCGGGGGAATGCCGGTGTAGACATCGATCACTTCCGCGAGGAAATGGCATTCGTCGGCGTTCACATCTTCTTCCCCTGCGTAGTTTTCGAACATATTCCTCATCTCATTCAGGTTGCCCCAGACGAAGTCCGCCCAACGCATCCCGACCGCTCCGAATCGCGAATCGTAGATGTAGGCAATGAGTGCCAAGGCTGCGCCTACGGCACAATAACCATGTTTCTCTTCCGCCCTCGCGCGCGCCTCCTTTAAGAATGGGTTGTTGTTTACGAGTGACATGAAATGTTCGCTTACTCTGGCCTGGTTGAATTTCAGTATCACAACGCACCTCGTCGTTGATTAATTGTTTTCGTAAAGAACAAGTAAATATAGCAGAATTTGGCTTAACTGTCAATGGACTTATGCACACCGGGATTTGGTCGGATTTATCCACAATTTGGGGCTGTTG
>CAZQSS010000067.1:0-1664 GCA_964596405.1 uncultured Gammaproteobacteria bacterium | reverse complement strand
AAAATACGCGATGTATTTTGTAGATAAGGCGAATAAGTACAATGTTGAATATTTGGTTATCACCGGCGACTCGATAGTGGTGGGGGCGCCGCCTGACAAAAGACCGGCGGATTACAAAGAAAGATTGGAAGCGATTTATAGCAAGGCAAAATCCGCTTATAAGGGAAAGCTCGGTCGCGGTCTTAATATGGGTGGAGAAATGATTGGAAGTAATATCCCGGATATTTGGTCAAACACGGATAGTATGCCGTTTATGGGACAGGCCGATTTCTTTGGCATTAACTGGTGGGCTGGCCTTACTGACAAAAACAATCCAACGCAGGAAGAATTAAATGCCAATGTTAAAATAATTTTTGATTTAAGATTAAAACCGTTATACGAAAAATACAAAAAACCGATTATTCTTCAACAGGTTGCTTATCCGAGCGTTGACGGAGGATTAACCGGCAACGTAGGAATTGATGACGCGGCAACCGCCCTTTGGGAACCTTATTCTGACAAATACAAACTTGATCTGGAAGAGCAGGCCATGGGATTTGAAGCGATAATGAAAAATGTCGCGGAAACTCCTTACATTATAGGAACCTATCCATTTACTTATTGGCCTGATGATTTTCCATTAACCAAAGAATATAATGTGCGCGGCAAACCGGCAGAAGAAGTGTTAAGTCAATGGTATAAATCTATAAAGTAAGCTGTATGAAAAAACGTTTACTTTCAGGCATTAAACCGACCGGCGATATCCACATTGGCAACTACTTTGGCGCCATGCGGCAGTTTTTAGATTTGCAGAACGAGTACGAAAGTTTTATCTTTATCGCCGATTACCACGCCCTTAACCAAATTCAAAACCCTAAAGAAATGGCGCAATACTCCATGGATATTGCCAAGGCCTATTTAGCCATTGGTTTGGACCCGAAAAAAGTGGCTTTGTTTAAACAATCCGATGTGCCGGCCGTGACCGAACTGGCTTGGATTTTTAACTGCCTAACGCCCATGGCCGAACTGGAACGCGCCCACGCCTATAAAGACGCTAAAGCTAAAAGCAACCCGATCAATATGGGGCTTTTTGACTATCCGGTTTTAATGGCCGCCGATATTTTGCTTTATAACTCCGACGTGGTGCCGGTCGGCCAGGATCAAAAACAGCATTTGGAAATGGCCCAGGATACGGCCAAAAAATTCAACCGTATTTTCGGTGAAACTTTTAAAGTCCCTCAAGAATTGATTCTAAAAGACGTTGGCGCCATTCGGGGCCTAGATGGCCGCAAGATGAGCAAAAGCTACAAAAACACCATCGGGCTTTTTGATGATGAAAAAACCATCAACAAAAAATCCATGTGCATCACTACTGATTGCCGCCGCGCCGATGAACCGAAAGATATTGAAGCCTGCAGTGTTTTTTCTCTGCACCGATTATTCAGCACCGAAGCGGACATAAAGAAGCTCGAAAAACAGTATTGCGAAGGTTCTATCTCTTACAAGGAATCCAAAGAATTGCTGGCCGAAAAAATCAACAAATTCCTCAATCCGATCCGCGAGAAAAAAGCCGAGCTGGACAAAAATCCGAAACTGGTGGAAAAAATCTTAAAAGACGGCGCGGAGAAAGCCGCGGCCGAAGCGGAAAAGATAATGAAAGAAGTGAAGAAAAAAATCGGCGTCGC
>CAZQSS010000066.1:0-1671 GCA_964596405.1 uncultured Gammaproteobacteria bacterium | reverse complement strand
AAGCCCACTATCCCCACAACCAAGGCATTGTCAGCTTGGTGAAAGATTGGCGCGAAGCGAAATTGTCCGGCGCGCTGGAGTTTTTGTATTCGAACAGAATTTTGCAGGATTTGGCTGGCGGCCTGCTTGGCATTTTTATGCCGATTCTGCTTTATAAAATTGGGTCTTCTCCAAAGTGAGTGGGTAAATATTTGAACAATTTGCAGTTAAATTTCTTTTAGCATGCAGGTTAGGACTTTGAGTCTAAGATATTCCTCATCTCTTAATCCGTATGCTCGGCGTTGAAAAACCCTGATCTTGTTATTCAGTCCTTCCACAAATCCCAATGACACCTTTTCCTCTAGTTTTGAATAAGTGGCAATGCCATCCCAATGTCGCTCAATCAATTTAGTAAATTTTTCATAAGGTTCAAGGCGTTGCCATTTCAGTGAGTTTTTCCAGTTGGCGAAGAATCTTTTAGCCCAGCCTTCTGTCCGGTAACTCCACAACTGGCCGAACGATTCCTTGAGCAAGTAGGCGGCATTTAATCTTTTGTTAGCCTTAAGTAGTGCACGGAGCGAGGCTCGGCCGTCCAGTGTGAGATTTTCCCGATTGGATAACAAGATGTATTTTTGTCCTTTGATATATTTTCTGTCGCGACCGGCCAATCTGGCATATTCCTGTTTCCGGATATGATCGAGTGCCTCCCCGAGATGTCGCATCACGTGAAATTTATCGTATAGAATCGCGGCCTGCGGCGCATTTTTTCTCGTCGCTTTCTCGAACGCCGGCCACATGTCCATGACGGCCAACTTGATGTTTTTTGCGTGTTTTTCGCCAATAAACCGATAGAACTCGTCCATACTTTCTTCTGATCGATCTTTCCCTCCGAACCAAACCGGCCGGCCTTTTTCCAAGTCACTTACCACAATTCGGTAAACATGCCCTTTCCTGACCGCGATCTCGTCAACGCCGATAATTTTTGGACGTATTTTTCCAGAGCGGCGTAGCTGTTCCTTCATATACTGTTCTTCCAAGTTTTTGACCGTTTTCCAGTCCAGATGCAACTCTTTAGCCACCGCTTTAATCGCCGATGACCGACATCTCCGGCCGACATAAAAAGCCAAGCGTTTGGTGTAGAACGGATTATCCGCCAGCCAGCCCAATTTTTCGCCTTTGACCTTGCCACATATCATACAATTGACTCGCCGCACCTCCACGGCCAAATAGATTCTGGCATCACCGCACGATAAATCTCTGACCAACCGAATTTTCCGGTCATAGAAACTCTTATGCGCCTTCCCACAACAGCCACACACAGTTTTTTTTGGCGTCGTACCAATGTGATAATCCGAGCTTGATGATCACCGAATATCCCCTTAACGGCTGACCTGGGACGGTATCCGGGGAAGCGATATTCGTCCAACAGCCTTTTGCTTTTTTTCATGACTTTATTGTGCCAGATTTTTTTGGATTTTCAAACAGCGATTACCATTGTCTTTATTGACGTTCCGCCATCTAATTTACCCACACGTTTGGGAGAAGACCCTTTTAAATAACTACCAACAGAATTAAGTCCATCATCCCTCACTTGTTACGTTTTTATCAACCAAAAGGAGAAGCCGTCATGACCGAAAACTTGTTCTTGATTTTTGTCATCACATCCGTCGCGCTGTGGCTCGTCTCTATTCT
>CAZQSS010000065.1:0-1884 GCA_964596405.1 uncultured Gammaproteobacteria bacterium | reverse complement strand
TTTTAGTTGGCGCGCCGAAGTAAGCCGGAGATTGCTAAAATAGGGGGATGTGATATAGTTTAGATAATACCAATTATCAATTATCAATTTACAATTTTCAATCAATTACCAATTTTGTCGTTTGTCATTCTGAACGGAGCAAAGCGGAGTGAAGAATCTCTGTCCCAATCGTAGTTATGCCAAAAAATCACAACTATTATGTTTATATAATGGCCAGCGCGAGCGGAGTTTTGTACATCGGGGTGTCCAATGACCTTGTAAGGCGCGCGGAAGAGCACAGGCAGGATTTAATTGAAGGGTTCACTAAAAAATACAAATGTCACAAATTGGTTTATTATGAACATTTCACTAATATTAATGACGCCATTAGACGCGAAAAGGAGTTAAAGGGTTGGAAGAGATTTAGAAAAGTTAATCTTTTAGTAAGCACCAATAAATCTTGGAAAGATTTGTACGGCGATATAGCGAATTGAAATGGACAGAGATCCTTCGCTCCGCTCAGGATGACAATTAACTGAAAATTAAATAATTGAAAATTTATTGAAAATTGTAAATTGATAATTGAAAATTGTTTATATGTTACACATTAGAAAGGGGGTGAGAATATGATAAAATTGCAGAAAATTACAGCCATTATGGTGATGGCGGTTATAGCGCTGGGCGCGATTTCCGCATTGGTTTTTAACGTTGCAGTGGTTGCTGCTTGTACCACAGACGCTGATTGCACCGCGACCCAAAAATGTACAAACTCGGCTTGCGTGGCTAAAACTTCCGCCACCGGCCCGCTTACACCCACGGAATTGGGTATTGAATACGGCGCGGCGACCGGACTTGGCCAGCAGGACATACGAACCACTATCGCCAGTATTATTCGCGTGGCCATGGGTCTTCTCGGCATCGTGGCGGTAGTCATCATCCTCATCGGCGGCTTTACTTGGATGACGGCCGGCGGCAATGAAGAAAAAGTGGGCGAAGCCAAGAAATGGATTTTTGCCGGCGTTATCGGTTTGGCGATTATCCTTTCGGCTTACGCTTTAGCCAACTTTGTGATCAACAGTTTGGTCGGCGCGACCACGGGTACCTCTTACCCGTAAATAGATTTTGGCAGGGCGGGACGCTTGTTCAGTTGACAAGTCTCATGAGAAACAGGCGCCCCGCCCGCTTGCCAGAACAGTTGGGTTTTTTCTTGGTTTGACAAAATTTGTCGGACGCGGAATGAAACCAACGACGCGCAAAATTAAGAGTTTTACTTTAATGGTGGTAATGACCATAGTTTTGGGTTTGTCCTTCTTACCTTCCCAAGCCCTGGCGGAGAGTCAGGAAGAGAAGGATAAGGCCAGTAATTATGGCATTAACCCCATTGCCGAAAAAGCCGGCCTCACCGGATCTTCTTTGTCCAAAAGCACCGTGCCGGTATTAATTGGTAATATTGTGGCCGTGGCTTTATCTTTTACGGGGGTCGCGTTTTTTATTTTAATTCTCTACGCCGGAATTTTATGGATGACCGCCGCCGGCAACGCGGAACGAGTGGACAAAGCCAAAACGATTTTAACGGCGGCGAGCATTGGGCTTGTGATTGTGCTCTCGGCTTACGCCATTACCAAGTTTGTTTTTAGCAGTTTGGGCGTGGGAGGAGGCGGCGGAGCCGGTGGAGGAACGGCAGGCAATGTGTTAAAGTAAATATGACTATTTTTAAAAAATTTATTCTGTTTTCTATCCTATTTTTTTCTTTGGCTGTCCCGATTTTAGTTTCGGCCGATCAATATGGCATAGATAAGACGAAAGATCAGACCAGTTTAAAAACTCTTTCTATAACCAGCAGATACCAGGGCAATTTGCCGGCGCTGATCGGCGATATTGTGGCGGCCGGGCTGGGTCTGGTCG
>CAZQSS010000064.1:0-2048 GCA_964596405.1 uncultured Gammaproteobacteria bacterium | reverse complement strand
AGTTTTATGTGCCATCTCCGGCGGGGTAGATTCGGCCGTGGCCGCCGCGCTTTTAATTAAGCGGGGTTACGAGGTAACCGGCGGCTTTATCAAGTGTTTTACCGATCCGATTACCGGCCCGGCTTGCTGGTTAAATGAAAAACGCGACGCTATGCGGGTTTGCGCCAAGCTGGGTATCAAACTCATGATTTTTGATTTTGAAAAAGAATATAGAAAGGCGGTGGTGGATTATATTTATCGGGAATACAAAGCCGGTCGCACGCCCAATCCGGATGTGATGTGCAATAAATATGTTAAATTTCCGCTTTTGATTCGCGAAGCCAAAAAATTAGGGTTTGATTATATCGCCACCGGGCACTACGCCCGCCTCGGGCGGGAAATTCTAAATCCGAAATCCGAAATCCGAAACAAATCCAAAATACCAAATACTAAATACAAAATACGTCTTTTGGCGGCCGTTGATGAGAACAAAGATCAAACTTATTTTCTCCACCAATTAAAACAAAAAGAATTACAGCAGGTGTTGTTTCCAATCGGCGATTATACCAAACCGCAAGTGCGCGAGCTGGCCAAAAAATTTAATTTGCCGGTGGCCCAAAAAGAAGAAAGTATGGGGATTTGTTTTATCGGTGAAGTGCCCCTGCGTCAGTTTCTGAGTAAAAAAATCAAACCGCGAAAAGGTAAAATTGTTTTGTCTAACGGGACCGTGGTCGGGGAGCACACCGGCTTGCCATTTTATACGATTGGCCAACGAATTGGGGTGTCATTCCCGCCCCCGATCTGTCGTCCTCGCGAATGCGGGGACCCAGTCGAGGGCAGGCTCCAGCGGGAATCCAGCGACTGGATTCCCAATCGGGTTGGGAATGACAATGATACCAAGCCGTTTTACGTTGTGGCTAAAGATAAAAAGAAAAATCAGATTATCGTTGCTAATGAAAATAGCCCGTTATTATATAAAAAAGAAATAATCGTCCAAAAAGTTAACTGGATCGCCGG
Organism: uncultured Gammaproteobacteria bacterium; assembly: GCA_964596405.1. Lineage (GTDB taxonomy): Bacteria > Patescibacteriota > Patescibacteriia > Magasanikbacterales > UBA10003 > CAZQSS01. The sequence continues at coordinate 1,052 of CAZQSS010000064.1, read as the reverse complement.
TCAACCGCCCGAATTGCCGTTAACCTGTTTTGTTCGTCTCCGTCATCGCCAGCCGTTACAACGATGCCGAATTAGGAATAATGAACCTGCCTACCGGACAGGCAGGTTAGGAATTAGGGTCGACTTTGTTAAGCCTCAACGCGCCGTTGCCCCGGGCCAGTTCGCGGTGTTTTACCTGCCCTGCCGAAGCTCCGGCGGAGCGAAGGAGGGTAAGAACAATGAATGTTTGGGTGGGGGAGAAATTAAATAATAAAAAATGCGCCAGCTCTGTTAGAAGCTGGCGCTCATGTAGGGGTTTAAAATCCCTTTCCACCGAGTCTAGCTCTGGCGGGCGGGACATTGGTTTGCCAGACCAATTTAACCCCGGCGGTTGCACCTCCCGGCCTGTTTAGGCCATTTTTGTGTTATTCCAATTCGGTTGGTGTAGTTCGCACCCTTTTGCGGTTGCGCGCGACATTCGCGCGTCCCGAGGTTGCGGTTATAATGATAGCACAAAATCAGAATCTTGTCAAGCCCCCCTCGTCTCACAATAGTAAATTAAAAAATCAAGACAAAAGTTCCATAGTTCCCACTATCATACTTTTGTATCAGTTTGATTCTTGAAAAAGGCAAAAGTTTCATAGTATCCAGTATCAAACTTTTGTATTAGTTTTGTTTTCTGAAAAATATGGGTTGTAATATGGGCGGGCTTGACTTTTGATGAGAAATATGGTTGGATTAAATCATGAGGAGCCATGAGTAATGGCAAGTGCGAGAATCAGTGGGAGCGACTTTTCAAACTGCGAGCCAAAGTGGACATGATGCTTGTTGATGGCACTCGCACACTCGAAGAGGTTTGCGATGCCATGCAGGCGATTGTGTCGGAGAAAACGGGGGTCGAGCCGGCTGCCAAATTGTTGACCAGTTTTAATCCCGTTTGGCTTCGCGCCCGCGAGATCATGGGTCAGAACTTCTTCGGCGTGGAAGAGGCAGTGAAGCACTTCGCCGTCAATCCCACCCGCTTGAATTCTAGTTCAAACTGCAACCCCCCCTAAAGACTTCTTCGGGGGTGG
>CAZQSS010000063.1:0-2049 GCA_964596405.1 uncultured Gammaproteobacteria bacterium | reverse complement strand
TGTACCCCAAAAAGTGGACACGAAAGTGTCCACTTTTTGATTTGTAAGATACAATGCAATTAATTAAGTTTAACATAAAATTGTATGAGTAAAATAAGATTTACCGCCGAGCAAGTTGCTGAATTACGAACAAATGAAAACGTCACCAAATGTAGTGATAAAGCGATTAGCTATAGCAAGGATTTTAAGATAAAAGCAGTTAAACAATACTTAGACGAAGGGATGTCCGCCAAGCAGATATTTAAAGAAGCCGGCTTTGATCTTAGAATAATAGGCAGAGACAAGCCTAAAAGTTGTTTGGGCGATTGGCGGCGGATATTCAAAACCAAAGGGCAGGAGGGCTTAATGGCAGAAACCAGAGGTTGGAGCGGTCGCCCCAGAGTCAAAGAATTAACAGGTACGAAAAAAATTGAGTGGCTCGAGGCCAAGGTCGCCTACTTAAAAGCCGAAAATGATTTTTTAGCCAAACTCCGGGCCAAACGAGTGGAGTAAAACTACGGCCAAAACAAAAATACGCATTCATCGAAAAAATTAACAAACAAAAAAATATATTATGTGACATCGCGTTGGTGTCGCGGAGTGGATATTACAAATGGCTGGCCGGCACTGGCCAGCCACAAAAAGACCGCGCCGATTATCTGCTCATCAAAGAAATATTTGACCGTGGTAAATCTAAATATGGTTGGCGGACGATACAAATGAAGCTAAAAACAGAGAAAAAAGTGGTAATGAATCACAAAAAAATAATCCGAATAAAGAAAAAGTACAGATTATTCACTAAAATTAGAAAAATTAACCCCTACAAAGCCATTATGAAAAAAACACAAGAACACCGAACGTTTGAAAATATACTTAATCGAAATTTTGAGCAAACGATACCACATCGTACATTCGGCACAGACATTACATATGTGCCATTTAATCATCGTATGGCATATCTTTCGGCGGTAAAGGATTTCGCCTGCGGGGAAATTGTCGCCTGGAATGTGTCACAGCACTTAACAATGGACATTGTTTTAAACACTGTTGAAAATATGAAGAACAATCCGGCGATATCTTCATTGCAAGGCGCCCTTATACATTCCGACCAAGGTTTTCACTACACGAATCCGGAATACATTCATGTAATTAAAAAATTAAATATGGTACAATCAATGTCTCGGAAAGGCAATTGCATCGACAATGCACCCACCGAATCATTCTTTGGACACTTTAAGGATGATGTCGATTACCAGGATTGCAAAACATTTGAGGAATTAAAGGTCGTAATTGGAAAATATATCGAATATTACAACCACGAACGAACACAATGGAATTTAAAAAAGATGACTCCGGTAGAGTACCGGAATCATCTTTTAAAAACCCAAAAGTAGGTTTTTATTTCGTGTCTACTTTACGGGGTACAGATCAGAAGGGGCGGTTTTTAAAAGAGTAAAAAGAGGAGAGGATGTATTAAGTTCGGATATGTCTGTTATCGGAGACACAAAATTTATTCCGACAGAGGCAAAATCTACAAAAGTTGATAGAGCAACTGCGCTAGAGAGACTTGCAAGAATAAATGATAAAATGCGCACTCCAAATAGTGGCGGTACTTCTACGCCAGGTCCTTCAAAACCAACTCGAAGAAGAAATTAATAAAATAAAAAATTCGGGTATTACCCGAATTTTTTAAACCCACTGTTTTTTAAATTCGGAAAATCTATTTTCCAATATAGCTTCGCGCGCATGGCGCGTTAAATCCAGCATGAAATGTAAATTATGAATGCTGGCCAGTCGCATGCCGGACATTTCTTGCGCGTTAAAAAGATGATGAATATAGGCGCGGGAATAATTTTTACAGGTTGAGCAGGTACAATTTTTATCAATCGGGTTGGAGTCTTTGGCAAATTGAGCGTTGGTGATGTTTATGCGAAATTGGGATTTTTGCGAATGGGCTGTGGCCCCACTAATTTCACGAATACAACTTGGGCCGACGAATAACATGCCGTGTCGTGCTAGTCTAGTCGGTGCTACACAATCAAACATGTCTACGCCGTGTTCTATAGCAAT
>CAZQSS010000062.1:0-2132 GCA_964596405.1 uncultured Gammaproteobacteria bacterium | reverse complement strand
ACTTTTATACTGCCCGAGATGAGAATGTGTGTCTAGTATACGGGGTACAGACCAAGCAACTCTTTAATATTGTCTGCATCCCAAACATATTGTCTTTGAAATGATGGGAGCCAGTATTTTCCCGATGGGATTTCTTCGTTTATTAATTCTTGGACAGTTTTTTTCTAACATCAATACTAATATTTGCCATATTTTTTAGAATTTATTAATAAATAATGTGTAAGATATTTTAGCGTTGATATAATATTCGTTTTCCCCTATAAATAAAATCAGTTTGAGCCCATTTCGCTAAAAGTTTTATTTCCCTTTTGAAGCGCCTTTGGCTACCAAAACATCCTTCTCCACCAAAAACACCCCGTCATTCTTCGCTATTTTTATCATTTCTTCAGTAAATCCACTCTTACTAAATAAAATATAGTATTCTTTTCGGTCGCCAATATTCCACTTCACTTTGGCCGCTTTCTTTTTTAACTCTTCATAAATATTTGTCCCCACCTGTTTTTCTGACCACTTGCATTCGCCAAAAATTATTTTCTTTTCCGATGTACTAAATCCAACCACATCAATTTCCAAGTCGCTATCCCAATAGCGCCCCACTCGTTCAAACGCAAAAAAATTATCCGGCCAAGCAATTAGTAGTTCAACCGTGACCCGTTCGTACACTTGCGCGACGATACTCTTAAAACCGGAACTTGCATTGTCTTCATATTTTAAGTTGCTAAACATTTTTTCCAGCACATAATCGTAGTTGTCCATTTCTAAATAACTTTTGTAAGGAAAAATGTATTGAAACCAAAAAACAAAAAAGTTATCGGAAATTTTATATAAACCCCGGCGCGATTTGTCCGGTTTATCTTCGGTGATTGGCACTTCGCGTTCTACCAGGCGTAAATTAATTAACACGGAAATATATTTGTTCGCTGTTGCTTTATCCAGCCCGACTTCATTTACGATTTCGCTTAGTTTTCTTTTCCCCAAAGCAATCGCGCGTAAAATCGCCAAATAATTTTTGGTTTCGCGCAGTTCTTCTTTTAGGGTGAATTCCACTTCGTTGTACAAAAAAGCGGTTTTGTTAAAAATCTTTTTCTTGATTTCTTCGGACAATTCACCGCCATCCACAAACTGCTTAAGATATGCTGGCATTCCGCCGGTGATGGTGTAGATATTTAAAAAATCAGAAAAACTCTTCTCCGGGAAAAATTTTCGTGATTGCGAAAAATTTAGCGGATCAACCAAAATCTGACCGGTGCGACGGCCAAACAGGGGAGCACTTTGACTGAGCGTTTCCGATTCCATCATGGCGATGCTTGACCCGGATAGTATGAGAAATATGTTGGTATTCTTCAGGTATTCATCCCAGCCCTTTTGAAAAAGAGAGCTGGTGGATTTGTCATTTTCAGTTAGATACGGATATTCGTCTATCGCCAAAATCAAAGGCGTGGCGGTTGTCTTTGTTTTTAAATATGTAAAAACTTCTATCCAGTCGGTAAAGCCATTTTTGGTTAAAATCTCGTCTTTAAAATAGCTCCCGACTATCTGCCCCAACTCTCGTAGTTGGTCCGCGGTAGTGCGCTTGTCGGCCAGAAAATATAACGCCGGTTTGTCCTTGATAAATTGTTTAATTAGTTCGGTTTTACCAACGCGACGCTTGCCATATATAATAAAAAATTGAGCAATATTGGATTGCCACTTTTCATTTAGCACCTTTAATTCTTGTTCACGGTTGATAAAAGGCATATTTTTTAAAGATTAATTAGTATACTTGTAAGTAGTATACCGTATGAGTATACTATCTGTCAATAGTACCTTTTTGATAATGCTTTAGCCAAAAAGTCGATGTGATTTTGGGGTTAATCAAATAATTTTACTCCGAGTTTGATAAAATTTTTTGCCCATTTCGCAATGGGCGAAAACACCTATTTCCCCCTCAATTCGCTCGTTCGTCGCCCCCCCGCCGTTCGTCAATCACAAAAAAACAAATAATCAAAAAATTTATTTCGTACAATGTCAGGGATATACGAAGTTTTGCGGAGTGAAACGGAGCAAAATTTGGGAAAATGGCGAGCCGAGCCATTTTCCGTATATCCCTTGTTATACGCCCCGACGACTGAAAGGAGGAGAGCGCAGCGTGG
>CAZQSS010000061.1:0-2463 GCA_964596405.1 uncultured Gammaproteobacteria bacterium | reverse complement strand
TCGCTTAAAACAAATTTTATTTTTGAGTCACCGCTCTTTGACATGTCCGGTTTAGCTCGCTCTGACATATTATGATATTTTAAAAAATATTTTTATTTTTAGTTTAAACGCTTGTCGTTTCGACCGAAGGGAGAAATTTCTGGCGGGTCACCCATTCTCATTATTCTATCGTAGAAAACACTGAATGTCAAATTACGAAACGGCTTTCTTATACTTATTTCAATCTATTTAGGACAGCATCCCATACTATTTCTGCGACTGGCTCCGGCTTGCCGTGAGACGGATATTGATGCATATCAATATAAGGGAGATCGTTACATTCTAAAATCGCTGTTTCTTGTTCTTTGTATGATTTATTAATATCAGGGCAGATGAAATCAATTCCCACTAAATTAGTTTCTAAAATATTTGCAATTTTTATAAATAATTTTTTATTATCAACGTGCGCGTCTTCACTACATCCGATGATATCACAACCATAAGATAGTATATATTTATTTTGAAGATAAATTTTTTTGTCTTTTTCTAAAATTGTTTTTAAATTTAGGCCATGATCCGTAAGATTTTTTATCAAAGTATTATCTATGGGAATTTTATGTAGGGTTGTATTCATTTGGTGGGTATGTCCGCGATTTATATGATTATTTTTTGTTTTAATTAGCTCCTCTATTGTTGAATATCCATTCCCTTGAATATTAGCCTTATCTTTTTGACAGATAAAGACAACGTTTTTATCAATCACGGTAGCCCTAAATAAATTGCCATGAATATATTTTTCAACGATAAAAGCAGGTCTATATTTTCGAGCTATCTGGATAGCAGCAGAAAGTTCAGCATCCGAATTTATTAGACAAGTAACATGATGACTGAGAGAAGCTTTAGAAGGCTTTACAACGAGTGGGAAGCCAAGAGTTTGGCCAAAGCGCAAAGCTTTTTTTGTATCAGTAAAAACCTGTCCTGATGACACCGGGATGCCGTGCTCTTTTAGTAATTTTTTTGTAAAAAATTTATCATGGTAGTTGTAGTTAATGTCATTTGGGAAAATGGTTATCGGTATAGCATTATAGTAATATTTTTTGTTTTTATAGATTAATCTGAATTCATCGACATAAAACCATAAAAATTTAATAGTTTTAATATCTAAACCTCTTTTTTTTGCTTCATTAAAAAAAATTAAACTTCTGTTGTATAATTTAGTTACATTTGGATCGTCTGCAAAGCGTATTATTTTAAGAAAAGATAGAATGTTAATTAGCGCACGTATAGTAGTAGCCCCAGAGTGTTTATTTTTTCGTTCAAAAATTTGTTGGCTTTTTTTAAAAAATGTAATAATGCTGTCTATATAATAATTAAGATGAAAAATAAAATGATTCCTTCTTTTGGTTGGCCAACAGTGTGGACAATACTTTTTACTCATAAAAAAATATCGGAATGACAGACGAGATTGAGCCAGAGATTCCTCACCCCTTCGGGGATTCGGAATGACAGTTGCTTTTTAATTATATCACCCGTTTACTTCTCCGTCAAAATTTTTGCCAACACTTCTTTAATTGTACCGGCGGTGGTAAAGCCGGCCGCTTTTTTATGTCCGCCCCCGCCCAATTTTTTGGCTAAGGCCGAAACGTCGGTGTCATCACGCGTGGTGCGGAAACTCCCTTTAATTTTACCATCCTCGGTTTCTTTTAAAATTAAAGAAATTTTTACGCCGTCCAGGTTGTTTAAATAGTTGGCAATGCCTTCGCTCTCGCTTTCGCTCACGTTATTTTTTATTAAATCCTCGCGGGTTAAATAGGTGTAAGCCAAATCCAAACCTTCATGGCGGGTAAGGCGGGAAAGCGTGGCGCCCCAAAGACGCAAAACGTCCGGCGTTTTGTTTTTTAAGGTCCAGCCGTTAATTAAATTTAAATTACCGCCGGCGCGGATAAGCTCGCTGGCGATAGACAAGGCCTCGCTGGAAGTGGCGCCATTGGAAAAATTATCCGTGTCCGAAACCAAACCGGTTAACAGCGCCGTGGCCACTTTGTGGTTTAGGCCGATGTGGTTGTGTTTAAAAAAATTAAAAACAATTTCCGAAGTGGAGGAAGCAGTGGGCACCACCAGATTAATTTTGCCGTAGCGTTCGTTGGTGTGATGATGATCTATATTAATAATGTCGGCCGGGTGGGTTTTAATTAAGTGGTCAATGCCGGCATAGCGCAAGTCGCCCGAATCCAGCACAATTATGGTATCAATGCTTAAATCCTCAAAAACAACGGGGTCAAAAATAACCCGCTCCAAGTAGGGCAAAAATTGCATCTTTTTTAAAATTGGCGCTGGACAAAAAATCTGCGGGTTTTTGCCCAAGCTTACCAAATAATCGGTTAATGCCGCGGCGCTCCCCAAAGCATCGCCATCAGGGTTCTGGTGGGGCACAATCACGACTTTTTTAGCCCCCAGCAGGTGATGATTGATTTGTTTGGCTGT
>CAZQSS010000060.1:0-2531 GCA_964596405.1 uncultured Gammaproteobacteria bacterium | reverse complement strand
ATACCTGTCGAGCTGTTTTATTAATTGTTTTACTTTTTGCGTCGTTAAAAATTTTCCATCAGTGCTCACCATACATTTATTGGTAGTTTTAATCAAAGGATATTTGCTCAAAAAACGATTGTGCAAATCAATAAAAAGTTTGTTGTTTTTATAAAATTCGTAACAAATAATTTTTTTGTAAGGAAAATCTTTAAAAATTTTCCAATCTAAACCGGTTAAATCGTGCCATTCCTTGATTAATAACTTTTGTCCGGTTTTGCCCGCTGAATAAGGGCCGTGAAATTCGTGCGCCAAATTATGCCAGCGCGAAAATATTATTTCCGTATAAATCCACAACTTGCCATCAAGTTTAGCCATCAGAGCCGGATCAATATAATAATGTTTAATCTTACTAATTTTTTCAACATCATCCGGCGATAATAAAATATTTTTACCGTGATAACAAAAATAATCTTTTTTAAAGTGATAAAAAAGTATATCGGCCAGCCAATTCGCCAGTTGTATGTATTGGTTGCGATTGAGATCCCAAATTACACGCGATCTAAAGATCATCATTAGACGCGCGACCGGGCTGGGATAAGGAAAAAAATCCGCCACCTCTTTGATGGAATATCCGCGGCTTAAAAAATAATTGATGTGATTATATAGAGTTTTGGCCAAAACCGGTTCAGAATAAATAGAAGCCTCATTGGTGCTTTTTAGCACCGGCATCGGCCACCGGCCAGAAGAGCCGCCCTTGTCTTGGACTCGCAAAATCGCCGCACAATTAGATTTAACTAATAATTTGGCCCTACTGCTAAGCTGCATAAATTTCGCCTTTATTTGCGTCTACCACTACCTTCTGATTATTAGAAAAAATAGATAAAGCATTCTTAACGCCCACTAAACAAGGAATGCCCAATTCCCGCGCGATGATGGCCGCATGCGAAGTTACTCCGCCTTTCTCGCAGACAATGGCTTTGGCTTCTGAAACGGCGACGGCAATAACCGGGGTGGTAAAAGGAGCCACAATAATATAGCCGGCCCGGCTGTTTACCGGCTTAATTGGATTAGTAATTTTCCATACCTTACCGGAGACCTTTCCCGGTGAAGCGATTGTCCCCTTAATTTTGTTCTTTAGCTGCTTCATACTTCTGGGCAAAACTATTTAGTAAATCCGGCGGAATAGAATAACGTTTACCTTCATAAACACAATCCAAAACGTGTTTGCCACTGCTATCGGTATTTATAATAACTTCAAATGATTCCGCGGGATTCATATTCTTCTTACTCTCTTGAAGTTCTATACCTAAAACTTCCTGCAAAAAAGCGCTCAAAACAAAATCGTGGCTGACCATGAGCACGTCGTTCTTACTGCCGCTTTTCATAACGTCAATTTTTTTATTATATCCCACAATAATTTTGGCTATTCCGCCAGCCGTTTCTTGCGGAGAAAATGATTCGGCGTCAGGACGTTGATAGCGATAACCAATGTAATGTCTGACGTTATCGCCTATGGGCATTGATTTCAGTTTGTTCAAAAAAGGACGAGAGACTTTGGTCGTTTCGTTTCTGTCCATTGATTGACCAATCTTAAAACTTAATTCATTCTGTGGCGCCGGATACACTTTTACTTTTGCAACGGATTTACCCAAAGCTTCTAGGCCGCTTTGAATGGTCCGAGCGACATCGGTGCCATAAACAATCAGATTCCTGTTGGGATCGGCCAGTTTTTCCAAAGCAAAGTCGCGAAATTGCTGCCGGCCTTTTTCGGTCAGCCATCCTTTTTCCCTGTCCTTCATATCTTTTTCACCATGCCGGGCAAAAATAAGCCTAACCTCAACGTTTTTCCCTTTAGTTTCGGGATTAAATTCTCTTTCCGGGCGAGGCGCGAGATTGAATTTAAGCATAAAAAACAATTATTCTGAATAAGATTATCCTAACATTTACTCAGATTTTTAGCAACAAAAAATCGCCTGACGGCGATTTTTCGTTTTGACTTCACAAATGTGACAAAAACCGACATTGTCATTCGTCTAACTCCCTTTGAAGAAAGTTAGTCGACAGAGAATCACAGTCTTCCGACTGAGTGTCTCCAGAAAGGAGGTGATCCATCCACAGCTTCCGCTACGGATGCCTTGTTACGACTTCACCCTGATCACTGACCCTACCTTAATTCCCCGAAGGAAACTTTGGGTATTGCCAACTTTCGTGGTGTGACGGGCGGTGAGTACAAGACCCGAGAACGTATTCAACGCGCCGTGGCTGATACGCGTTTACTAGCGATTCCGACTTCATGCAGGCGAGTTGCAGCCTGCAATCTGAACTGGGGCCGATTTTGATGGGATTAGCTCCACCTCGCGGTTTCGCAACCCATTGTACCGGCCATTGTAGTATGTGTGTAGCCCTGGACGTAAGAGCCATGCTGATTTGACGTCGTCCTCCCCTTCCTCCCGCTTACGCGGGCAGTCTCGTGTGTACATTTAACACACGACAAGGGTTGCGCTCGTTTCCCGACTTAACGGTACACCTCACGGCACGAGCTGACGGCA
>CAZQSS010000059.1:0-2589 GCA_964596405.1 uncultured Gammaproteobacteria bacterium | reverse complement strand
ATGGATTGAATGGTTTATATAAACTTATCTAAAGCACCCCGTAGCCCGATTGCGTTTAATGGGTCGCGGTTATCCGAAGTGGCTGGCGCGCCGCTCGCGCGGGGCGACAGACATTTTGGATAATCGCTGTTGTGCGATGTCGCGTAGCGACTCGCAGAACAGCGGGGACCGCGACCCATTGTGCAAAAGAGCGAAGCGATTTTGCACAACGTATCCGAATATGAGAAGTTTTTGCCCGCTTCCTTATTATATATCAATAGAATAAAAGGGCAAAAATTTGGGTTGAGAAAAATTTGCATACCTTATTAATCTAATTGCGCAAATTTTTTGAACCTCATATTCGGTGTTGTCTGATGTAGCTAAAAATCTTTCCTCCTTATTATTAATTTTGGATTTTTTTATTTTGCTAGGTCAGGAAAAACTTGATACTTCTGTAAACCATATCGACAGCAAAATACACAAATGTCAGAGCAAAAATTTTAAAAATGATTGGCACAACCTTTGGATTAGAAAGAATTTTTCTGAATCGTGAAAATACCACCGCCACCATGACTGTTGAGATTAGCCATCCGATTTCGACGAGTAGTAGAAAAAGATAGTTGCCAAAAGCCACTTTTTCACTTAACAATATCGCTTTTGGCACACATACAGTAATCCAGAAAGTCCACAACACACCATTTGCCATTATCATCGCCGAAATTTTGCCAAGGCTGAAATGTACTTTTTCCTCGGTGTCGATTTTGTGGACTTTCCATATCGAAGTCGAAATCCAAATTAGGATGGCGGCGCCGATTATCGAAAGACCTTGAAAAAAGCTCTCAGAAAAATTCATCGATGAAAGTGCCAATAAACTTATCAGGGCAACGACGGTTTCGGTAAACATCGCCCACAAAATTATCCGCATACTTTTTGGAATACCGGACTGTAAAATTTCTGTAAACGTGGCAGTCAAAACCGGCCCGGGAATCACCCCACCAATCAGACCCAGCACAAGCGCACTTGTTAATTCGTTGCCCATATTTTTAAAATTTTTGCATCCAAAATAAAAAAATCCAAAATTAATTCTTAAAAAAGATTTTTAGCTATTTCCGATAACTACCTTTATACCAACTTGTAGTATAAAGGGCTAAAATATGCTAAAATTTGTTGGGAAATTGGGTTATAGCCCTGGGGGCTATAGGGTGATATTATTCTATCAAAAAATATGGAGGAGAGCAATGTTTTTATCCATTTTGTGAAATAAAAAAGAAAAGCCCCGCAATCCCGAGAACTCGGGACGCGGGGCCGGGTTGCAGAACAAAATGAACGTGTCAGAGCTGGGCTGATGGGGTGTGTTCCACGTGGATGGTGGCCCCATTCCTATAACAGGGTTGCATTTTGTTGATAGGTGAGCACTGCTCTCCCCACCAGACCTCCACTTGTATCCACATTTCGTTGTCCAGCCTCACGCCGTGTTTTTGATCCTCGCTTGGTCCCAAACAGGCGCTGTCCAGAGGCTCACCGTTAATATCACCCTCATCCTTCATCTTCCGGAGCTTAACCAGCGTTGAGCCAGTCGTGCTTAGGCTGTGGTAGACGATGTGCGTTTCTTTGCCCTCCTCGTACATGAAGGTAAACTCCATATCGCAGATAGGCTCGGATGTTTCCCCATCACCGTTGGGGAGTGGTGTGGTGTCAACCGCCTGGGCGCAACCGCTTATCAAGACGGCCAACGCCACCAGCATCGCCACCGCGAAATCAATGAACAACAGCTTCTTCATCTCCTTATCCTCCTTCTGGCGTCAGTCAACGCCTACCTGGTTCTCTTGATATCAAAGACTTTTCTCCAAACCGATTCCGTGCCACCACCGACATAACGGAGTTTTTGTTCCTCCACAAAAAGCGAGGTGACGGAGTAGTGGCGCATCCGGGCCACAATGTCCAAAAGTTCGTGTAGCTGCTCGGTATCGCCCAGATAGACAAAAGGCGAATCAAATTTGGCCTGCTGGAAAATACGCCTGATTGTTTCCGCCTCGGCCCAAAAACTATTCTCTTGCGCTACTCGGCAAAATACCCCGGCCATCACTTTCTTGGTTTCGCCAAAAACATGAAAGGACCGCGCTTGCTGGCCGATGTCCGGCGCGCTGTTTTGCCTCAAGATCAAACAGGTTTTAAGCGGCGGTGATTCTCGGCGCAAAAAGTCTTCCTGACGCGCATAGGCGAGTAGCCGGAGAAAACGGACAAAGGCGTTTTCGTTGCCACAGGAAATTAAAAGTCCGGTTTCCGCCGGTTCGCGGAATACGGCTTTGGCATAGGCCGGTTCAATGGCGTAGCTTCTTCGGACACCCTGTTCGTCCCTGGAGATCCTGCCTTCAAAGACAACCTCACCGGCCGGGTTCTGCAAGAAAAAAACTTCCGGCGCGTTATTGGCCATGGTCTTACCCTCCTCGGTGAATTGTTTGTAATGAGCCGGACAAGAAAAATTCCTGTCCACCTATAAATAATCGGGCAAAACGGTTTAAAAGTCAACTACGAATCTATTAATAATCCTAATCTACTAATATACTAAACTGGTCAAAAAACGCTTATTTTAGCCCCGCCAGAGGCGGG
>CAZQSS010000058.1:0-2667 GCA_964596405.1 uncultured Gammaproteobacteria bacterium | reverse complement strand
GCAGTTAAAAATAGTGCCCTTGCCCAATTCTGATTGAAATGATATAGCGCCGCCATATCGCTCAATTAAGGAACGAATGTAATACAGGGCAACGCCGCTGCCGTTTGGTTCTGCCGCCGCCGCGTTGGACGCGCGATAAAATTTGCTGAAAATTTTATATTGCTCGGCATTAGGAATGCCAACGCCGTTGTCTTTTACTGAAACCAGCAATTTGTTGCCATCTTGCTTAACTATCAAACTCACCTGACCGCCGGAACGAGTATATCTCATCGCATTATCCAAAAGGACGGCCATAGCGGTTTTGAAAGTAAAAAAATCAGACACAATTATCGGAAAATGTGCCGGCAAATTAAACTCAAAGGTAATATTTTTTTCCTTTAATAATCGTCCAGAACGCTCCAAGATTTCATTAAGCGCCTTAGCTAAATCATCACTATTTAATTTATTAGTTTGGGGAGAAAAATCTTCCATAGACATGTTGGTGAATAAATTAGTCAGGTCAATAAGCGATTCCAAACTGTTGGTGAGCTCTTTATAATAGAGTTCGTTATTTTCCTTTTGAGCATCTTTCTTGATTGCTTCAACCGCCCAACTAACCCTGGTCAAAGGGCTGCGCAGTTGATGGGACAAGATGCTAATAAAATCATTTTTCGTCAAATCAATAGCCCTGATTTCTTCATATTGACGCGAGTTCACCCAAGCGATGCCGAACGGAGCAAAAACTTTTGATAAATTATTCTGCTCGTAAGCGCCGTAGTTTTCGCCCGTCTGTTTTCGTCCCAACACCACTAAACATTCCAGCGAGTCCTGGCGGAAAATTGGAAAAATCACCTCGGCTTGACCATCGTTCAAAATTAAACTGACAGCATCAGCCAAAACTTTATGGTTCTCGCGAAAAGCGCCGATGATATCGCGTTTGGCTATTTTCCCAAATGATCGAAGTGTTTCTTCGTCCAGTTTGCTTATCGTCACCGATAGCGCGTTCGGTAAATATTCAATCTTTTTCCCGGCAAAATAACGGTAGATATGCCAAGCGCCGCCATTTTTGTCAAAAATATAAAGAGCGCAAAAATTGGCCCTTAATTTATCAACCACAAAAGCCAGGAGAAATTCCGCCAAAATCTTGGTAGTCCTCAAATTGGACAAGTTGCCGACAAATTCGCTGATTAGTTGAGTAAATTGAATTCTTTCCTTGAAAAACAACTGAGCGACAATCCGTTGGGTTTTTTCCTTCAAACCGCTCATCATGTATAAAAGACCGGCGAAGATAAGAGCTTCAATAATTATTTTTCCGGTCTGATTATTGTCAAGACCGAAAACCAGCAACATTAGGCTGGTATAGAAAAGAATAATTAGCGTGGTCAGAAAAATGTAACCGACTGTCCGACCGATAATGATTTTTATATCGGAAAGATTGTAACGGAGAATAAAATAACTCATTAAAGTGGCAAACACGCCGACGCAAAGATAACCAATAGGAGGAAAAGGCAAGAACACGCCGAAAGCTGGTAAAAAATCTAACACTCCAAAAAAAGCCAGAAGTCCGGCCAGCAAGGCGTAGGTCGCCCATTTTTTCTTGCTCAGCAAATCAGATTGTTTGAACTTAGTGTAAAAATTATAACAAAATAACGGCACAAAAATTAAAAACATTAAGAGTGGCGAGGCGCCAAGCAAACCAAGTTTTATATAATATCCCCATTCGTATTTATAAGCGCCAGAGGTAAAAATCTCAAAATTCAAACCGAGAACAAGAAGAATGGTAAACAATAACCCGCCGATTAAAATTGGCCTTTGGCGCGCCGCCCCGCTGTAATACAAAGAGAAAGCATAAGTGGTGATGGGAATAAAAGTCACACCGATAAAACCGATTTTGGAAAAAAACCAGCCCAATTCTTCGCCTACTGACATATAGGCCAAACCCATAGCGGTTAGCCAAACAAAAACCGCCAGCTCAAAAAGAAAAAAAGCCCGATTTAACGAAGAACGGCGGTCTTGGGCCAAAACTACTAAACCTTGCGCCAGCATAAACAAACCGACCAGGAACTGTGGCAACGCGTAAAGATTAAAATAAAAAGCGCCGGTCATTGAATTTATTATATCATGCTACAATACTAAATATGACAGCCTTGGCCTTGCTTTTTACTCTTTCAGCCGTCGGTATCAGCGAAACGGTTTACCTCATCAGAAAACGACTGGCCGCGGAAAAACCGATTTGCCCGATTGGCGAAAACTGCGCTTTAGTTTTAACCAGTCGTTGGAGTAAAATTTTTATCATCTTGGCTAATGGGAATTATACTTTTAGTTAGTGACTAATTTATAAATTATGAAAAGCGCCGCATTTCATTTTTTAAGAGTCGGTTTGGCCATTACTTTTTTATGGATTGGTATTTTGATTTTCAAAAATCCCGAGGCCTGGAGCGGATATTTACAGCCCTGGGCGGCCGGACTTTTGCCCATCCCAATGGCGCAGGTAATGATTGGCACAGCGATTTTAGATATTATTATCGGCGTCTTCCTACTGATTGATTTTCTACCGTGGCTCGCGGCATTCGTTGGCGCCGTCCATCTCGTTATCGTGCTAACAGTCAGCGGCATCACTGACATCACGGTGCGCGATATTGGACTTTTGGCCGCGATGCTGGCGCTGATGATTGACTCTCTGCCATC
>CAZQSS010000057.1:0-2696 GCA_964596405.1 uncultured Gammaproteobacteria bacterium | reverse complement strand
GTGTGCATGCCATTTTTTTCCAAGACTGGTATTCTGTGGATCCAGTACTTTATTACATCTCCCAGTATGACCACAGTTTTTAAACGCACAAAAAACACAGAGCCACAAAAGGGATTATTTTGGGCCATTCCTGTTTTAGGTGAGGCAAATTGTGGCGAGGCTAATATTTTTGCGGAGGAAAATTTGGAAGGCTACATAAAAGTATCAAAAAATATAATAAAAATTGGAGATGGCCTACTTGCCGTTAAGGCGTCTGGAAATTCGATGAATAAAGCGAGCGTTAACGGTCAAAATATTGAAGACGGTGATTATGTTATTGTAGACACAAAAAAACACCCGCAATCAAATAACTATATACTCGCAATTATTGATAACTGCGCTAATATAAAAAAATTATTATTAAATTCAAAAAATAAATTAGGCCTAACGGCAATTTACGCTACGGTAATTCACGGTTAGGTGTTCTTTAAAAACTTATTTGATTGTATAATCACTGTATGTACGAAACTATTAAAGCTTCCAGCAAATATACAATCAAACAAATATTCAAGGATAACTGGCCTGATTTTTTAAATAAGCATAAAGCTGATATCCGTCCGGCGGTTTTAGAAAATGTCGAGAAGATCCTGTCTTGCGGAGATAAGAATAAAATTGGCTACAGCCTGTACACTTGCTCTCTCTGCGGACATATCCATTATGTTGCTCATACCTGTAAATCCAGATTCTGCAATTCCTGCGGGAAAATGATGACTGACAAATGGATGGACAAAGCGCAGAAAGAATTGCTTAATGTCCCCTATTACCATGTGGTCTTTTCTCCGCCGGAGGAACTATGGCTCATTTTTCGCGGCTAATCGGAAAACCCTTGATTTTCTCTTCCGCGCCGCCGCGGGCGCGATCATGGGCTGGTGCCAAGATAACGGACTTCTGCCCGGCATTGTTGCCGTACTCCACACTTTCGGAGGCGAACAAAATTTTCATCCTCATATCCATATTCTATTAACCTTGGGCGGATTAGGCCAGAGCGATGACTTTGACTTCAATGTCTGGCAAGAAAACACTTTCTTTCCGGAAAAACAGTTAAAAGCGTCGTTTCGCTATAACTTGCTGAAAAATCTGCAGAAATTAGCAAAAGAGAAATTACTGAATATCCCGTATGTCATTAAACAGGGGTGGTGGAAAAAACGGAAAACCAGACAATTCTATGAGGTGGCTCAAATATTGTGGAAAATAATCTGGTATGTGTATATCGGGGAAAAATTAGACAATGCCGTCTATACTGCTAAATATATCGGCCGCTATGCCAAACGCCCCTGTCTGTCGGAAACTAATATCACGGATTATGATCCAACCGCCAAAACCGTTACTTTCCGCTATCGGGACAAAATTGAAAAAACAGACAAAATTATTAATCTGTCGGTTGAGGAATTTATCGGCCGTCTTATCCGCCACATACCGGAAAAACATTTTCGCCTGATTAGATATTACGGAATTTACGCCAACCGTGTCAAAAATGAACTAAGGCCTCTGCTAATCCTACAAATAGCCGCTCTTTACACCATGGCCAAACTAACATTCGAACCGCAACGGAAAAACTGGAGGCAACTAAAGAGAGAGGCAACCGGACGCGACCCGCTCATTTGCCCTAATTGTAATGTACTGATGGATTTAATTTCCCTTACCTACAAAACTAGAGACGGCCCTTTCAAAACTGTGTATATATTTTAATCAGAATTCCTATCTGAAAACTGTTTGTAAAACAGAGGCTATGCTAATGGTTAATTTACCAATTAACATTTACAAACAATCTTCAGCGAGTAATTTCCTATCCAATCCTCGCCTTGCGGCGAGGATTATCCCGCCGCTGGCGCGGATTGCCAGCCCTGACGGGCTGGAATTTATCAAATTTTAGAAATATTGAAATTCCTTAACGATAAATTATTTATTATCTTACTGACAGTGAAATTTTTAACCTGGCGTCCAGGGCCTCGGCAACTTTTTGCAAAAAAGCAATGCTCGGATTATAACTGCCTGATTCTAATCTTGAAACTGCCGATTGTTTTGTCTTAATCTTTCTGGCTAGCTCTTTTTGAGTTAAGCCCTGTTCAATTCTTCTTTTAATAATTAATTCAATTAAAGAAAATTCCAGCCCAAGATTATTATATTCTTGACTGACTTCTTTATCTTTTAATAAATTCTTTTTTAACTGCTGGTATTTTTTCATGCTTTTATGATAACTTATATGTTATGCACTGTCAAGCTGGCGCGCTTTTTTTAAAGCCAAAATAATTTCTCGTCTGGGAATTTTTTGGGATTTTTTTATAAACCCATGCAAAAGGAAAATTCGTGATTTATGAAAAGTATAAAATAGGCGAACCTCCTGCGCGCCGCGTATCCGCAATTCATAAAACTGCGCCAATACCTTTTTACTATGAGGCAAGCCTAAATTATAGCCAAATTTTTCAAGCAAATCTATAACGCGCAATACTTTGGCGATTGTTGGTTTTTCCAATGAATAAATAAATTTATCTAAAGAAGCGTCTATAATGTTTATTTCCATAGCTTTAATTCATTATTCATGCAATAAAATTATTTACCTGGAAAAATATTTTCCATCATCATCTTCGCCTTTATTATAATCTTCAGGCTTGGCGGTTTTTGCCGGGTCTTGCATTGATTCCGCCTCATTATCTTCA
>CAZQSS010000056.1:0-2930 GCA_964596405.1 uncultured Gammaproteobacteria bacterium | reverse complement strand
AATTTATTGCTTAAAATTGTTTTTTAGATTAAAATTAAGTAATATGTCGGATTTTGTCCACCTCCATACTCACTCCCACTATTCGCTCCTAGAAGGTCTGCCGAAGATCGATGATTTGGTGTCCGCGGCCAAAGAAAGAGGAATGAAAGCGATTGCTTTGACTGATTACGGCTCCATGTACGGCGCCATTGAGTTTTATAAGGCGGCCAAAAAAGCCGAGATCAAACCGATTATCGGGTTTGAGGCCTACTTGGCCAAAGGTTCGCGTCTTGACAAACCTCTGTCAAACCAGCCGAATGAAGTATCTCATTTGGTCTTATTGGCGGAAAATGAGACGGGTTACCGTAATTTGATGAAACTAACTTCGCTGGGGCATTTGGAGGGTTTTTTTGAGGTTCCCCGGATTGATAAAGAGCTTTTGGCCCAACATCATGAGGGAATTATTGCCCTTTCCGGCTGTCTCAACGGCGAGATTGCCCGGCTAGTTTTAAAAAATAATCTTAAAAAAGCAAAAATCGCGGCCGAAGAGTACGCCAAAATTTTTGGTCCTGATAATTTTTATCTGGAATTGCAGGATCATCCGGATTTGGAAGGACAAATGGAAGTTAATAATGCCTTGATCCGTTTGGCTGAAGAAACGGGTTTGCCGCTCGTGGTAACACGCGACGTGCATTACTTGAATCCCGATGATCGCGAAGCCCAGGACATTTTGACTTGTATTCGTTTGGGTGAAGTTTTGGATAATCCCGATCGCCCCAATCGCGTCATTGCCGACCGGTCGTTAAATACCGGTGAGGATGTTGCCTCGCGTTTTCGTCACGTGCCCGAGGCCATAGAAAATACCGTTAAAATTGCCGAGCGTTGTAATTTGGAATTGAAATTGGGTCAATGGCATTTTCCGCCGATTGAAGTGCCGCCGGGTAAAACTGCCAATGAGGAATTGACTGAAGAGGCTCGGTCCGGTCTTAAAAAACTGGTGCCGGCAGTGACGGAAGAAATGAAAAAAAGATTGGACTATGAGTTGGATATTATTTGTAAAAAAGGTTATGCGCCGTATTTTTTAGCCGTGGCCGATTATGTGCGTTGGTCGCGCGGTCAGAGTATTATTACCACCACCCGCGGCAGCGCCGCCGGTTCGCTCGTTTCTTACGCTGTCGGCATCACCGATGTCAATCCGTTATATTTTAATTTGCCTTTTGAGCGTTTTTTAAATCCTTATCGGCCCTCGCCGCCTGATATTGATATGGATTTTGCCGACAATCGCCGCGATGATGTTATCAGATATGTGACGGAGAAATATGGAAAGAATCGCGTGGCCCAGGTTATAACTTTCGGCACGATGGCGGCGCGCGGCTCTGTTCGCGATGTGGGCCGCGCTTTGGGTTATTCTTATTCTTTCTGCGATCAGATCGCCAAACTTATTCCTTTTGGCAGTCAGGGTTTTCCGATGACCCTTAAACAGGCCATGCGCGATACGCCGGATTTGCAGAAACTTTATAATGAAAATGAAAAAGTCAAACGTTTGCTGGATTTGGCCCAAAAAATTGAGGGGTGCGCCCGCCATACTTCGGTGCACGCGGCCGGCGTGGTGATTTCCCCCACAGACCTAACCGATTTTACACCTGTCCAGCGCGAAACAGACGGCGCCAACATCGTCACGCAGTATGAGATGAATTCGGTGGAAGAGGCCGGCGTGCTTAAGATGGATTTTTTGGGCATTAGGAATCTTTCTATTTTGGGAGACGCCATTAAAATTGTGGAAAAAACCCGCGGTATTAAAATTAATCTGCAAACCATCCCCTGGGATGACAAAAAAACTTTTGATATGCTGGCGCGGGGCGAAACTTACGGTTTGTTTCAGCTGGGCGGTTCGGGTATGACGCGCTACATTGAAGAACTCAAACCGACTTCCATTTTTGATATCATGGCTATGATTGCCCTCTTCCGGCCCGGCCCGATGGCCGTTATTCCGGAATATATTTCGCGCAAACACGGCAAGAGCAAGGTCAAATATTATCATCCTAAAATGCAGAGTTATTTGGATAAGTCTTTTGGCCTGTTGGTTTATCAGGATGATTTACTGTTTACCGCCATGGAATTGGCCGGCTATACTTGGGAGTCGGTGGATAAATTTCGTAAGGCGGTGGGTAAAAAAATACCGGCGGAAATGGCCAAACAGCATGAGATATTTGTGGTCGGTTGTCAAAAACACAGCCAGATGTCCCGGCCGGAAGCGGAAAAAATTTGGGAGTTGTTTGAGCCGTTTCAGGGTTATGGTTTTAACAAAGCCCATGCCGCTTCTTACGCCGTGGTGGCCTATCAGACGGCTTATATGAAAGCGTATTTTCCGGAAGAGTATATGGCGGCCGTGCTTTCGGCCGAAGCTGGCGACATTGAAGAGACCGCCAAGTTGGTGGCGGAATGCCGAAAAATGGATCTTGAAGTTTTGCCGCCGGATGTCAATGAAAGCTTTGAACTTTTTGCCGTGGTGCCCAACCGGCCCAAGCCCACTATTCGCTTTGGTTTGGAGGCGGTTAAAAATGTCGGCGCCCATATTGCCGAGGTTATTGTTCACGAACGCAAGGAAAACGGTCCGTACAAAAATTTGGAAGATTTTTTAACCCGGGTGCGGGATAAAGATTTGAATAAAAAATCACTGGAAAGTTTGATTAAATGCGGCGCTTTTGATCAGTTTGCCGAACGTGGTTTGCTTTTGGGCAATACTGAGCTTTTGGTGAATTATACGCGGGATCATCAAAAAGAAATGGCCAGCAATCAGTCAAAACTTTTTGACCTCTCGGCCAGCGGCCCGGGCAAATTGGCTTTAAAATCTACGCCGCCGGCTGGCAAAACCGAACGGCTGGCTTGGGAGAAAGAACTGATTGGGTTGTATATTTCCGAGCACCCGTTTACCGAGTTGGAAAAATATT
>CAZQSS010000055.1:0-2955 GCA_964596405.1 uncultured Gammaproteobacteria bacterium | reverse complement strand
TATCCATTATTTCCCTGATATTGATGGTGGATTTTACTTGAGAGACAATGTTGCGGATAATGGACGATGACAAAAATTGACCAACTTTATTTTGAATTGGCGCAATCGCCTCGGTGGCAAAACGTTCGCTGTACTTGGCATATTCCGAAACCCAAAAAGTTTTGACCACCGGATTTTGAATCTGGGTCAATACATGACGACGATAGTCTTTGTCCACCAGCAACCGATTAATGCCCAAAAGGGTGGATCCGGGATAATCCAAAAGCGCCAAAATACAATTATTTAAAATATACTCCATGCGCGGGCTCCAGACATCCGGCCAAATCTTTTTGAAAACACCCATCAAACCTGAGGCCACCAAATGTTTGTGCCGCGGATCAATCGTTTCCAAAACGTTGAAACCAATGGGAAAATCAACATCTGACGGATTAAAATAGATAACGTCGTTAATGCGGTGCGGCGGAATATAATCTAAAATCTTTTCCGCGAAATCGCCGTGCGGATCAACCAGCCCCAAACCGTTGCCATTATAAATATCCGAAAGCACCATTTGTTCCATGAGCGTGGTTTTGCCCATGCCGGTTTTCCCAATCAAATACATGTGACGGCGGCGATCATCGGTTTTAATTCCAAAACGCCGCCTTTGATTGCGGAAATTGGTTTCGGCAAAAAACACCACATCGGGAATTTTGTTGACCGCGTCTTTTTTTGGATGTTTTCCTTCGGCCATATCAATGAAAATCCTAAATCCCAAATTCGAAATCCGAAACAATATCAAAATTCAAATTTTCGAAATTCAAAATCGATTTTGGATTTTAGATTTTGATCATTTAGATTTGTTTAGAATTTCGTGCTTCGAATTTAGAGCTTTTATATCGTGGGCAAGTTCGGTGGCGGCGCGCCTTTTTCGCGCCTTTCAATGGCTTTAATCGTATCCACGCTTCGCTCCGTGGGCAACGAGGCCGGCGGCTTGCCGCGGCGCGCTTCGGTTTGCGCCAAAAGCGGCGTCTTCACCGTCAACATCGGGAAATGCCAAATAGAAGCCAACTCTTCGGTGTTCAATAAAAATTCGTTTAAACCGCGCCAACGACTGCGCCACTTATACGCGCTAATCAAACGGTTGCGGCGCCAATTATCGCGCTCTTCCGTAAAAAAATAATGAACGTGCGTGCCTATAGTTTTAAAATCAGGCTTGAGGCCATTCATATTTTCCGTGCCAAATTGGCGAAAGGCGCCGTGTAAACCGTAAGAAATTTTAGAGCGGTCATAAATTTCTTTTTTCGCCAGATAAATATACCTGATTTTGCAAGCATAACAAATCTTGGCCATTTTTTCTTCAATTTTCTCTACCACCCCGCGCTCGCCCGGGGAAAGATAAAGCATTTTGGATTTCATCCAATCCATCGGTTCTTCTTCTGCCGCCCCCGGCCCCATTGGCGCGCCATGAACGGCGGTAAAAGTTTCGTCCAAAAATTTGCCCGGCAAACCGCCCGCCTTACTTAAAAGCGATTGTGATTCCTGAATCGGCGCGCCAATCAAATCTTTAACCATGTTCCGGCCGTTCTTTTTCCAATGATTCCAATTTTCGTCTATCGGTTTGATCAAAATCTGAATGCCGCAAAATTCGCCTTTGCCGATGCGCGTTAAAGTTTCCAGTATCGCGGCCATCGGATCTTTAAAAACTTCTTCGGCTGAAGTATGTTCAAATTCCGGATAAGTTTTAATTGGATAACATTCTTCGCCGTTACCGTTCCTAACCAAACTAAATTCCGTGCCCCACAAATTATATTCCTTATTGGGAAAATGCGATGGAAAATCTTTGGCATAATCTTCTATTTCGGTTATCTCGGCTTCGGGATATTGGGCGTAGATGGCCGATTCCACCATATCGCGATACTTGGTGACCGAACGGATAATAAATTGGATATAACCCTCAATGCTGACGATCTCAAAAGAAAACCATGGCTGCATATAGCCGTCTAAAAACGCTTCTTCCATATCCGGATTTTTTAAACCGCCGGCCAAATGAGCGAATATTTGCTCCACGGCCTTGGGTGTTTGCTCATTGCCTTTGGGAATATCAATGGCCAAAAAAACCCACTTAAGAGCGCCCAAATAAAGACCGATGCGATTTAATATGTAAGCCTCCCAAAACATCTTTAACGACATCCACATCAAAATAATCCAGCCGAAATCTTTAAAAAGCCGAATATAAACATCACCCGCCGACGCGGTCGCTATAAAATCGTAATAATTATTAAACGCGATGATAAAACTCTCCCACATACCCCGTTAGAAATCCGTCTTTAGATAATTTAAACTCCTTATTTAACAAATAACGTTTTGTGACTATCCCCGTATCACTCCCGCAGAAAAAATTTTAAAAATTTTTTCTGCCAAGGATTTCTAACGGGGCATAAACCTTAAGGCTTCTTCTTTTTCCTATTTCGGGGCCGGTGTATAATCTTGGCCAAAATAAAATAAACCCCGAGTGGCAAAATCCCTAAAAACCAAAAACCGTGCTTTGATGCCCAGGAGCCAAACAAAAATATTACTAAAAATATCAAAGCGGCAATCAAAGATACAACGCTTTGAATAATTTTATCATAACGCTTGTTGTGGGGTTGGTCTAAGAATCCGTGAAACCATCTAAATACCAAGACGACAAAAAATACCATCCACCACCAGCCGTTTTGATAAGAAAAATAACCACCCAAAAATGCCAAAAAAAGCGCCAGAGCGCCTAAAAACGAAGCCGAGTGCCGCAGGGCTTCGGTTTCGTCGTAAGTATAACTCATTATGGACTCACCGAACATACTTCGTTACGAAGTTTATACCTTTTCTGATTTAGATATCCTCCTTATCTATTATACCACCCCTACCTTAAATAATAAAGACTATTTATCCACGCCGCAGCCAATATTCGTTCACCACCTTTTCTCTTATCTTATACGT
>CAZQSS010000054.1:0-3314 GCA_964596405.1 uncultured Gammaproteobacteria bacterium | reverse complement strand
TATTATTTAAGTTAGTGATTTATCAGCTGCAAATAGTCCTAAATAACCCGTGGCCTTAACTATTTCCACTAAATCCATATATAAAGAAGTTATTTATTTTTTAATATTTCCTCAATTCGTTTTAACCTGCCGTCCATCTCGTGAATCTCGTGTTTAATTTTCTTATCTTCTGCTATTTCCACCTCGATATCCTCCTCGGTTTTTTCAATTATTTTCTTTTCTTTTTTCAAACCGGAAATAATAATTTCGTTGCCGATAAAACTGCTAACAAACAAGCCTACTGCTAATAACAGTACTACACCAACCAATATAGACAATGGGCCATCCCACCAAGGCAGTTGGGACATGGTAGTGCTTGATATATTATCGCTAATTGCCAACAATGACTCCACAACATAATCTACTGTATGCCAGATACCGCGCCAAAAAATAATAATTCCAGCGCCGCCGATAAAGGCATAAATAATTGGGTAATGGCTTAACTTGCTACGCACCTTGTCTTCCAACTTGTCGCCGATATTGTAAATTTTCTTATAAAACATAATGGTATAGTTAAATTTTTTTAGGAAATATTATTGATAAAATAATTGACGAACCGAGCGCTAACATAATAATTCCAAATGAAAATAACGATGATAGGTGCGCTCCGAATATTCCTGAAAGCATTTTTAATCCTATGAATAATAATATAAAGGCCAGTCCTTTTTGCAAATGATGAAAACGGTGTAAAACGCTTTCGATTAAGAAAAACATGGCCCGCAATCCCATGATGGCAAAAATATTAGAGGTGAACACAATAAACAGATTCTGCGAAATAGCGAATACGGCCGGTATAGAATCAACCGCAAACACAATGTCGGTGCCTTCAATCAATAGCATTACTAAAAATAGAGAAGTAAACATGAATTTGTCATTTTCACGACAGAAAAACTTACCATTATGGTGGTTGGCTGTAAAAGGCAGATATTTATGGGCTGTTTTTATGATCTTATTATTTTGAAAATCTATATGTTCTTCCTTTTTGTCGCGCAATAATTTTATGCCGGTATAAAGTAATATTGCCCCAAAGACATACAACACCCAGTAGAATTGGTGAATAATATATGCTCCGGCTCCGATAAAAATCGCGCGAAAGACAATAGCGCCCATGATTCCCCAAAACAAAACACGGTGATGATATTTTTCTTCCAGTTTAAAATAACTAAAAATAAGCATCATGACGAATAAATTATCCACCGATAACATTTTTTCGGTTACATAAGCGCTCAAAAATTCGGCGGCCATTTCTTTGCTTATGTATAAAGATATTAGAAAGCCAAAAGCCAATGCTATGGCAATCCAAAATAACGATTGATAAAGAGCCGGCTTAAACTCAACCTTGTGGCTCTTTCTATTTAGATAACCCAGGTCAACCACTAGAAAACCTACAATAATGAAACCAAATAAAATTATTAAATTTGTTTGCGCGTCCATAATTATATAAAAAAATACCGGCGTAGTACCGGTTATAATTAATACTGGATCATTGCTCCAAAGCGCTTTCTCCATGAAAGACCCGCCGCTTTTTTGCTACTCAGTATTCAAGGTGAATATATCATATCACCCCATTCATTGTTGTGTCAAGTCAATTTTTAACCATGAACAAAATTCTTAGCATTGTTAACAGTTTGGGGATAAAAAAACCGCCCCCATTAAGACGGCTTTTTTAAGTATCTTCATCTTCGCGGCAAGTCTATTTTAATCTCTTCTCGTGTTTAATTAAAGGCAAATAATTATCTTTGCTAACCACTTTTTTGCCAGTTTCTATTTCCATTTTTTTTCTGGCTAATCCGGCCACGCCGCCGCCGCGTTTGGCCACCTTTTTATTTTTTACAAAGCCCAGCGGGTGCTCGTTGCGGACGATTTCGGTTGTAGCGGCTTCGCCCAGCATGGAAAAGATTAACTCCAAATCATTCATGTGGTCGCGCAGGTTTTCTCTTTTTAAACCTTTTACTTTTTTATGCTGACCGGGGGTAAGCCCAAAGGTGGCGTGGGCAATTTCAGCCGTCAATATTTCATACTCTTTTTGTAGTTTTACCTCGTGTTTTTGCCATTCACCAGTCAAGGTTTCACGCACTTCAATCCCGCGCATTCTTTTTTCTATCCAGCTATCTGGATAACCTTTTAATTTGTATAGCATTCGCGTGCGTTTGGTGCCCAATTCCGGGTTCTCAATTTCCTGCACGCGTTCGTAACCAACTTTGGCGAGCCAGCGTTTAAACGGCTCGGCTTTGGGTGAGGGGATTGATTGAATAATGCGGAAAATACCTTCGGTAGTGGCGCAATTAAGCATCTGCGGGCCTCCTAACGTCGCAATAGAAAGGGGGGTGGCAATTTGCCCCCACCCTTTTGACAGTTCCTCGTCTCGGCGGCGCATATCTTTAATGTAACCGTCGGGTTGTACCGAATCAGTCAAGGCGGCTACCACGTCCACAATCACAAACCACCATTCGTTTTGAAACAATGTTTTGCGTATTTCTTTTTTTTGAAAAATCGCGATTTTGGCCTCATCCATATTTTATGACGTTAATTATAGTTTGTTTTAAAAGTTACCTTTTATAAACCAGTATCAATTTTTTATTTCAAAAATTAATCCGTACAAATTATGCTTTTTGTCTATGGGCGTGCTTACCTGCTTTTCTAACGTAAAACCGCTATCTGTTAAAATTTTTATAGTTTGTTCTAAAGACAACGGATCTATCACACTCATTAACTTTTTTCTGTGGGGGTTCATTTCTTCACTTTCAGCTGGTACAAATGGACATTCTTCAATTAATATCAGCTTGCCTTTGTCAGAGAGTAATTCCGCCCAAGCTTTGAGCGCTTTCGGTCTGTTTTTAATATAATAAAATAAATTGGAGCAGAGAACGGTTTTAAATTTCGTATCCAATGTGATGTTCTCAGCGTTAAAATTATAAAAAATAACTTTATTGCCGACTTTTTTTATAGCAAGTTCAACCATCGGTTTGGAAAAATCGTTGGCAATAACAGCTGGAAATTTTTTAGCGAGATTTGACAATATAAAACCCGGACCGCAAGCCAAATCTAAAACAGGTTCTTGAATTTTATTTTCCAACATGTCCAAAATGCGTTTTTGAGCTGCATAATGTCCTGTTTTTTCCATGTGCCTATCATAATCTTCCGCGATAGCCTCATACAGACTCTTGGCGTCGCTTGTGTTATTAATAGTCATAGTACGCTTGTGCTAGGAAGTGTGGTTTTTTATTGCGGTGTTCCGAGTCGTAGACGATGTTAGAACTACTGTTTCATTATCA
>CAZQSS010000053.1:0-3324 GCA_964596405.1 uncultured Gammaproteobacteria bacterium | reverse complement strand
GGCGGTTCCGTTGTCCCGGAGGCTTTGGGTAGGATAAAACACTGCCCTGCCCGATGACCGCCGGTAAAAGCGTGGAAACTCTCATCCTCCACGATTGACGAGTCGTCACCAGTCATCTTGGCCAGCACACTAGCTGTCTGTTGGGGAGAGTTTTTGGCGACGCCGGACGGCAGAGTAAAGACATGCCAGTGCGGGTGGCCAACGTTCTGCCCTCCCAGCCAGCCGATGTTGACGGTGATGACCTCAACTGATTTGCCAGTTATAAATCGACGCGCCATCTTCAGAGCCGTTACGATCTCGGTTTCACCGCCAAGCAGACGCATCTTCTCTTCCGGCCAGTGGGCGCACGTGACCGGCACCACCAGCGCGTGGTTGCGGTACGGCGTGAATCGGGCGGAGATGCCCACCCAGCTTCCGTCCGGGGAACGCTTGAGGATTCTCCTTTTGTCCGCCTTGAGCCGATTGGGCTCAAACGGGCAGTTTAACGGATTGGCAAAAGGGCCGCGCGTCTGCCATGGACGCGCCAGCTTGATCGCTGTGCGCGTTCCGCCCGAAATGGTTGGCACTTCGCCGGGCCAGTTTCGGATAGTAGTGGTTTTAGCCATGGCTCCTCCAGTTGTTTATCAGTTGTTGCCACAGCCAATCCACTACAGCCGGATTGCCGGCAATAAAGCCCAAGCCACCCTTGTCCGTTCGGTTAGTCCGGCTATAAGCCGGCAGATCGGGTTTTGCCAAGAGAACGGGCTGGCCGCTTCGGTAGTGATAGTACAGTACTTTCCCGCCTGCCGGTATGATGAGCGCGGGCGCTGTGGACCAATCCCACGGCCACTGATGAGGCTGGACAATGGCTTCGGCTTTTCCGGACGCCACGGTCGCTACGCCCAAGGCGCAAGAGCCGGCCGTAACCGCGGTCTCCACGGAATTCGCGACTGCATGAGCGAAGTCCTTGAACTGGGGTCGCTTCTGCACATCCACGCCGAAAAGTACAGTGGATTTCTTGATGTCATCGCATTTGGAAATGCCAACGCGACGGTAGCTCACGTCACCGCCTTCTTTCAGAAGAATACCAACGGAACGTTCGCCGACGATCGTCATCCCTCCGCGGGCATCGGGCGCGAAGACGACCCCGCCGATATATTCGCCGTCTTGCATCACATTGCCGCAGACGCTCCAGTCCCAGCGATGGCGATAAGCGCCGGCCGTGCCGTCCAGGGCGTCCAGAACAAAAACCGTGCCTTTCTTCACGAGTTCAACGGTTTCGTCCGTGATGATGTCTTTGCCAGAGCAGCTCTCTTCTGCCAAGAACTTGGCCTTTGGGTAGTGCTTCCGCAATGTCCCCAGCAGGTAGTTTTGGCTCAACTCATCTGCCTCCGTGCTGATGGAGTGGTGTGAGCCTCCGGGAACGTTTTCCTTTACCGTTGATGACACGCCTGCCCGCAACGCCTCGCTCGCGATTCTGCCTGCTTCTAACACGGCCGTCGTCAAGATATGGATCATTTCGTAACGCACGGTGTCACCTCTTTCTATTTGGGTTTGTATTTTCAAAGGTCTTTCCAGAATTGTCCATGCTTCACAAGTCAATTCCGAACAGTAAAATATAGCAAAAATTATGTTGTTTGTCAAGGGTTAGGGGACGAAAAGCAAAATCATTTTTTAACTTATCCACACCTTTTTATTTTCATAAAAAAAGATTTGTGCTATAATGTTCTCTAATGAGGAGGATTTTTTATTTTTAATTAATTTTTATGGCGCGCAAGACGAATATTTATTTTATTTTTGGCGCGGTAGTAGTTTTAATCTTGGGCCTGGCCGCTATCTTTGGCGGTTATGGCTGGTTTTTAAATAAACAACAGCGGGTTTTAACCGGTACTGCTCGTCCCAGCTTTCCTTATGGCGATTATTCGTTGGAGGAATTGAATAAAATGTATCCACAATATCCTTTAGAAAATGTCAAGACTACGCAAACACCAGAGGAAACGTACGCTAAGCTCATTGCGACATTGAGGGCGGGGAATTTAGAGGGCGTGAAAGGATTACTAACAGGGAGATATGAGGAAGAGTTCTTGTATACAATCACGAAAAATAACAAAGAAAATGATTTACCAAAGATAGCAGAATTGTTTGACTTCAAAATAAAAATGCAAGAACAGAGCGATGGTTTAGCTATATATAAAATTGAAAATCCTAGTAAGGAGATGACAATCTTTTTCTTTAAGAATAAAAGCGGTGTTTGGCAATTAGATTCACTCTAATTCTTAAATTAAATTTTTTAACGGCATTTTAACCATATGAGGAGGAGACCAAAATTTATTTTGGTAATTTTAGGAGGAGTTATAATCTCGGCTTCTTTGGTTGGCCGAGTTTTTGGTTATGATACCAACATAGCGCACCCTGGTTTAACAGATTTGGCGTCAGAATTATACAACTCACAAGCTGTTGGAGATAAATTATCGCCAGAAGAAATTGGCTGGTTAAGAGTAGGTGCTATTGATGAGGATTACCCGTTTAGATGGATGAATCATTTTTACGACCCTATTCACGGTACGGGGTTAAAAGGCAGTTATGATACGGCTAAAAAATGGGCTCAGAATCCGCAAAATCAGGCCGGTTTTTCTTTAGGCGACCAAAGCTGGCCAAGAGCCGTTTACGATTATCAGCAGGGTAATAGAGAACAGGCTTTTATTTCGTTGGGTCATGTTCTACACTTGTTGGAAGATATGACTGTACCGGCTCACACCCGCGATGACGCGCATCCCGAGGGCGACCTTTATGAACAATGGGTTAAAAAGAATTTTAAGCCAATTTCCGGCCCACTGATTAATTTTGGTAGTCTGGATCAGTATTTTGATTACTTGGCTAATTTTTCCAATCGTAATTTTTATAGCAAAGACACAATTAAGAACGTTGTTGATTTGTCAAATAAAAGCGGCTATGTATATAGAGCAGCGGAGGGTTTAAATTATAAGGTTTTGTTTTTAAAAATTGATGATTTCACTGAGAATAAAAAATATTATATTGATAATAATATATCCTCTGATTATTTTTCTATCCTCGCGCCTAAAGCAGTTGGCGCCGGAGCTGGGGTGATTAAGTTGTTTTTTGAGGAAGCAGGCAAGGGACAAATAGAAAAACCTACCTTTTTTCAAACCAATTTATTGGGTGTGTTACAGAAACCAGTTGGTCGACTAGTCCAAATTGCAGAGGGAGTATTAGATGGCGCGGAACAACTTTATGATAGTTTGAAATCCAAAACAGCGCCGACGACTTTAGCGCAAAGTGGAGGAACGATGAGCGAAAATAACCAAGCTCCAAATCCCAATAATC
>CAZQSS010000052.1:0-3453 GCA_964596405.1 uncultured Gammaproteobacteria bacterium | reverse complement strand
TAATCGAAAAATTTTTATAATGAATTTATCCAAGGGTCGTATTGGCGAAGATTCCAGCCGACTTTTGGGCGGCATGCTCATTACTAAATTGCAACTGGGCGCCATGGAGCGCGTGGATATTCCCGAGAAAGATCGCCAGGATTTTTATTTGTATGTTGATGAATTTCAAAATTTTGCCACCGAAAGCTTTGCCAACATTCTCTCCGAGGCTCGTAAATATCGTCTGGATTTGGTAATGGCCCATCAATATATCGCCCAGTTGGATGAAAAGGTGGCGCCGGCCGTGTTTGGCAACGTGGGCACGATTATTTGTTTTCGGGTGGGCGCGGAAGACGCGGAATTTTTAGCTAAAGAATTCGCGCCGGATTTTACCGAGGAGGATTTGGTCAATTTGGCTAAATACAACACTTATTTGAAATTAATGATTGATGGCGTGGCTTCATCGCCGTTTAGCGCCCAAACATTTGTGTCAGATTTTAAACTGACTAATAATCGGGAAAAAGTGATGAGCGTTTCACGCGAGCGTTACGCGGAAAAACGCGAAGTGATTGAAGAAAAAATCTTGCGCTGGAGCGGTTTGGAGGGCGGGGAAGAGGGAGGCGGAACGGAAGTGGCCGGTGATGTTACAGCTGGTTCCAGCCCATCTTTCGGTTATAGTTCGGCCGAAGCGCCGGCGAAAAAAATGGGGCCGGACGGTAAACGGTATCCGGCGGTCTGCAGCCGTTGCAACAAACAAACGGATGTGCCTTTTGTGCCGGACGGCAAACGGCCGGTTTTGTGCGTTGATTGCTACAAAGAAGTGATGAGCAGTAAGGGGGTGGTAAAAATTTCACCGGCGGTCAGTCAGGCCGTAATCGAAAAGCCGATTGTTAAGGAACCGGAGAAAAAATTTGAGCCGCTGTCGCCCACGGGCGACGCTCCGACTGTACGCGTCGGGGCAACCCCAACTGTCGTTCCGGTAAAAACAGAAGAGAGGATCACTCTGAAAGACGCGTTTAAAAAGTTTCCGCCGCCGGGCGTAAAACGCGGCGAAGAAAACCGGACGGCCGCAGCTAATCCCACTCACCATCAGACTGATAAAAAAGAACGGTTGGTCAAGCCCAACCAAGTGATTTCTTTTGACGAGTAATCCACATTGCGGCCATTTTTTAAATATGGTATAATATTAAAATCTAATTTTTTATATTGTTTATATATGGATACGCGTTTTAGTTTAATTTTGCACAAAATAAGCCTATTTTGCTTATACGCCGTTATTTTTTTGATACCCTTATTTTTTCTGCCCTTCACGCAGGATATATTGGAATTGAATAAGTATTTTTTATTTTATTTTTTGGTTCTTTTGTCTTTGGTTTGTTATTTTGGCCGAGCGATAATTCGCAAAGTTTTTGAATTTAGACCAACGCCGCTGGACATTCCTCTTTTGGCGCTTTGGGTTGTTTATTTACTGGTCAGCCTGTTGTCCAAAGAGCAGTATTTAAGTTTTTTCGGCGATTTCGGTCTGATCAATCTTTCTTTCGTCGGATTTTCTTTGATGCTGGTTTTTTATTTTTTGATCAGCCAACTGATTATCAACGTGGCGCAGGTGATAAAAATGCTATATACTTTTTTATTTTCCGGCGCGTTGGCCTCCTTGTATTTTATTTTGGCATCATTTAAATTGCTTAAGATTCCCGGCTTAAGTTTTGTTTTGCCGTTTAATCTGGTGCATAGTTCCGCCACTATTTTTGGAATTTTTTTGGCGGTCGTCAGCTTGGTGGCGTTGGCCATTTTGGCTTTAAAGAAAAAAAGACACGTGGCCGACATATTTGTTTTCGGCGTTTTGATTTTGAGTTTGGTCGCTTTGACCGCGATTGGTTTTAAGCTCATCTGGATTATTATGGCCATCGCTCTGTTCTTAATGTTGGTTTTCTTTTTGACTTATGTGGATTATGTTAATACCATTTGGACTTCTTTTAGTTTTGCTGTTTTAGTGGCTTCTTTGCTTTTTATATTTTTAGGCACGCCGCAATTATTAACGGTTAAATTGCCGGTAGAAGTATCTTTGGCGCCACAGCTTTCTTGGGACATAGTCTTTAAGACTTTGGCTTCTGACGCCAGAACATTTATCTTTGGCAGCGGTCCGTCGACTTTTGTTTATGATTTTTCCCAGTTTCGGCCGGCGGCGTTTAACAATAATTTTGCCTGGAATGTTCGTTTTCATCAACCCTACAGCAGTTCTTTTGATTGGGCGGCCACGACCGGGCTTTTGGGATCATTGGCTCTGCTGTTTATAATTTTGATGGCCTTGGGGCTCGTGACGACTATTTGGTATAAACAAGTTTTAGAGTTGCGGCGCCGGAGAAAAGCGTCCGAGGTCGTGGAAGTGGAATCACTCCAAGAATCGCCATTGTTGTTTTGGGGGTTGGCGGCCGGGTGGCTGACTCTTTTGATTGCTTTCTTTTTGGTCAACTTCAGTTTAGTTCTTTGGGTTTTGTTTTGGGCTTTTTTGGGGCTAATGAGTACGGCCGGCCAAGGCCTTTCCAAACGAGCCGTTGAGCTGCGGTCTTTTTCTCTTAAGGCGTCGCCGCAATACGCGCTGGCCGCTTCTTTTGGTTTTATTTTAGTTTTTACCGTTATTATTGTGTTGGGAGTCTACGAGGGTCGATATTTTGCCGGCGAAGTGGTTTATGCCCGAGCTTTGAAAAAACCGTTGGATCAGCGCATTGCCGGTTTGCAGAACGCGGTTAGCCTTAATGCCAATCGCGGGGCATTCTATCTGACTTTAGCCGAATCGTTTTTGAATAAGGCCGCCGAAGTGAATCAAAAAACCGGTGATTTGAATCAAGTGACGCCTCTCGTGGCTTCCGCCGTCAACTCGGCTAAGGTGGCGACCGACAAAGCGCCGAACAATGTGGCGACTTGGGAATATCTTTCCACCATGTATGCCAATGCTCGGCCGATCGCGCCGGAGGCCAATAATTGGGTGATGATGTCTTTGGAAAAAGCCGTGTCGTTGGAGTCCACCAATCCGGTCTTTTATGTCGGTTTGGGTGATGCCAAATTTTTACTGAAACGTTATAACGAGGCTAAAGAAGATTATCAGAGAGCTATTGATTTAAAACCGGATTTGACCGTGGCCTATGTGCGCCTAGCCATGATGCAAGAAGCGCAGAATGATATTGGCGGCGCCATTGCCACTTTAGAAAAAGGGTTAAATTATGGCCGCCAAGACGTTTCTTATGTTTTCCAGTTGGGCCGCTACTATTTTAATCGTGGCCAAAAGAACGACTTGCCGCTGGCTGAACTGGCTTTTCGCCGCGCCATTGCGTTAAATCCAAATTATTCCGATGCTTTGTTCTCCCTCGGTTTTCTCTATGAAAAACAGAATTTTGATACGCAGGCCTTGGAGCTTTATAGGAGAGTGTTACTTTTAAATCCGGGCAACAAAGATATCAAGAAGAAGATTGATGC
>CAZQSS010000051.1:1444-3455 GCA_964596405.1 uncultured Gammaproteobacteria bacterium | reverse complement strand
CAGCCGCGGGTTTGATCGATCGCTTCGGAGATAAAATCCGCGGGGAATTGAGCGCCTTTATCAATCAAATCTTTGTTTTCAAAAGGATAATGATGTTGAGCAAAAGGCATGGCGCCGGAATCATACCAGCAATCAAAAACATCCGGAATGCGTTTCATCTCATGGCCGCAAGAACAGGGGTAAGTCAGCTCATCAATAAAAGGCCGATGGACATCAGTTTCCCCGTCTTTGTTTTTGGGCAGGCGGCCGGTTTTTTTCTCCAGCTCTTCTAAACTGCCAATGACTTCCATGTGGTTACATTTTTGGCAAGTCCAAATAGGAATAGGCGTGCCCCAGTAGCGCTGGCGCGAGATGGCCCAGTCTTTGATGTTTTCCAGCCATTCGCCAAAACGGCCATCTTTAATATGATCCGGCACCCAGTTGATGTTTTGATTATTTTTTAAGAGATTTTTTTTGACCTCGGTCACTTTGATAAACCAAGAATCCTTGGCGTAGTAAAGGAGCGGGCTGTCGCAACGCCAGCAAAAGGGATAATCGTGGGCGTAAATTTTTTCTTTGAAAAGCAAATTTCTTTTTTTCAAATCTTCAATAATTTCGCGCTCCACCGGCGGGTCTTTGACAAACCGACCGGCCCATTGTTTGACGCCGGGTAAAAAGTGGCCGCTTTCGTCAACCGTGTGGACAAACGGCAAATCGTTTTCCTTGCCAAAATTAAAATCATCTTCGCCGTACATAACGGCGGTGTGCACCACGCCGGTGCCGTCCACCGTGGAGACAAATTTGGCAGTGCCCACAAACCAGGCCTTTTTGCCGCCGGCATCCAAGTAGCCGGGGAAAAGCGGTTCATATTCCAATCCCGCCAGTTTTTTACCGGTAAATTCTTCAATCATTTCGGGCGATTCGCCAAAGACCGGCCCGACGAGCGCTTTGGCTAGAATATAAAATTCGTCGCCGGATTTAACCTTGACATAATCAATCTCCGCGCCCACGGCCAAGGCAACATTGCCGGGCAAGGTCCAGGGCGTGGTAGTCCAAGAGAGAATATAGGTATTCTCTTCGCCCTTGAGTTTGAATTTAATATAGATGGAGTTTTCTTCAATATTTTTGTAGCCTTGGGCCACTTCGTGCGAAGAAAGCGATGTGCCGCAACGCGGGCATTGGGGCACCACCTTGTAGCCTTTATATAGCAAGCCCTTTTCGTTGATTTTTTTGCAGATCCACCACAGGCTTTCAATATAATCGGTGGCGTAAGTCACGTAAGGATTGTCTAAATCCAGCCAAAAAGCGATGCGTTTGGTCAGTTTTTCCCACTCGTCTTTATAACGCCAAACGCTTTCCTTGCATTTTTGGTTGAAAGCCTCAACACCGTATTTTTCAATATCCGGCTTACCCGAAAGGCCTAATTGTTTTTCCACCTGCAGTTCCACCGGCAGGCCGTGCGTATCCCAACCGGCTTTGCGTTCAATGTGATAGCCTTGCATGACGCGGAAGCGCAAAATAATATCTTTAAAGGCGCGCGCCAGAACATGATGGATGCCGGGTTTGCCGTTGGCGGTGGGCGGGCCTTCAAAAAAAACAAAATTACCTTTGGGGGATTTTTTATCCAAAGTTTTTTGAAAAATTTTATTTGTTTCCCAAAAATTTAATGTTTCTTCTTCGTTTTTGGCAAAGAGTGATTTGTCCGGCATACCCAGTAGTAGTTCCGCGCTTGTTTAAGTAGTCGCGGAAACTTGATAACGCAAATTATTTTTTTCTTAAAAAGCTGGTTTTTTGATGGGCCCAATTTGGACGAAGTCCTAGCGCGAAAGCACTACTGGGCATAAGATTTACTTCTATATAATAGTATTATAAGCCGAAAAAGTCAATCCGGTTGTAATATGTGGGCGGGTGAGGTTGACAGGGTGGTTTTTAGATGCTAAGGTAAAATCAGATTAAAATGCTTTTTCACAACTTAAGGGAGACAACCATGAGCCAGGCAAAACACCTTTATGATCTTTGGAGCGAGGCCATA
>CAZQSS010000051.1:0-1344 GCA_964596405.1 uncultured Gammaproteobacteria bacterium | reverse complement strand
GGAGACAACCATGAGCCAGGCAAAACACCTTTATGATCTTTGGAGCGAGGCCATAAAAAAGGCCGCCAGTATCTATCAGGGGCCGGATGGCCCGGCCAAACGAAAGTCCCTGTTGGATATGTGGCACCATTGTGTTCACGGCATCATCATGGTCAGCGAAAAATGTGCTTGCCAGGAGGGTCACCCCGAAAAGTGTATCCTTTTGAACAAGAGTGATGATGTGGCAAAGACGTTGAGTGAGCACGTGTTCAGTTTTGAAAATTTTTGTCAGGCGATCAAAGACAGCATCAAGGCCGCGGGCGAGTATAAAAGCTCGCATGAAAAAGCCTTTGCCGCCAAGACCGAAATTGTCGTCGGCATCAAGATGACCAAACTTCACGAGGCGGCGGTGGCTTATCTGTCTTTCAAAAAGCTTGAGGAGCGACGCCAGGCCGTAGCTCCGGTTTGGCAAGAATATGTTCACAAGCTGGCGCTTCTGAGCGAGGGTTGTCCTTGTCAAAAAGGCCGCGCCGATCGCTGTCTTCGGGATATGGAGATTGACGCCCTCAAAGCAGAGGTGTCCGGCCGTGGTTTCGGTTTTGAGACTTTCTTTGACGAAGTCAAAAAGGCCGCCGCCGATATGGAAGCGCAGATTTCGAGAATGAGCCCCGATTGTTTGGGCAAAGCCTAACTAACCGGTATCTAAAGAGGCAGAAACCTGCCTCTTTTTTTTGTCAACGACCCCCGCATTGCGGGGTGACAGTTAACAACCCCGCGCTAAACTCTAGTACAACCACTCAATTAAGCAAGCGAAAGGCGCAGCCGTCTCCGTGGTGGAAATAAACAATTAAACTAGACAGACTTTGAGTTTTAGCGCTGGGGTGATAAGATGATTTATTTTTTGGCTAATTATAGCCAAAAAATAAACTTTGTAGGTGTGGGGGCTTGACAAAATCCCCGATTTGTGCTATACTAAATTGTTCTTTACAATAAGGCAGAATAGGGTCGTTTTCCTAGCTTTCTTTTGGTGGTCTATCTGTCATCCCCGTGAAAACGGGGATCCAGTCGCATAATCGCTGGATTCCCGATCGCGGTCGGGAATGACAATGATACAAGATCAAAAGAAGGCTGGGAATAATCCCAGCTTCAGACGTGTCTGACGGTTATATCAGTAATATGTCCGGTAATAGTGCCGGATGTAGAACTGGTGACTGGCAGATGCAGGAGGACAACGATGAGCAGAATCACCACGGATCAGATCACGGAACTTTTGGCCCAAGACAAGGCCGGTCGCGTGACCAGGGAGAACTTGCAGGAGTTCCTCAAGAATCCCGGAAAGGTTCTCGTCGCCGCCATCACCGCCAC
>CAZQSS010000050.1:0-3489 GCA_964596405.1 uncultured Gammaproteobacteria bacterium | reverse complement strand
AAATATAATATACAAATCTGCGAATATCACGAATCAAATTTGTAGATTCGTTCACAAAATTCGTAGATTCGAATCATACCTATGATTGAACAAAAAAAAATTGAAGCAGGCGGGATAAAATTTTTTATCCAAAAAGACGGTCGGGAAGTGGCCCGGGCCTATCTTTATATTTTAAAAAATGATTTACACGCCCAGCCTTTTGGTTTTTTGGAAGATGTTTTTGTTGATGAAAGTGAGCGCAGCCAAGGATTGGGTAAACAGATTGTCAAAGCCGTGGTGGAGGCGGCGCGGCGCGAGGGCTGTTACAAACTTGTCGGCACCAGCCGGTATGAACGCGACAAGGTTCATCAAATGTATGAAAATCTAGGTTTTAAAGATTATGGCAAAGAATTCAGAGTTAATTTTTAAAAAATACTCCGCAATACGGGGTATTTTTTGTTGTTTTGGGTGTTATTTTAAGCGCCTTGACTTTTTGTTGAAGTTATGTTATAGTTGGTTGTTAAGGAATAGTTCTTTAAAACAAAGGAGTTAATACAATGAAGCGAACAGCGGCGATGGCGGTGATTTTTTCCGTGTTGCTGGCCGCGAATGTGGCCAGTGCGGCGGAAAAAGAAATCGAGCTCGAGTTTGACAAAGTGAAGTTATGGAATTTGGCGGGTTTGCCGGGTTACTTCTTTTTGGAAAACTTTCTGCACGAGTCGTCACATGCGCTGATGGCCATGTCTTTGGGAGAAGAGATTGATTCCTTCAAGCCCTATCCGCACCGCAATGAAGACGGGATATTTCTGCTAGGTGGCTTTGTTTCTTCGGCCGATCATATACCGAAGAGAGACACGGCCCTGGTGGCGCTCGCGCCCTATTTGACCGACACTGTCTTTTTTGTCTCCACCGACCTGCTCTTGTCTTACCATGTTATTGAACCAAGATCAGTCGGAGGCCTGATTGTCTACTCGGTAGGCATGTTGGCGCCGTTTGTTGATTTGGTTTACAACGCCCACGGTTTCGGCAAATATAACGATTTCGTTATCTTTTCCAAAGCGGCCGGAGTCAACCGTTTTGCCACTCTGGCGATAACCGAAGGGGTGGTTATGGCAGCGGCCGTGCGATTGATCATGCAGGGATTAGAGGTGTTTTCCAAAAACACCGAACCGGCCAAAGAGTTACCCAAGCCGGCATCGGTCATGATTGTCCCCATCTTGGGCAATAGCATGACCGGTCTGGGAGCATCATTCACATTCTAAACACCGGTTAACCCGGAAACTCCAAAGGGCACACTTCACAGTGCGCCCTTTTTCATTTCACATAACGTTCGTGTGTAGGCGATGTTGCGTTAGCAATATGGGTGAAGCGGGGCTGAACCGCATACACGCTGTTAAGTGATGTAAATTATTATATTCACGGGGGCAAATTGGTCTATTTTTTATTTGTTTCATTTATGAAAATACCCAAATATTTTTTGTAAATATATGTTCGGTCGTAGGTCTCCTTTTTGTCTTTTACATCAAGAATGCCGAGTTTTACAAATCGGTCGATAAGTTTTTGGGATCCAATGCGAGAGAATTTGGTCCACTCCATTATGATTTTGCTGGAAATAATCGGTTGAGTATACAATTTTCGTAATACCAAAACACCGCTTTCTGATTCTCTCTTCGCAAGCGCTTGGATTTTTGCCATATCATCTTCTCTGAGTTTGGTGATTTGTTTTGATATGAATATCGAATCGTTAGCAGTTTCAATTACGCCATCAAGAAAAAAATCAATCCACGATTCAACCTCGCCAAAGTGATAACCGTGTAGTTTTTGATAGTAAATTTTTTGGTGTTTCTTGAAATAGGACGACAAAAACAACACCGGCCGCTCAAGCATATCGCGGTGGTATAAAAGCATGGTAATCAACAAACGGCCGGTTCTGCCATTGCCATCAAGAAACGGATGGATTGTTTCAAATTGGGCGTGAGTAAGTGCCGTGTGGATTAAGGGCAGTGTTGTTTTTTCATTGTGTAAAAATCTTTCCAGATCACCTAAAGCCCTGTTCATTTCATTTACGGTTGGGGGGACAAATGATGCGTTACTTGGTGTCGTTCCGCCAATCCAATTTTGTGATTTACGGAATTCGCCCGGATCGGAAAAATGAGTGGCGCGAGCGTCGGTCATTAATTTTGAGTGTATTTCGCGTATTAGCCGTAAAGAGAGAGGAAACTCCTTTAGCCGTTCAATTCCATAGGTTAACGCCTTGATGTAAAACAAGATATCGTCGGCGTCAGTTTTTTTGAGTGCGACACCGGCATTCATTTCTATGGCATCAGCCATGCTGGCCTTAGTGCCTTCAATTTGAGAGGAAGAGGCGGCGTCTTTGGCGACGAACATGGAAAGAAAAAAGTCCACATCGGGCAGAGTGTGGGTGATGCCGTCGAGTTTGCCGACTAAACGGTCTGCTTCGGCCGCTTTTATTAGTGTAGCTTGCGTTAATTCAAGAAGCCCCTTTGGAGGAAAAGAGTGAGGGACAAAAGCCGAAAAACCCGCCTTTTGTACGATATTTTGGCCGATTTCAATTTTCATAGATAGTTTGCTAGTCTTTAATGATATAAACTATCTTACAACTTAGTTTATATGTTGTCAAGAGATAGAAACTAAGTATTTTTTTTGTTCGTTTAAAGAGGCAAATTCGTTCAATTAACATCTGTCACCACTTCATTGTCTAATATTTCTAATAATTTCATAAGAAATTTTAAAATACATTTTTACATAATAATCGTCGCCTTCGCCCCCCTCGCCAATCACCAATCACCTGCCTACCCTGCCTACCCTGCCTACCGGCAGGCAGGCGGCAGGCAGGCAAAAAACAAAAAGTGTAAAAATTTATTTTCCTTGTAAAGCGTCTTTGTCTACCAAAACATCCTTTGCCACCAAAAATACGCCGTCATTCTTCGCTATTTTTACCAGTTCCTCTGTAAACCCACTCTTGCTGAATAAAATATAATATTCTTTTCGGTCGTTTTTATTCCATTCCACTTTGGCCGCTTTCTTTTTTAAATCTTCGTAAATATTTGTGCCCACCGGTTTTTCGGACCATTTGCACTCGCCAAAGATAATTTTCTTTTCCGAAGAACTAAATCCCACCACATCAATTTCCAAGTTGCTATCCCAGTAGCGGCCCACCCGTTCAAACGCAAAAAAATTATCCTGCCAGGCGACCAACAACTCAACGGTTACACGCTCATAAACTTGCGCGGCGATGCTTTTAAAACCGGAATTTACAGTGTCGTTATATTTCAAACCGCTAAACATTTTCTCCAGCACATAATCGTAGTTGTCCATTTCCAAATAACTTTTGTAAGGAAAAATGTACTGAAACCAAAAAACAAAAAAATTATCGGAAATCTTGTACAAACCCCGGCGTGATTTATCCGGTTTATCTTCGGTTATCGGTACCTCGCGCTCCACCAGACGCAGATTAATCAACACCGAAAGATACTTATTCGCGGTGGC
>CAZQSS010000049.1:0-3524 GCA_964596405.1 uncultured Gammaproteobacteria bacterium | reverse complement strand
GGGGCGTATAACACAGCGTATGCGGTTCGGGGCTCGGCTCGCCCCTCTCCCATATGCTGACGCACATCGCATACACGCGTACGTTATGCGTAATAGCGAAAAGCCATATATTTTTGGTAATTTGCTGTTAGCGGTCGAGCGTAACTTTAATTTAAAAAATTACAATCATATGAATGAAGGAAGAGAACAACCTCCGATGCCTAAGTCGCCAGAAGTAGAGCGAGTTGAATTTTCGTCGCCTCTCATAAAGGAATACGGTGGACAAATCACAACTGCACTTACTGAAGCTGATTCAAAATTTAGAGAAGATCTAAAAATACTAGATGAGGCGGAGAAGGATAAAAACGGTCACGTCAATCTATCAACTGCACAAAAGGCGACGAAAATTCAACAGGCAGCATTGGAAGATTTGGCATTATATCTTGGCAAGCTAACTGAAGATGTTGATAAGCACAGCAAATCCATAGGATACGGAATAACATATTTCTAATTTGCTATAAGGATATATACCAAAAATATATGGCCGCCTGTGAGGGCGGCCATTGCTTTTCGCTACAACGCATAACACGGCGTATGCGGCTCTGCGGGGACGGAAAATTTATACGATTTTTTCTACAAACTAAAAACCACCCGTTAGGGTGGTTCTTAGTGTGGAGCCAAGGGGTATCGAACCCCTCTATCCGAGTGTCAAGCACGGAATCCTCACCGTGAGGTGGCCCCTCAAACTCCACGAGGAATATTATATAACTTTTTTACAAAAAAAGAAAGACCGAGAGGTTATCTCGGAATTTCAGGGTTTTGATAGGTTCCGTGCTTGACGATAGTAGTATACCAAATCTACATGGTTTGTCAAGGTCGCTTGTCCACAGGTAGAAAAAATCGTATTTTCCGCCCCGCGCCGCTCAAATTGCCGATTTTCCATATATCTGATATGATTTAAGGAGAAAATCGGCAACTTCGCATACGCCGATACGTTAGGCGAAATAAAATTTTTATACTTTTTGTTTTTTTGTGATTGAAGTGATTGACGAGGGGGGGGCGAATGTGACGATTATTATGTAAAAATGTATTTTAAAATTTCTTATGAAACTATTAGAAGTATTAGACAATGAAGTGGTGACAATGGATGACTACCCTATACATGATTTGCGCGATGGTGATAGTGTAATCATAAAGTTATATTTCAGTATTTTCCAAAAAGGGTGTGCTCACATTATTGCCAGAATTATTTTAATACCCAAGGAGTTGCTACTCGCGGTATTTGATGAAAAAATTAAGAAAATATTTACGAATTTTGAAAAGAAAAATCCGCAAGTAAAATATTTTGCGTTGGATGGCAACCACCGAACTACTGCCGCGTCACTCACAAAATCTAAAATTCCGGCTATGCTCTTTGAAAGTGACAAGGATTGCAAAGACGTACAAAAATTAAATGATACCGCGGGAGTATTTAGACACTATACAAATAACACGCTTAACGAGTGTGTTCTTGAACTAAAAGATCATTTTTTGAAAATTGAGCAATTTTATACCGTGACAGAAAAAACCAAAAGAATGGCTGAAGATATATCAATAGACATGCCTCAATATATGCGGGATAGCTTTAACCAAAAATAGCATGCCAATTGAACGAATTTGCCTTTTTAAGCGAAAAAAAATACTTAGTTTCTATCTCTTGACAACATATAAACTAAAATAAAGAATGGTTTGTTTACAGGACGACCAACATACCAAAATCGTGAAAATACCCACATTTTCATTGTTTTTCACGGTTATCTTGACAAAAGAGTGAAAAAAGTGTATAATAGGGTCATCTTGCTCAATATTCATATACTCTACAAATATGCCAAAAACATTGCATATCTTTAACGCGATCTCAAACTTAAGAGAACGTTATTATACCGCGGCAGTGGGCAAGCAGGCGTTGTTAAAATTGCTGAGCGAAGCGGAAGTAGCCGAACAGGTATACAACTCTAACGCTATTGAAAATAGCACTCTTACTCTAGAAGAAACTGAGAAGATACTTTTGCAAATAGACTTGGACAGGTATATTACTGAAAGGGAAATTTTTGAAGCAAAAAATTTAGCGCGAGTGGTGTCATATATTGACCAAAGAGCCAAAGAGCAAGAACTTACCCTTGAGGTAATTTCATCACTCCATAAAATGTTAATTTCAAATATCCGCGATGATATCGCCGGAAGATTTAGAAAAAACAATGAATTTGTGCGGGTCGGCAGTCACATCGCTCCTAACCCCACGGAGGTTGTGGGACGTTTGGAAAAAATGCTGACAGAGTATAATGCTACGAACCATGAAAATATAATTAAGAGGATTGCAAAGTTACATCTGGCTTTTGAATATACCCACCCATTTTGTGATGGCAACGGGCGCATTGGACGCGTTATTAATAATTATCTACTAATACGAGAAGGATTTGTTCCGATAAACATTAAATTTATTGATCGGAATAAATATTACGAAGCATTCAGAGAATTTGACGAAAAAGGCGCAACCGCTATTATGGAAGAAATAGTTGGCAAGGCGCTTACCAATAGTTACCACAAACGACTGGCGTATTTGGATGGCGCACAAATTATGACGCTCGCTGAATATGGAAAAATAAATAAAATATCGCACTCTAATTTGATCAACAAAGCCACCCGCCAAACAATAGAGGCATTTCTGGAAAAAGGCGTGTGGAAAATTGGAGTCGCTCAAAAAAATGATATAAACAAATCGGAAAGTCGTACCTAATTTATTGCGAACGATATGGCTACGGGGCATTCACCCCTTACCCCTCTGCCCCCTTTCGCCATTGTAGTGATTGACGCCCCCCCTTGCCCCCCCGTGAGTGAACGAAAAAACAAAAAGTGTAAAAATTTAAAACACATAACAGCGTGTATGCGGTTACGCTCCTAAGGTCGCTCCACCCATATTTGCCAGTTGTAAGCCTGACGGCATATTATACAACTGGCAAACATCGCATATTCTGGAACGTTATCTGAAATATGCTTTTCTTTTTACGGCTAACGCCTAACACTTTTCAATAATAAACAAATTTTATTTTTATTAATATGCGCCAAAAATTTATTTTATCAGTTTTAAATATCGTCACACTTTGCATAATTATCGCTGCAATCAGCGTCTTCTTTGTCAATAATGCCCGCTGGATAGGGATAGTTTTAATTTTTCTTGCTATATTGTGCTTGTTATCTCTTGTGCCTTTCAAAATAAAACTAAGGTCAGTCCAACCTGATATTGTGTTTGGCTTAATAGATAATGGGATTCTAGCAATTTTAGCAATTTTTGGCGGCCATTTTGCCGGCATAACTGGAGCCATCTTGGGTGGTGTTGTTGGTAATGCGATAACAGACGGCATAGCTGGTATTTTTGAA
This sequence comes from uncultured Gammaproteobacteria bacterium, assembly GCA_964596405.1. Classification (GTDB taxonomy): domain Bacteria; phylum Patescibacteriota; class Patescibacteriia; order Magasanikbacterales; family UBA10003; genus CAZQSS01. Next base: position 128 of record CAZQSS010000049.1, on the reverse strand, counting down.
GGTTATTCTGCCGAGAAATTAAGAATTCAATTAGTGCCAGAAGAAAGAACAATGCTCAAGTCAGCTATCGGCAAAATGGCAGGATGTTTATTTGGCGCTGGTATAGTTTTAGTTATTGCCAATCTCCT
>CAZQSS010000048.1:0-3528 GCA_964596405.1 uncultured Gammaproteobacteria bacterium | reverse complement strand
GAAGTAACTCTGCACTCTCGGACCTCGTGAAAACTCACGGGGTCCTTTTTTATTTCTTTTTGAGTTATGGTATAATCTAAATATCCAACGAACCCACACAGGGTTTCACCGGTTGTCATTCTGAACCGCCAACTGGCGGTGAAGAATCCCTTTCAATTCGCGAAAAAACGACTGTAAGAGATCTTTCGCTTTGCTCAAGATGACAACCAAAAGTTTTCGTCATATTTAATACTAAATACTAAATATATGGTTAACATCGCAATCAATGGTTTTGGCAGAATCGGTCGCTCGGTTTTTAAAGTGATTTTTGACAGCCACCCGGAAATCAAAATCGTGGCGGTCAATGATTTAACCGACACCAAAACTTTGGCCCATCTGCTCAAGCACGACACGGCTTATCATGAGTGGAACAAAAAAGTGTCTTTTGATGAGAAAAATTTGATTGTGGAAGGCAAAAAGATTTTGATTTTTGCTGAAAAAGACCCGAGTGTTTTGCCCTGGGGCAAATTAAAAGTGGACGTGGTGATTGAATCTACCGGCAAGTTCACTTCCAAAGAGGGCGCCGAGACGCACCTCAAAGCCGGCGCGAAAAAAGTGATTATTTCCGCGCCAGCGAAAGGCGGGGGCATCCCAACCTATGTGCGCGGGGTTAATTGCGGTCAAGTCAAAACAGAAAAATCCATGCTTATCAATAACGCTTCCTGCACCACCAATTCTTTGGCGCCGGTCATGGCCGTGTTGCACGAAAAATTCGGCGTGGTTAAATCTATGATGAGCACTATTCACGGTTATACTAATGATCAAAATTTGCAGGACGGGCCGCACAAAGATTTGCGCCGGGCACGCGCCGCGGCCGAAAATATTGTGCCGACGACCACGGGCGCGGCCATTGCCGTGACCGAAGTTTTGCCCGAACTCAAAGATCATTTTGACGGCATCGCTTTCCGCGTGCCCGTGCCGGTGGTTTCGCTTTCCGATATCACCGCCATCTTAAAGAAAAAAGTGACGGTGGAAGAAGTGAACAACGCTTTAAAAGAAGCGGCCAAATCCCCGCGTTTCAAAAATATTTTAGCCGTGAGCGAGGAACCGCTGGTTTCGTCGGATTTTGTGGGCAATACTTATTCCAGTATTGTGGATTTGCCGCTGACCAAGGTTTTGGGCGGGGATATGGTGAAAGTGGTGGCCTGGTATGACAATGAAATGGGTTACGCGCATCGGCTGGCGGAGATTGTGGAATTATATGCTTGAAAATTTCAAAATCCTAAGTTCAAATGTCAAATCAATCCGCCTGTGGGCGGGTAAAATCCTAATGTCAAAGAGTCTAAAATTTGAACTTAGAGCTTTAAGCATTGATTTGAACTTTGGCATTTGAATTTTGAACTTAAAACGTGGGTTTATATGAAGTTACTTAAGCAAATAAAAGATTTGAACAACAAGAGAGTATTAGTTAGGGTAGATTTTAACGTGGCTTTGGATAAAGACGGCCAAATTTTGGGCGATGAGGCTTACAAAATTTCCGCCACCTTGCCGACCATAAAATATCTGATTAGTAAAAAAGCCAAAATTGTTTTGATGACGCACATCGGCCGCCCCAAAAATCATGAAAAAAATCTGCGGACTAACGCGGTGGCTGAATATCTGGCGGGATTGTTAAAAAAACCGGTCAAAAAAATTGATGCCGTCATTGGTCCGGTAGCCCAAAAAGCGGTTGAAGCGTTAAAAGCGGGAGAAGTTTTAATGCTGGAAAATTTGCGTTTTGAAATCGGTGAAGAAAAAAATGATCCGAAGTTTGCCCAAGAGCTGGCCAAACTCGGCGAGGTTTATATCAATGACGGTTTTGGCATGGCCCATCGGGTGGCCGCCTCTAACGTGGCCATCACCAAATTATTGCCGTCATATGCCGGCTTGCTTTTAGCCGAAGAGATTAAGGTTTTAACCAAATTAAAGTCCAATCCGAAAAAACCGTTTTTGGTAATAATGGGCGGAGTGAAATTTGAAACCAAGTTGCCGGTCATCCAAAAATTATTGCCCAAAGCCGGCGCCATTTTGTTGGGCGGGGCGTTGGCCAACACTTGCCTCAAAGCCTTGGGTTATGGCGTGGGTGATTCTTTGGTTGATAATGATTATTTGGCCGTGGCCAAAAAAATTGCTCAAAATAAAAAGATTACACTGCCGCTGGATTTTATCGGTGGCGACACCAATGGCGGCGCTGGCGGATATCATCATGTTATCAAACCGGCTAAACCCGGAAAATTAATTGCTGCGCCAGGCGGTTTGCTGGATATCGGGCCGGCGACGGTTGCCGAATGGGCCAAGCTTATCAAAAAATCCAAAACGATTGTTTGGAACGGCCCCATGGGCGCTTTTGAAGATCGGCCGTATGATCATGGTACGTTATCAATTGGCCGGCTGGTAGCTTCGCGCGCCAAAGGCCCGGCTTACGGTGTGGTTGGCGGCGGCGAGACCGTGGCCGCTTTGCGCCGCACCAAAATGCAGGAGTATATTGATTTTATCTCCACCGGCGGCGGGGCGATGCTGGAGTTTTTGGCAGGGAAACGACTACCGGGGATTGTATCTTTGAAATGAAAGATTAATTTATCTAAATTATCAAAACTTATGTTTTGTCATCACGAACACAAAGAAGGCGAAGCCGGCGGCGACGGCCATCATCGTTGTTGTCCGATTAAAGCCGCGTTAAAAATTTTAATGGCTTTATTGGTTTTTAGTTTAGTCGTTTACGTTTATACTTTAACGCGCAATAATTTAAAACAGTATCATTATATCGGTAAGGCCGCCACCCAGCAAAACACCATCACTATCAGCGGCGAGGGCAAAGTGACGGCCGCGCCCAACATTGCCACAACCGAAATCGGTTTGGTGACCGAAAAGAAAGACGTCTCTTCGGCGCAAAAAGAAAATACCGAAAAAATGAATAAATTGATCGCCGCGGTTAAATCCACGGGCCTGGAAGATAAAGATATTCAGACCACTCAATACCAAATTTATCCCAAATACGATTATTCCGCCGGTAAGAGCAATATCATCGGTTACACTGTCAGCCAAAGCGTGACAGTCAAGATTCGGGATTTGAGCAAAATCAGTCTGGTTTTAGCCAAGGCCGGCGAAGCCGGGGCTAATCAGGTAAGCAGTCCAACTTTTACCATTGATGAGCCGGAAAGTTTGCGCGCCCAGGCCAGAGAAAAAGCTCTCAAAAATGCCCGAGAAAAAGCCGAGACGCTGGCCAAAATGTTGGGAGTAAAAATTTTGAAGGTGGCATCTTTTAGTGAATATAATCAATCCCAACCCCTGCCGCTTTACGCCAGATCCGCGGAGGCGTTTGATATGGGTGGCGGCGCGCCAGCTCCGGATATTCAAACTGGCACGATGGATGTTAACGTGGGCGTGAATGTGGTTTATGAGATAGATTAGTCGAAAAGAAAAATTAAAACCTCGGGGCAGCAGCCTCGGGGTTTCTTGAATTCCAACCCAAAGCGCAACCCCCAGCAACCTAAACAAAAAGACATCTTT
>CAZQSS010000047.1:0-3838 GCA_964596405.1 uncultured Gammaproteobacteria bacterium | reverse complement strand
TTATTTTTATCTACAACGGTTCCTCTTCTTTTTTTGTCCCAAAAATGATACAATATAGATTCCTATGACAGAATTATTAGACATCTTAGATGAAAACGGCCAACTGACCGGCCGACAAAAACCGCGCGACCAAGTGCATCGCGACGGCGATTGGCACCGCTCGGCCCACATTTGGATTATCAATTCCCAAAAAGAATTATTGATTCAAAAACGATCGGCTAATAAAGACTCCCACCCCAATCAATGGGACATTTCTTCGGCCGGCCACGTGCAAGCTGGTGATGATTATTTAATTTCGGCCCTCAGAGAATTGGAAGAAGAATTGGGACTGGTGGCAAAAAAAGAATCTTTTGAATCTTTGGGTATTTTTAAAGACGAGGCCATTACCAACAACGGCGCTTTTATCAACAAACAGTTTAACGAAGTTTTTTTGATTGAGATGGATTTGGATATTGCCGAATTAAAACTCCAAGAGGAAGAAGTGGCCGAAGTAAAGTTTATTCCTTTTACCGAACTGGAAAAAATTATAGCCAAGGGTGATGAAAATTTTGTGGCGCATCAGGAACAATATAAAGTTTTGTTTTCAATTTTGCGTAAAAAATATGGAACAAGTTAAAATCAGCTGGGAGGAACATCTTAGGCTGATTGAGGCGCTGGCCGAACAGGTCAAAAAAGTTTTTGCGCCCAATCAAATTGTCTGTATTGCCACCGGCGGTTTGATTCCGGGTATGATTTTGTCCAAAATTTTCAAAGCGCCTCTGGCGATTTTATCGGCTGAAAGTTACAAGGCCGATGTCAATGGTGTAAAAAATCAAAAGGGCGAGGTGGTGTTTAGCCGCGATCTGGCCAAAACTCGGCCGGGTTTTGGCAATAAAATCCTTTTGATCGATGACCTGACTGACACCGGCGATACTATGGCCAAAAGTTTGGAGTGGCTTAAAAATCATTATGGCGAGTTTATCAGTGAACTCAAAACGGCGGTCATTTGGCATAAAAATAAATCTGTCTTTCGGCCCGATTTTATCGTGGAAGAGTTTTTTCCGGACGCTGACGGCCAGTATCCGTGGATTGTTCAGCCACTTGAGAAATATGAAACCCAGTAATACAACCCCGCCTGCCTCTGGATTCCTCCCCTTGGAAAGGGGAGGTGAGGTGGGGTTGATGTCAGTCGGGATCAACCTCCCCCTGCCCCTCCTTTTCAAGGAGGGGATTACATGAAAACTGTGTCATCAAAAAATAAACAATCTTTACTAAAACTAAATAAACTCCTCAAGTGATGAAATCACGCGGGGTTGACCCCGTATAGCTCCCCCAGGGGTGATTATACGGGGTTGATATACTGGGTATGAAAAATAATCAAGGTTTTACTTTAATTGAACTGGTGGTGGCCTTGGGTTTGATGGCCATCGCGCTTTTTGGTTATTTCGCGGTTTTAAAAACTGTCACTTTGACGCGTTTTGCCAAACATCAGGCCTTAGCTTATCAGGTGGCGATAAAAAAAATTGAAGAACTAAAAGCCGTGCCGTTTGGCAGTTTACCGGTCAGTGGCTCGTTTATTGATTCGGCCCTATCTGCCCTGCCCCAGGTTCAGGCTAACTTGACAGTCGCCAATCACGGCGGTTCGGCCGGCATCAAAGAGATAACAGCCACCATCAGTTGGCAAGAAAATGGCATAACAAAAAACGTGGAAGTAAAAACCATGTTAACCAGCGGGGGAATATGACACCAAGAGTAAAAGACTAAAAGATTGCAAGAGTAATCAACAAAAATCTTTCAATCTTATAATCTTCCAGCCTTTCAATCTTACAATCTTTCGTATGTTCAAAAAGCGATGCGGCGCGACTTTATTAGAGGGCATGATTGTGATCGCGATTTTGGCGGTAATTTTTACCATATTGTCCGTTATTTTTGTCGGCCAGGGGACTTTTTTTCAAAGAGAAAACGCGCGTCTGGACACGGCTTTGGATAATACCCGCGCCCTGAATGATATTTTGATGCAATCGCGCGAAGCTCTGATGGTGACATCTACTTTGTCTATTGATTCGGTTTTGTATGCTTCCGGGCCACAACAACTCATCCTAAAATTATATTCTTTAAATGCCGGTGGCGATTTTATCACATCTTCTTTTGATTATGTCGTGTATTATTTGGACGCGGTTTATCCCAACAAATTAATGAAAAAAGTGGCGCCGGCTTTGGCGAGCTCTAGAACAGCCGTCACTAAAAGTTTAGATAATAATGTCAGCGCCTTGAATTTCAGTTATAATAGTCCGGATTTTAATCAAGTGAATCAGATTACAGTTTATCTGGAGACGGCCAAGATGGCGGCCGGGACAAATTTTGTCACTTCTTCCACGGTTCGCACGATGTTAAGAAATAGATAATTAAAACACAGATTTGTCCGGATTGTAAAACAGATACGCACAGATCACAGATCTGTGATCTGTGTCTATCTGTGCCAAAATTTGTGTTATCTGTGTTTATTTATGATAAAAAATCGTCAGGGACAAATAATCATCATGAGTTTAGTTTTTATGGCCGTCATTATGGTGGCATCGGTTTCGGTCGTGAGTTACGAAGGCAATTTTGTTTTGCAAACTAAAAAAAATTATAATCGCGAAAAAGCGCTGGCCTTGGCCGAGGCCGGCATCAACCAAGCGGTCTATCAGCTTAATCAAACCGCCGGCAGTTATACGGGCGAAACGTTTACTTTTGGCGACGGCGCGGTGGTAACGCAAGTGATAAACATTGACGGTTTTAATAAAACTTTGGAGGCGACTGCCTATATCCCGAACGCGGTTTCACCGATAGCCCAACGCAAAGTGATATTAAAAGTTTCCACCGAACCGTCCACCGACGCCCTGGCTTTTCATTATGGCGTTCAGGTGGGCGATGGCGGTGTATTTATAGGTATGGGAGCTGAAATTGATGGCAATGTTTATTCTAACGGGCCGATAACCGGTTCGGGCGATAATCATTCCACCATTACCGGCGACGCTTTCGCGGCGGGCGCGGCCGTTATTGATAGCGTCAAGGTGGGAGGCGACGCGCGCGCCAATACTATTTTGGATTCCGAAGTGGGCGGAGACGCGTATTATCAAATTTTGACCAATACGGAGGTGGACGGCGCGAGCTATCCGGCGAGCCCCAACCCGGCGCCCCAATCCTTCCCCATCTCCGACGGCAATGTGGCTGATTGGAAATTCGCGGCCGAAGCTGGCGGCACGATTGTCGGCGATTACCGTCCCCTGCCCGGCACCGTCAGTTTGGGTCCCAAAAAAATCACCGGCAATCTGATTTTGGATAATCACCAGATTTTGATTTTAACCGGCACGGTTTGGGTTCAGGGTTATATTGACGTAAGCAACGGCGCTTCCATCAGTCTTCATCCGGATTACGATCGCAATAGCGGCGTTATTTTGGCTGATAAATGGATACAGGTGGGTAATAACGGCGTCTTTAGCGGCTCGGGCAACGAAGACAGTTTTTTGCTGATGATTTCTTCAGCCGGCTGTCGCGGCGGAACACAGACGGCCGACTGCGCCGACAATAATTCTTCCATTCTTTTGAGCAACAATGTCAATTCTACGATTTTTTACGCGCCGAACGGCCTAATTCATCTGAATAACTTGGTGGAAGTTAAAGAAGCGGCCGGCTATATGATGCATTTGTCCAATAATAGCGAAATTGATTATGAATCCGGCTTGGCCAACGCCCTGTTTAGCAACGGTCCATCCGGCGCTTGGTCGGCCGTGCGCGGAACGTGGCAGGAATCAAGATAATTTAGACGTTTAAGGCAATTTTTTGGCTAAAACAGGCCAAAATCGGGGGTGCCTCT
>CAZQSS010000046.1:0-5582 GCA_964596405.1 uncultured Gammaproteobacteria bacterium | reverse complement strand
TTAGCTTAACAAAAAAGTGGTGTTTTAGGTACCCGCTTATGTACCTTATGCCAAATTGCCGGCAGTTTTCTGGCGGTTTTTATGCTCTCCTTGTGGAGTTTATCCGCGGGCATCGGAGCAGCCGCGGCCAAAGAAGCCGAGCTGGCAACCGCGTTTTTGCCTGAACCTGGTTACTTAATAGCGCAAACCGAGGGAACGCCCACTGGCGAGGAAACGGCAATCCCCCAGCCACAAGATTCAATGGATGAGGAAAGAGAACGCGCTGAAAAGCAGCGTCAAACGGCAGAAGTGACAAAATGGAAAAATGACCGCCTGCGCGATTTTCAAAATCAAATAAGAGAGATAACCAAAGCCCGCAAACAGTTCGCGCGGTTGAAGGGTTCGGCAGAAGGTATCGCCAAGCTAGATGGTCTAACCACCAAAGCCGTCGAATGCTCAAAACAACTAAAAGCCGCTAAAGATTCAGATGATCTAAAAGACTTGCTTGAGGGCGACGAGTGCGGCGACTCAAGTGAAACTTGGGATGAACTAAATCGCCTGCGCATGCTGGTTGAATTACCGCGAGATATCAACAACATCACCAAAGACCTCAAAAGAGCGCAATCTCAAATAAAACAAAAATGGGTCTGCAAAATTGTTGACTGCGATCGTTTTAAGGCTGTGATCGCCAATATGGAGACACAGTTGACAGAAGCCAAACGCCTCTATCAAGCCGGGGAACTGGAAGAGGCGCAAGAACTGATTAGGGAAACTTTTCATGAAAAAGGCTGGTTTGGCGATGCGATGGGCGCGGTCCAGTTTATGCGTGAAATCACCGAACCGCTTCGCTCTATCCGCAACAAAGATTTCAAAGCAGAAGTTGAAGCCCTGCTTGTTCCTGTAAAAGAATTGTTGTATGAAGGCGAGGTCAGGCAGGCCAGAGAAACTATGGAGGAAGTCCGCAAAGAACTGGGTCCCATTGTCTGGCAAAAAATTATGCAGAGCGAAAAACGCAAACAAGCGATGCCCGATGACATACTGGAAAAACTTGAGGGTCTAAAACAGAAGTTTGGCGGAAATGAAGAACCGGCCCCAGCGCCGCCAATGCCTTAAAGATTTAATACAAAAAACCTCTCTGTTAAGAGAGGTTTTTTGTTCGAGGTGATTGACCCCGACAGAGGTAGTCGTCCCCATCTTTAACGGGGCGGGGGGGATTGACTTTTTATTTTAGATATGCTATACTTTAATTAGACTAGTTTTCTATTAAACTAGTTTATTTTTTACCCTAATTTTAATTTAAAGATCTATGTCATCACCCATATCACAGGCCATTAAGCAAATTTGTGAAGAAAAGAAACTCTCTTATGAGTCGGTTTTAGATACCATCCAGAGCGCTTTGGCCGCCGCTTATCGCAAGGATTTCGGCGAGAAAAACCAAAACGTCGTGGTGGAATTTAACCCGGAGACCGGGGAAATGAAGGTTTTTGACGTCAAAACCGTCGTGGCCGACGTGGACTTGGAAGAAGAGGCCAAGAAGTTTGAAGAGTGGAAAATCGAGCAAGAAGCCAAGGTCAAAGAAGCTGAGGAAAAAAGGGAAATGCCTCCAGAGCCGGAACATTTCACGCGTTTTAATCCCAAAATAGAAGTCATGAAAAGTGAAATTAAAAAAGAAAAGGAATTTAAGAAAGCTAAGCTTGGCGATGTGGCGCGCCGACCGCTTGCTATTCCCAATGAATTTGGCCGCATGGCCGCGCAAACCGCCAAGCAGGTGATTATTCAAAAATTGCGCGAGGCTGAACGCCAAATGGTGTTTGGCGAGTTCAAGGGCAAAGAAGGAGAATTGGCTGTTGGTACGGTTGGCCGCCGCGAAGGCCGTAATATCCTGGTGGATTTGGGCACGGCCACGGCGATTTTGCCGGAAGAAGAACAAATTAAGACAGAGCGGTATAATCCCGGCGCGCGTATTAAAGTTTATGTGGTGGCGGTTAATATGGCGGCGCGTGGTCCGGAAATTCGGGTTTCCCGCTCTCATCCCGATATGGTGCGCAAGATTTTTAGCTTGGAGATACCGGAGATTGCCAGTGGGGTGGTAGAAATTAAGGGCGTAGCTCGCGAAGCCGGCGCCCGTTCCAAAGTCGCGGTTTGGACTGCCGATGAAGATATTGATCCGATTGGTTCTTGTATCGGCCAGCGCGGCACCCGCATTCAGACGATTATTGCCGAACTGGGCGGTGAAAAAATCGACGTCATCGCTTTTCATGAAGATCAGCCGCGTTACGTCGCCAACGCCCTTTCGCCGGCTAAAGTTATTTCGGTGGAGATTAATGAAGAAAGCAAAAGCGCCTTGGTTAAGGTGGCAACGGATCAATATTCGTTATCAATCGGCCGGGGTGGACAGAACGTCCGTTTGGCCTCACAGTTGACCGGTTGGCAGATAGTGGTGGAAGAGCAAAAAACCGAAGTCCCGGCAGCAGTAGAAGAAGTGCCGGCCGAAGCTCCGGCAGAAGAAAAAGTGACCGAAGAATCGCCAAAGGAATAATTTAAATTTTTATTTATGACCGACCTTTTTTACGCTGTTCTCTATCAGCCACTTCTCAATATTCTGGTTTTTTTCTATAACGTCGTTCCGGGCCATGATATTGGTGTGGCGATAATTTTGCTCACCGCGTTCATCCGGTTGATTTTGTGGCCGCTCATGGGTCAGTCCATCAAGGGGCAGAAAGCCATGCAGAGTCTGCAACCCAAAATTCAAGCCTTGAAAGAACAACATAAAGGTGACAAACAAAAGTTGGCGCAGGCCACCATGGAGCTTTACAAGGCGGAAAAAATCAATCCGCTCTCTTCTTGCTTGCCGCTTTTAATTCAGATGCCGATTTTAATCGCCCTTTATTGGGTTTTGAGCGCCGGTTTAAAATCAGAAAAATTGGATTTGCTTTATCCGTTTATCACTAACCCCGGCACGATTAAAACTATGGCTTTTGGATTTTTAGATCTGGCGCAGAAGAGTTGGGTGTTGGCAATTTTAGCCGGCGCCGCCCAATACTGGCAGAGCAAAATGCTGCCCATGATGCCGCCCGCGGTTAAAGGCGAGGGAAGTAAAGATGAGGGTATGGCCGCGATGATGAACAAACAAATGCTTTATATGATGCCGCTTATGACGGTGATTATTGGCGGCACTTTGCCCGGCGGTTTGACATTTTATTGGTTTTTAAGCACCGCTTTGACCGGCTTGCAACAAGTCATCATGTTTAGAAAGAAAACATGATACGAATCAGCAAATACAATGTACAAATCTACGAACATCACGAATCAAATTTGTCCCGACGTACCAAAATTATTTATAAAATAATGGAGTCGGGATCCCGTTTTGCGGGATAGATTCGTTCGCGACATTCGTAGATTAGTATCATAAGTTTATGTCTCTTTCGGAATCAATCATTAAGACTTTTGTTTTTTTTGACATCTTTGACCGGCCGTTGACGGCTTTTGAAGCCCACAAATGGTTATGGTCTGAAGCGGCTAAATTAGAAGATCTCCAGGCGACTTTAAATACGCCTAACCCCAAGATAGAAGCAAAAAACGGCTTCTTTTTTTTGTCGGGCCGAAAAAAAATTGTTGAAGACGGCAGCCAGCGCCAGATTTGGAATGATAAAAAAATAGTCCGGGCTCGGTGGGCGGCCAAAATTTTAAGCGCCGCGCCTTTTATTAAATTGATTGCTGTTTGTAATACTTTGAGTTTTGGCGCCGCCAGCCCGCAAAGCGATGTGGATTTTTTTATTGTCGCCCAGTCCGGCCGTCTTTGGATGGCGCGTTTTTGTTCGGTTTTGATTTTAAGTTTATTCGGTTTGCGGCGCCATGGTAAAAAAGTCGCCAATCGGATTTGTTTAAGCTTTTTTTTGGCCGATGATAATTTAAATCTTGAATCCGTCGCCCTCAAAAACCCGTCCGATATTTATTTGGTTTATTGGATTGCTCAGCTTGTTCCGCTCGTCAATCGTAATCAGACTTTGGAGAAATTTTGGCAGGCCAATAGCTGGACAAAGCAATATCTGCCAAACTTCCAATTTGAAAATCAGTTGCCCGACAATCATCAAATTAAAGTTTATCCGGTTTTGGAAACTTGGCGTCAGTTTTGCGAATACATTACGAACGGATTTTTGGGAGATTTGAAAGAAAATTTTTTGCGTTTTATTCAGCTTAGAAAAATGTCCAAAAATCTAAAAAGTCGGCAATTTGAGGGTGGCACCGCCGTCGTCATCAACGATAAGATGCTTAAATTTCACGAAGAGGATCGCCGCGAATATTATAAAAATAAATGGTTAGAGAAAATAAAAGAATTAGGAATTATGGATATCCCTGATTCATAATTCATTATTCATGATTCAAAAATGTATGTTAAAATCTTTACTAGAAAAAATTACAAGATATTTTGTGTATTTGTTATTGTTCTTACTACCCTGGCAGACCCGGCTAATTTTGCGTCCGGGTAATGGCTGGGAATATAAAACCGTGGGTATTTTTGGCACCGAAATTTTGTTGTGGTTGATTCTTTTGCTGACCGTTATTTTTTATCTCCGTCATATCAAGGCGGTTAGAAAAATCGATCTAAGGGTTTTATTTTTTGTGGTATTGGCGGCCATTAATTATTGGATCGTGCCGGACAAGTGGGCGGTTGTTCAGCAATTAATACATGTGTTGGAGGCGGGCTTGTTGTTTTGGTTTTTGATCGGCGGTCAGATTAATCGTTTGCCTGCGGTTTATGCTTTTTTAGGCGGCTTGAGTTTGCAGGTGGTTCTGGCCATTTATCAATTTTTAAATCAGTCCACTTTTGCCAGCCGGCTCTTGGGTTTGACTGTCCACAACTCGGCCATGCCCGGCGCTTCGGTGATAGAAAATCTGGATGGTCGGTGGTTGCGGGCTTACGGTGGTCTGCCGCACCCCAACATTTTGGCTGGTTATTTAGCTCTCGGGATTGTTCTAATTGCTTTAGCGCTTCAGTGTTTTAGTGTTGGCAGACGTGGGCGATTGCTGTTGTTGGCCGACACAGTTTTGTTGACAATGGGGCTTTTTTTTACGTTTTCCCGCGCCGCATGGCTGGCATTGTTTGTTAGTTTATTGGTTTATGGGTTTAGCGGCTTGAAAGACAAAAAAATCTTTCAATCTTTTAGTTTTTTAATCTTGGGCATTTTCATAATTCTCTCTTTAATTTTTGCGCCGCTTTTGATTACTCGGGTTATGGCCCAGGGCCGACTGGAAACCATCTCCACCAGCGAACGAATAGCCGGTTACAGCGAAGCTTGGCAATTATTGAAAAAACATCCGTTTTTTGGTGTCGGGGCGGGGAACTACACCGCCGCGGTCTATGGTGAATTGGACTCTTCCCGCCAAAGTTGGACTTATCAACCATTGCACAACACTTGGGTTTTAATGTTGGTGGAATTGGGCTTGGTGGGTATTTTAATCATTTTGCTGGCCCTGCTTTATATTTTTAAGTATTCTTTATTTGATGTGCCGTACGCTTTGGTGGTTTTATTTATTATCATCGGCTTATTTGATCATTATCTTTGGTCGCTCTACAGCGGTTTGATGCTCTTGGCGGTGGG
>CAZQSS010000045.1:0-6291 GCA_964596405.1 uncultured Gammaproteobacteria bacterium | reverse complement strand
ATATATTCTTTAAAAAAAGTACCCGCTTATGTACCTTATGCCGGCAATTTTAATGTCAAAAAAAAGAGGCGGTCGCGTAGTTGGCGACCGCCTTTTGTTTGCTCTGCGGTTACGGCATGTTGCCGGGACGCAGGAGCATTTGGAGCAGATCCTTGACCGCATAGTACTCGGGGTTGATGAAGTAGGGGAGCGATTCGGTTATGTGGCAGATACCCACGATGGCGCTGATGAAGAGGATCGCCATGGGAATGAACATAGTGAAAAGTGCTCGCCCGAATTTCATTGTCACCCAGTCACGATTGCAGTATCCTTCCTGCTTCTGTTCGTCCGTTAATTTCCAGGCCTTGCGAGTGAGGTATATGAAGACGAGCATGAGCAGGACAATACCCCACGGGGTGATCAGGAGAGTCGCGCCCTTGACGTACTGCTGGACCACCAGGATCTTCCATATCTTGGGCGCCACAGCCTCCATCTTGCTGACGACGGAGGTCACCATGTTGGCGGCCAGGTCCAGCGCCTTGTCGGCCACATCGGTCATGGTCTTCTTCTGGAGTGTGTTTTCCGCGGCGGCCTCGGCCGGAGCCTGCTGTGATACCGGCTGTTCGACCGCCCCCTTGACGACGTTGCTCAGTTGCTTGACTGCGGCCTGCGCCCGCACTCGCTGTTCGGGCGTGAATGGCTGGCCCGACTGCGCGGTCGCGGGCTTGGGCGCCTCCTCGGCCCAGGCGTACGACATGAAAGCCACGAGACACACGAGGACAATCGCGAACTTACGCATGATCCTTGCCCCTTTCTCCGCTTTTGGCGGATCTGTTGTATGAGCCAAAACCACCATGGTTTAGCCCACTTTTCAGCTTAAAAGAACAGAACATAATAAGTATAGCACAAAATCAAGAATTTGTCAAGGGGTGGGCGGTCTGTTATAATATCCTCATATGGATATTTTAATCTACATTTGGAACCACCTGCTCTATATTCCGTTGTTTAACGCCTTAATTTGGCTTTACAACGGTTTGGCCGAGGGTAATTTGGGTTACGCGGTAATTTTACTGACCCTTGCTTTACGGGTGATATTATTGCCTTTGAGCGTTGTCTCGGAACGCAATAAAGCCAAGTTTGAATTGTTGGAACGCCGGGTGGAATCATTACAGCGTGATTTTAAGAATGATCCTGAAACCATGAAAGAAAAAGTCAGGAAGCTTTTGAAGTTGTATAAAATCAGCCCCTGGGCCAAGACATTGGTCATTGCTGTTCAGGCTTTGGTTTTGGTTCTCCTGTATCAAGTTTTTATCGGCGGGTTGACTCATTACAAATTGAATGTGCTTTACAAGGGCGTGGATCGGCCGGAGTTTATCAATACCAATTTTTATGGATTTGAATTGGGGGCGCACGATTGGCGCTGGGCGGCCGTAGTCGGTTTGGTTTTGTTTTTAGAGATTTATTTTTATCAGCGCGGCAAACATGTCAAACGGTCCGATCAGCTTTACGCGATTTTTTTCCCCATCATGAGCTTTTTGGCTCTTTGGGCGTTACCCATGGTCAAGTCGATTTTCATCTTGACAACTTTGGCTTTTTCGTATATACTGTCAATGTTTAGATCTTTCTTTTATTCAACTCAAGATAGCGAATAATATATGGCCGATTCATTAGATAAGTTGATGTACACCTTTGTCATGGAAGACGTTTTAAAAGGTGTTTTTATTTATGTGCCACCGGGTTATGTGGCTTGCGTTTACGACCTGGGTCGGGGCGTTTTAAAAAAAGTGCTGGCTCCGGGGTTACATCTAAAAATTCCTTTTTGGCAGAAGGCCAAATTGTTTAATACCCAGACACTGGAATACGGTATTCGCCAAGATTTTAATTTGGAAAATGAATATGCCATGGGTGACATACCCATTTCCGCCGCCACCTTGGATAATAAAAAAATCACCATGGAGGGCACGGTGCTTTTGCGTTTAGATGTTCACCAGGTGCCGGCCATTTGGCAGACCATTGGTGAGGATTTTGTGGCCAAGATTGTTCGGCCCACCATCCGCAGTCGTTTTCGGATGATTGCTTCTCGCTATAATTATCAAGATGTCACTTCCAGCCGCCGCGATTTAATTGAAGTGGAAATGAAGAATGAGTTAGAGAGAATTTTTTATCCGCGCGGCATCTACGTTGAAAACGTGCTTTTGAGTGAAATTAGTCTCGCGGCATCGTCTAAAGAAGAGTAAGGCGCCGGACATTTTCCGACAAAATTTCAAATCGGATCGTTTTGGTCCGATTTTTTGGCAGGATTTTTTTTATTTTCTCCGGCCATTCAATCACGGTGAGGGTTTTTTTGTCGGCCAAATAATCCAAAAGGCCGATATCAACGGCTTCGGCCGGCGCGGTCAGGCGGTAGCAGTCCAAGTGAGCCAGAGTTTTAATCCCGTGGAGCGGGCGGGGGAGTTTATAGACGCGCATCAGGTTGAAACTGGGGCTGCGCACCACCCGTTTAATTCCTAAACCCGTGGCCAAACCCTTGATTAAAACCGTTTTACCCGCGCCCAGTTCGCCGGATAAACCCAACAGGTCTCCGCCGCGCAGATGTTTGGCAAGGCGTTGGCCGAGTTTGAGGGTTTCTTCCAAACTATGACTGGTGATGATCATACCCAGTATATCAACCCCGCATGATTTCATCACTTGGGGAGCTTGTTTATTTTAAGTAAAAGATTGTTTATTTTTTGATGACCCAGTTTGCTAATCCGTTGTTTCTTTTTGGTCGCCCAAGGCGACCTTGCGGGGTTGTATTACTGGGCATATTTTTTGCGCCAGGAGAAATATATTTTCCAAAAGGGTGGCCACTGTCACCGGCCCCACTCCGCCCGGCACAGGCGTAATCCAAATATCTTTATCTTTGGTTGATTCATAATCAACATCGCCAACTATGCGGCCGTCGGGCAGACGGTTCGTGCCGATGTCAATGACAATCGCGTCGTCTTTGAAGTCGGCGCCGTTTAAGAATTTGGGTTCGCCAACAGCAATCACCACGATATCAAAATGTTTGATTTGTTTTTTGTCTTGACAAATTTGGTCGTAAGTTTGGGTTTTGCAGTTTAATCTTTTGGCATCCAAAAAATCTGCCGTTGTTTTTATAAATTCAGCGCTGTTGCCGATAACTAAAGTTTTTTGACCGACGGCGTGATGATTTTTTAATTTTAATCCTTCTTCAATAAGTGTCCAAATTGCTCGCGGGAGAACAGGATTAATTTTAGAAATAAAACCGTCGGCGTCTTTATTCGGTTCAATGGTTTTGAGGATTTTATGGACATTTAGTCCGGTCGGTAGCGGCAATTGAACGAGAATGCCATGAAACTTGGGATTGCCATTGATTTCTTTTATCTTTTGAATAATTTGGTCTTCTTTGCTAGATTCGCCAAATAGATGTTTTTCAAAACGAATGCCGACCTCGGCGCAGGCTTTTTCTTTAAGTGAAACATAGAGTTTGGAGGCGGGGTCGTTGCCAACCAAAATAGCCGCCAAGCCGGGTTCAAGTCCGGAGGCGGCAATTTTATGTTTTAGATCTTCGCGAATTTTTTTAGCAATCGCGCGGCCATCTATTACAAACATATTAATTAGGATTCTTTTAAGCCGTTTTTGGTATAACGGTTGGCCGCGTTCCAGAGGAGCCAGCCAGCCTCAGTGTATTTTTCTACCGCGTCAATTTGGGCGCGTATTTTTTTGCCGTCATAAATCGCGCCAATATCAAAAGCTTGAAGCCAGGGGCGAAATCCGGCGCGTTTATCTTTAAAGAAGGTGACGCCGGCTTTCATGCCGTGTTCAATCACTTCGGCCGGATGTTCGGCCGGATTTTTAAATCCCAAATGGCCGGAAAAATAATGAGAAGGATACATCATGGGTGAAATGTAGTCTACTTTGTCCACGGCGTCCACCAATCTTTGTCCGATATTCAGATCGTTTTCACCAAGAGCTTCTGTTGTCAGGCCAAAAAAATCCAAGGAAATCCAAACCGGTTCTTTTGAAAGATGTTGATCAAGAAAAGTAAAAAAATCGCGCATCACTTCGTATTTTTTTTGGCCGTTTAGATTCAAGACAATATTTTTCATGTCGCCGTCAGAAGGAAAACGGACGTAATCAAAATTGATTTCATCAAAACCCAAGGCAATGGCTTCTTGGGCGATATTGAGATTGTGGCGCCAGATTTTTTTGTTGGTCGCGTCCACCCAGGCCAAGCCCTTGCGGTCGCGCCAAAGGCCGCCGCGCTTGTCTTTGATGGCCCATTCGGGTCTTTTTTCCGCCAATTCAGGGTCTTGAAAAACGGTTTGCCTGGCAATGACGTAAATATTATGGTCATGTAATTTTTTTATCAAGGCTGTCACATCGCCCAGTCGGTTATCTTTGAGGCCGAGCTGTTTTACCAAGCCCACCTGGCTGTTGTAGAGTACCAGGCCGCTGTAATCTTTAATATCAATCACCACGGCGTTGAGTTCGGTTTCTTCTATCAATTTAATTATTTCGTCTATTTTTTTAGGGTTGCCAGCTGAGTAGGCGGTGAGATACAAGGCTTTAACAACTTGTTTGGGCGGTTTGGCGCGGGTTGAACCGCTTGAGACATCGTTGTGACTGACCGAACTCAAGGATAAAGAAAGACCGTTTATCTCTTGAGCCGTGGCCAGCCAGGCAGATGCCAACCAAATGGCCGCCGCCAGTCCGCAGACAATTAAAATAACAACATAAGGCCGGTTGGTTTTTTCCGGCCGGAAAAAAAGTTCTTTGCTGTGAAACATGTCGGGAATAATCATTTGTAGA
Organism: uncultured Gammaproteobacteria bacterium; assembly: GCA_964596405.1. Lineage (GTDB taxonomy): Bacteria > Patescibacteriota > Patescibacteriia > Magasanikbacterales > UBA10003 > CAZQSS01. The sequence goes on along the minus strand of CAZQSS010000045.1, from coordinate 1,497 downwards.
GAGGAAACTTTTTAGTTAATTTGACCACTTCTTTTTTAATCGTCATAAGTTTTTTGTCGTCGTGGTGGTTTTGAATAGCCAGATCAATCCAGCCGGCAATGATTTTCATTTCTTTTTCTTTCATACCGCGGGTGGTTATGGCCGGCGTGCCCAAACGGATACCCGATGGGTCCATGGGTGAGCGAGTGTCATCCGGAATCATATTTTTGTTAACTGTAATGCCGGCCTTGTCTAGCGCGATTTGGGCGACTTTGCCCGAGACGCCTTTGGGCGTGACATCAATCAAGAGCAGGTGATTGTCCGTGCCGCCAAAACAAAGTTTGTAGCCGCGTTTGTTAAATTCCGTTTCCAGTATTTTGGCGTTCTTTTTAATTTGTTTGGCATATTTTTTAAAAGCCGGTTCCAAAGCTTCTTTAAACGCCACGGCTTTGGCGGCGATGTTGTTTTCGTGCGGCCCGCCCTGCAAACCCGGGAAGACAGCCGAATCAATCGCCTTGGCCCACTTTTGTTTGCACATAATCATGCCCCCCCTGGGCCCGCGCAGGGTTTTGTGGGTGGTAGTGGTCACCACATCAAAAATCGGCACCGGGTTGTTCATTTCGCCGGCGGCAATCAGTCCGGCAATGTGGGCAATATCAGCCATGGTCAGGGCACCCACTTCATCGGCGATTTTTTGAATAGCCGGATAATCAATTTCGCGCGAGTAAGCGGAGTAGCCGACTAAAATCATTTTGGGTTTGTGTTCCAGGGCCATCTGGCGCAAATTGTTTAAATCAATATTACCGGCCTTGTCGGTTTTATAACGGACAAAGTTAAAAATTTTGGCCATGTAAGTGACCGGATGGCCGTGCGAAAGGTGGCCGCCGTGCGATAAATCCATGCCCAAAATCGTATCGCCCTGTTTGAGCAAGCCAAAATAAACGGCGATGTTGGCCGGCGCGCCCGAAAGAGGCTGGACGTTGACATGCTCGGCGCCAAAAAGTTTTTTAGCGCGATCAATGGCCAATTGTTCCACCTCATCAATAAAATGGCAGCCGCCATAATAGCGCTTGCCCGGGTAGCCCTCGGAGTATTTATTGGTCAGCACCGATCCCAAGGCCTCCAAAACCGCCGGGGAGACAAAGTTTTCCGAAGGGATCATTTCCAATCCTTCTTCTTGGCGTGTTTTTTCGCACTCAATAGAAGTAAAGATTTTTGGGTCAAATTTCTTGAGTTTTTGCGTATGCATAATTAAAAAATGTTAATATGCTAATTGTAAAGATTAGACCGTTGAACAACTCCACACAATGTCATCCCCGTGAAGCTTGTCCTCGCGAAAGCGGGGAACGGGGATCCAGTCGCATAATCGCCTGCCTGACCGGTAGGCAGGCTGGATTCTCGATCGTGGTCGGGAATGACAAAAAATAAATTATTCAATCCTCTCAAAGTATACTTAAAAATCCGGTAAGCGTCAACCTTCGCGGTTGCTTTTTACGGGGATAAAAAGTCGATATCCAC
>CAZQSS010000044.1:0-6448 GCA_964596405.1 uncultured Gammaproteobacteria bacterium | reverse complement strand
GTTGGGAGTGTTTTCAGGGACTTGGACAGTAAAGACGATAGTGTAAGGAGCTGTTGCCGATGGCCGCGTCGCCGCTTTTGCCTTTTCAAATTTGTTTTTAGCGGCCTTTTTGGCCGTTTTCATGGCATCAAGCGCCGTTTGTTTGGCGGTTTTTAATTTTGCTTGAGCCTCTTCCTTGGTTTTTTTATAAGCCACCTTGGCTTCGGCAAGATTACTTGCCACGACGGTCTTTCTCGCTATCTGCAGGTCTTTTGTAGCCGCTTTTAACGCGTTTTGGTATTCGGCATTGGACGCTTTAACGGCCCCAGTGTATGTTTTGCCGGCCGCCTGAATCGCCCGTGTGTATTCTTTTTGCGCCGCGTTTAACGCCGCCTTTTCCGCTCTCGTTTCTTTGTTGGAGGTTTGGCCGGCGGCGCCAATTGAAGAAGCAGTAAGCCCTAAAATTATGGAAAAACTCAGAGCCAGTATTACGGTTCGCGTGTTCTTTTTCATATTAATTAGTCTTCATTAATCATCAGTATAGCAAAAAATTCGTTTGCCGGCAAACAGTTACAATTTAAATATTTTTGTTCCCAAGGATAATTAACATTTGGAGCGGGTAAGGGGAGTCGCCCGGTCATCCGACCTGGCGCCCCGTCGCATGACGGGGCGAATCCATCTATAATTTTATAAGCGGGTAGCGGGAATCGGACCCGCATCTACTCCTTGGAAGAGAGTCATAATAGCCATTATACTATACCCGCCCGGATCAACAGAATAAGACCTATTCGGCTTTTTCTTCCGCTTTTCTTTTTTTCGGTTGAGGAATAGGGTTCATTTCTTTATCAAGATGAGGAAGATCTTTTTTAACAAAACGTGATTCACGCGGTAACAGTTTGCCCACTAAATATTTTTTCAATTCAGACGCGCTCTCTTGCGCGTTATTATCTAAAAGAAGAGCGCTGATATTGGGATTTTTACCCGCTTCCTTGCTAAAAAGTTCTAATTCTTCCGAAAGAAGAGTGCGGGCCTTACCCTCAGGCTCACCATTGTCAATTCGTTTTAAAAAATTTTCCCAAGCCAAAGCGGCCAGGTTTGGATCCATTTCATTGGCCAAATCAAGCTCGGTTTTAGGTCTAAGAGATTCTCTTTCTGACATAAAATTTAAGATTAAGGTTGAGTTAATTAATATCGGGGCGAGAGGACTCGAACCTCCGGCCTCCTGCTCCCCCGCCTCTCTCAGGTCTGTCGGGGTAGTCGGACTTGAACCGACGGCCTCCTGCTCCCAAAGCAGGCGCTCTAGCCAGCTGAGCTATACCCCGACAGACCGGACAGATACTCGGCGGGCAGGCGCCGCAGGCGCTCTAGCCAATCCCGACGCGTGCGGTTGGGACCCCGACCTTGCGTCGGGGCTGAGCTACGCCCCGGTAGACACTAAAATCTTACCCGATTTTTGGCTTTAAGTAAAGATGGGGTATTTTAAAACCCGTCCATTGAATAACGAACAGGTTCTAAATTGCCGAGGGGGAGAATCGGACTCCCGACGCAAGGATTTTCAGTCCTTCGCTCTACCACTGAGCTACCTCGGCCCACATAAATAACATTTAATATTATAGTAGAAAGTGGGAAATTTGTCAAAGGTTGGTTTATTTGACTCCATGCCTAAAAGATGATAAAAGTTAAGTACCAATTGATCTTTAAAAACACAAACAATCCTCCTTCGTCCGCCAGCTGGCGGACTACGGAGGACAAGCCCCGCAATAACGGGGCAGGGGAGGCCACAGTGACTAAGAAGCGATTGAAAACCGGCGTTGAGAAAGTGTCTTGGGATTTGAGCTGTTTTTATGCGGGACCGAACGATCCGAAAATTGAAAGTGATCTGAATTCCCTCAAGCGGCTGGGCGAGGCTTTTCGCCTTACTTACAAAGGACGTTTGGACGAACATCTGGGCGAAGCCATCCGCGATTTTGAAAGAATTGAAATGGTAACGCAAAAACTCTTAAATTACTTTGTCTTGATTAAGAGTTTGGATGTAAAAAATGAAGCGGTCAAAATCAAATCCGCCCTGGTTGACGAGACAGTGGGCAGGGTCTACGGCGAGTTTCTAAGTTTCTTTTTTATTGAGGTTTCGGCGTTGTCCATGGCAAAGCTCAAACAGTTGTCTCTTTTTGATCAGACCGTGGCGCGTTACAGTTTTTGGTTAGAACAGATTCGTCGGGCCAGGTCGCATTTTTTAAAGGAAGACGTAGAAGCGGCAATAACTAAGCGTTTGCCCTTTGGTTCTGATGCCTGGGTAGAGTTTTTTGACGAGATGGAAGACGCTTTGAATTTTGAGGGTCAGGAATTTTCTGAAGCCTTAAAAAAATACGCCACCCAAACGCTAAACGTGGTCATTAACGTCAAGGCGATTGAAGACAAAGAGCGCGGTTATGCCAATGCTTTGACCGAAAGGAATGAGAGGAACGGCTTAACCGATGCCATGGTTGAAACGCTCCACCGAGTGGTGCAAGACGAAGGCATTCCATTGGTTCGGCGTTATTTCCATTTGAAGAAAACGCTTTTGCGTAAAAAAAGCTTGTTATGGAACGATCGTTGTGCCACGCCGGCGCTTAAGGGGATGAAGCGGACGCGGCTCGTGCCTTTTGCCGAGGCGCGCGAGACGGTTTTGGCGGCTTATGAAAGTTTTAGTCCGACTTTGGCTAATTTAATTCGTGAGATAATTAAGTCCAGACGGATTGACGCCACGGATCGGGTGGGTAAGGCTTATGGTCCTTATAATTGTTCAACTGTTCTGCCGGGGCGACGGCCCATATCGTTTACTTTCTTGAATTATGACGGATCACACGATGATGTCTTAACTTTAGCGCATGAGCTGGGTCATGCCACCAGAGGCCTTTTGGCGGGTGAAGCCCAAGGCCCTCTGCTGATTGAGCCGCCCTTGGTGCTGGAAGAGACGGCTTCAGCTTTTGGCGAGCTTTTGACGTTCAACTATTTAAGAAAGAATGTAATTGAACAGGGTAACAAGCGTCTTCTTTTCAGGCTGCTGATTGAACAGATTGAAGAATCAATAAATACCGTTGTCCACCAGATTTGTTTGTCCACGTTTGAGCGTCGGCTCTATGAAACAAAAAAGTGGTTTACCGGTGATGAGCTTTGCGTTCTTTGGCTTGATACCCTCAAAATGTTTTACGGCAAAGAAGGCGCGTTGTTCAACTATGACGGAGCCGGCGACAGATTGTTTGATTCATATATTCCGCGTTTTTATGAACCATTCTATCTTTACAGTTACGCCTTTGGCGAGCTTTTAACCCACGGTCTTTACGCTCAACAAAAGCGTTTGGGTCGCCGGTTTGAGCCGCTTTATCTGAATTTTTTGCGCGCCGGCCGAAGCCAGCCGTTGTCCAAATTGCTAAAACCTTTTAGGATTGATTTGACTGAGCCGCGGTTTTGGTCTGAGGCGCTTGAGATTTCGCTCGGCGCCATGATCAAAGAAGCCGAAGATTTGGCTCGCGAACTGGGATACAAAATTCCCAAGTAAAACTCAAACCCACTCTTTAACTAGGGTGGGTTTTTTAAAATTTCGGTTTATCACAGCGATGGACGGTCGTCCATTGTTGTGATGATGGATAAAAAGGAGAAGAGGCGGGTTTTTCACCGCCTCTTCTTTAGATTAGAAAGTTTTTGATTGGAAGTCAGAGTTTTCTTTCGCCGTTGCCGCACAAAGCAATAATTTGGTGGATTTTGCGCGCGTCAGCTGGGACCAAATTATAAACGAATTACACAAATGGCCGGCATTGATTATCCAAACACCAACACTTTGTCGCTTTCTTCAACCATCTTGAGTAAATCCGTCATTGTAGACACAGGACAGATTTTAGTTTCTTCTTTTTGACGAATTTTCAAACAAGTGCCACAAGCGTAAAGTTCTCCCTTCAAATTCTTGTATTCAGCAACTTTATGAGAGATGTCAAAATTGTCTGAGTCGGGAACAGTATCAAGTTCCGACCCCTCGTTCATTAAGAAGACTTTTACTTGATGGTTTGCTTTTAGGGATGTTATGCCAAAACGAAAGGTGTTCCAAACACGTTCTGGCTTGTTTGATTGTAATATAATTCCTATTTTCATAGATATGTGTAAATTAAAATAGCTTATTGTGGATTATGGTGGACCCAGTGAGAATCGGACTCACGTTTCCGCATTGCAAATGCGGTGTACTAGCCACTGTACTATAGGCCCATTTCAATAGAATTATAGTTAATTTTGAGGAGAATGTCAAAAATATCCCGACGCACGATTATATAATTATAATGAAGTCGGGATCCCGACCTTGCGTCGGGAAAAAAAAGGCTATAAGATGGTAAGAGGATACTCATATGAATCAAGAAATCGCTAAAATTTTTAAAGAAATCGCCATTATCCTGGAAGCGGATAATGTGCCTTTTAAGCCGCAGGCCTATGAACGGGCGGCCGAGGTGATTGATTCTCTGGGGGAGGATGTAAAAGAAACCTACAAACGGGGCGGTCTTAAAGCGTTGGAAGAAATCCCGGGCGTGGGCGTGAGCTTGGCGGAAAAAATTGAGGAATACATTAAAAAAGGCCGAATTAGATATTATGATAAATTAAAAAAAGAAATGCCGGTGGATATTGCCGGCCTTAAGGCGGTGGAAGGCTTGGGTCCCAAACGGATTAAGGAACTTTATCAAAAATTAAAAATTAAAAATGTTAAGGATTTGGAAAAAGCGATTCAGACCGGAAAAGTCGGCCGGCTGGAACATTTTGGCCGCCGGAGCGAAGAGAATTTATTGCGCGGGCTGAAATTTTTGAAAAAAGAAACCGGTCGGGTGATTTTGGGTTATATTTTGCCTTTGGCTCGGGAGATTGAAGAAACGCTGAAAAAAGCGCCGGGCGTGAAAGAAGTGGTGGTGGCCGGCTCTATTCGCCGCCAACAAGAAACAATCGGGGACATTGATATTTTAGCCATGGCCCAAGATTCCAAAAAAGTCATGGAGGTTTTTACCCATCTGCCCGAAGTGGAAAGTATTCAAAGCCGGGGGCCGACCCGTTCTACGGTGCGACTCAAGGTCGGTTTGGAAGCGGATTTGCGCGTGGTACCCGAAGAATCTTTTGGCGCGGCTCTGCAGTATTTTACCGGCGACAAAGCCCACAATATCAAAATGCGCGAACGGGCCATGGCGCGCGGTTTAAAATTAAACGAATATGGTCTTTTTCGTGGTTCAAAAAGAATCACCGGCCGGAGCGAAGAAGAAATCTACCGCGCCCTGGGTTTGGATTATATTGAGCCGGAGTTGCGCACCGATAGCGGCGAGTTGGAAGCGGCGCAAAAACATCGTCTGCCCAAACTCATTCCTTATGGTTCTCTCAAAGGTGATTTGCAAACCACCACCAATTGGACTGATGGCGCGACTTCAATTGAAGAAATGGCCGTGGCAGCGCGAAAGCTGGGTTTGGAATATATTGCCATCACCGATCACACCCGGTCGTTGGCTATGGTCCACGGCTTGGATGAAAAGCGGTTGGCCGAACAGGGAAAAGAAATTGATCGGCTCAACAAAAAGCTTCAAGCTTCAAGTTTTAAGTTTCAAATTTTAAAGAGCGCCGAAGTAAATATCAATAAAGACGGGAGTTTGGATATTGCTGACGCGGCTTTGCGAAAATTAGACATTGTCAGTGTGGCCGTCCATTCGTCTTTTAGAATGGGCAAGATCGAGATGACCAAACGCATCATCCGCGCCCTGGAGCATCCGCTGGTTAATATCTTGTTCCATCCCACCGGCCGATTGATTCAACGCCGCGAGGCCTATGAATTGGATATGGAGGCGATTATCAAAGCCGCCAAAAAGAATAATGTGGCTTTGGAGTTGGATTGTTTTCCGGACCGAATGGATTTGCGCGATATCCATGTGCGGCAGGCGATTGCGGCCGGCGTTAAAATTGTCATTGATACTGATGCTCACCACCCCGAACATCTGAAATATCTGGAGTTGGGGATTGGCACCGCCCGCCGCGGTTGGGCGACTAAAGATGACGTTTTAAACACTCTGCCGGCAGATAAATTATTAGCCTGGTTTGCCAAGAAACGCTGATTCTTGATCTACAAATTACAAATGCGATACAAATATACAAATTGAATTGATATATTTGTAAATTCGTAAGTATTTGTAATTCGTAGACATCATGCTTGTCAGGCTAGGATTTTTGTGTTAAAATGAGGGCGTTAAAAAATAAGGTCCAGTGGCGGAATTGGTATACGCACAACACTTAAAATGTTGCGCCCAAAAGGCATGTGGGTTCGAGTCCCACCTGGACCACCAAATTAAAAGCGCCTAAAAGCGCTTTTAATTTGGTGGTGTTTGTTGGAAAAAGTCAGAACTCATTTTGAACAAAATCCCGACTGATTGCCGCGCTTCGCGCGGCAGAACCGAAACTGAACGCTCGGGCGGGCAAAAAG
>CAZQSS010000043.1:0-7362 GCA_964596405.1 uncultured Gammaproteobacteria bacterium | reverse complement strand
GCCGAACCGAAGCATCCAGGGTTGCCATGATCTGACCTCCTCGTGAATTGTTTGTCTAAGGAACGTTCTTTTTGAGCTTATTTAGCCTTGAGGTACAGCTAGTCATTGTCAGAACAAATTAGTATAGCACATTTTAAGAATCTTGTCAAGAGACATAGCTTCGCTAGAATTAGCGAAAATCTCATTTTTTGGCTTAAATAAGGGCGTTCCTTGACCAAATAAGCCTTTTGCGATAATATTAGAGATGATACTAATCTACAAATTTTGTATACGAATCTACAAATGCGATTCGTAAAATTCGTAGATTTGTATATTGTATTCGTTGATTCGTATCGTCTCTATGCCAATATCCAACATCTTAATTGAGTTTGATCATACTTTATTTAACACCTCGCAGATTAAATATGAGTGGGCGACTTTGATGGAAAAAAACGGCGTGCCCATGGATATTTTTTGGCAGACCTATCCGCAGGCGCATTATGATGAAGCTGGCCGGCCGTCTTATAATCCCAAAAAGCACGTGGAGATTGTCAAAGATTATCTCAAAGCCGAGCCCGAAGAGGTGGTGCGGCAGATGGAAGAAGTAAAAACGCGCGGCCGGGATTTTTTGTTTCCGGACGCGGAAGATTTTTTAAATCGGATGGTCAGTATTAACGCGCCCATGGTTTTGGTCTTGCGCGGCGAGCCGGAATATCAAAAAGAAAAAGCCGAAAGCGCCGGCATTATGGATTATTTTAATAAAGTTCATTACAGCAACAAAAATCGTTTAGAGATGGTTGAAGAGTTGGGTATCAAACCTGAAGATAAAACTTTTTGGATCTCGCACGACTTGGCCGATATGACCAAGGTCAAAGAAAAATATCCGTTCATCGTGCCGGTGGTCAAACGCCGGCCGGATATTCGGGTCGGTCATTATCGCCAGGTCAATCTGTTAAATTTTGATAATTTTAAAGAAATTCAAGACTATCTTACTGTTGTACACGCGACGAGTTATTGACAATAAATTCCAAATTTCAAAATCCAAATGTCAAATCAATCCGCCCGCGGGCGGGTGAAATTCTCAATGTCAAAAATTTGAAATTTAGATTTTGGGCATTGATTTGAGCTTTGGCATTTGAAATTTGAACTTGAGAATAGTTTGTTTCGGATTCGGAGTTTGAGATTTTTAAGAAATATGTTAAATAGTGAATTCACTGTAATCATTCTTGCTGCCGGCAAAGGCAAACGGATGGGCGGGGATCTGCCCAAGGTTTTGCGGACCGTCAAAGGCCGGCCGATTATTTCTTGTTTGGTGGATTCGGTAAAAAAATCCGGCCTGGTGAAAAAACCAGTGGTGGTGGTTTGCAACGAACATAATTTGGTTCAGGAAACTTTGGGCGAGAGTTGTGATTACGCCGTCCAGAGCGAGCAGTTGGGCACGGGGCATGCCGTGGCCGCGGCCAAATCGCATTTTGAAAACAAAACAAAAAAAATTATTGTCCTTTACGGCGACATGCCCTTGATTGCGCCGGAGACTGTGGCCAAGCTGGCCACTTTTAAAGAAGAGGACTCTTCGGTTTTAACTTTGTTTACCACCGCCGTGAAAGATTTTGAAGACTGGCGCAAATCTTTTTATAACTTTGGCCGCATTATCCGGGATGATGCCGGAGAGATTATCGCTATCCGGGAAAAAAAGGACTGTTCGCCACAAGAGTTGGAAATTAAAGAGGTGAATCCGGGTCTGTATATTTTTGACGGCCGGTGGTTGTGCCAAAATTTGGGAAAACTGGACAACAAAAATGTGCAGGGTGAATATTACCTGACGGATTTGGTAAAATTAGCCATGGAGCAGGGTCACAAAATCAATTCCATTAAGATTGATTCTAAAGAGTGCGTGGGCATTAACACGCCGGAGGAGCTTTTACTGGCGGAGAGTTTGCTATGAAAAACAAACATTTTTTAACCGGATCAGAAACCGTGATTAAGGCGGCGCTGGCGGTGGGCGCTGACTATTTTTTTGGTTACCCCATTACGCCGGGTACCGAGCTTTTGTCTTTATGGGCGCGCGAGGCCGATCGCGAGCCGCGGTTGGGTTTTTTACAGACTGAAGATGAAATAGCGGCCGGTTTTGCCGTGGTTGGGGCTGTCCTCTCGGGCCGTTTGGCTTTTACCGCCACCGCTGGCCCGGGCACAATTTTGATGCAAGACGCTTTGGTGATGGCCGAGGCCATGCGCGTGCCGTTTGTGGCGGTGATTATTCAGCGCGGCGGGCCGTCTTCGGGCACGGTTATCTATTCTCAACAGGAAGTTAATTTGGCCATTTACGGCGGCAACGGCGAAGGCATGCGATTGGTTTATTCGCCGTCTAATCTGGACGAATTGTATGAACACACCGTCAAAGCGTTTCAGAATGCCTGGAAATATCGCTTTCCGACTTTGGTTTTGACTGACGGATTTTTAATGAAAACCCGCACAGGTGTAGAGACACCCGAGGTTAAAGAAAAACCGCAAAACAAACCATTGGTCAAATTGGGCGCCGATGTTCACTTGCCCAATATTTATACTTTTGAAGAAGATTTGTTTAAAAAAGTCACCGATGACGCTAAAGATTTTGAAGCGATGGCCAAAAAAGTAACGGAAGCGGAATCATATAAAACCGCTGACGCGCGGGTTTTGATTGTGGCCCACGGCCTGGTCGGCGCGGCAGGGAAAGTTGCGGTGGATGTTTTGCGCGCGCAAAAAATCAAGGCCGGTTTATTTCGGCCGATTACTTTAAATCCGTTTCCCAAAAAACAATTGAATCAATTAGCAAAAAAAGCGAAAAAGATTATTGTGATTGAATCCAGCTTAGGACAACTGGAGAGAATGGTCAAAGCCAATTTGGAAGTGGCGCGGCCGGTGGAGCATTATTTGCGGCCGGCTTTGGGCATTGAGGTCGAGGAGATTATTAAGTTTGTTAAAACTAGCGTTTCTTGATTTTTAATCTTTCAGTCTTATAATCTTGGGCTTTTTAATAAGATTAAAAGATTGGAAGATTGCGAGATTATTTTAGTAGAGGTATGATTGAAAAAAAATTTCAAGCGGCAAAATTTTGCGCCGGTTGCGGACATCCCATGATTTTGATGGCGCTGGAAAGAGTTTTGGGGGAGCTTTCTTTAAGAGAGAAGGCGGTTTTGGGTTTGGATATCGGCTGTTCTCTCTTAGCCATCAATTCTTTGGATATCAATACTTTTCATACGCACCATGGCCGGGTAACGCCCACCATGATGGGTTTTAAACGCGGCAACAAAGACGCCCTGGTTTTGGCCTATACCGGCGACGGCGGCGCCTATGCCATCGGTCTGCAATATATTTTACACGCGGCTTTGCGCGACGAACCGGTGACCGTGATCGTAGTCAACAATACGGTTTACGGCATGACCGGCGGCCAGCAGGCGCCCACTACTTTTACCGGCCAAAAAACCGACACCACGCCGAGCGGCAAAATCGGCCGGTTTTTAGACGGGGTTAAATTGGTGAGTGAAGTGGCCGGTGAGGGCGCTTACGTGGCTCGCGGCGCGATTAACGACATCAATCAGGTTAGAGAAATGATGAAGAAGGCCTTGGCAGCGCAACTGGCCGGCCATTTTTCTTTGGTGGAAGTGTTATCTAACTGCCCGACCAATTGGAAGACCCGTGGCAAAGAAACGACGGATTTTTTACAAAAGAATCTAATTTCCAATTTTCCGGTGGGGGAAATCTCACACGAATCAGGAATTAGGAATCAGGAATAATGGATTATATCGCATTTCCCTCATTCTTAATTCATAATTCCTTATTCCTCTTCCGAATTTGATAAAACATTTTTAGTGATTGACTATGAAACAAGCACAGACGGTATATAAGATATTGATAGCCGGCGAAGGCGGGCAGGGTGTGCAATCCTTGGCTTATATTTTAACGCAGGCTTTGTTTAAGGCCGGTCTGGAAGTCAGCTTTGTGCCTAATTACGGCTTGGAGCAACGCGGCGGCATGTCCTTGGCTTATATTCAGGTCAGCAATAAAAAAATAGTTTATCCGCGGTTTAACCGACCGGATTTGTTGATTTTAATGGCCGAGTCGGCCCGGCCGCGCGTGGCCAAATTAATTTCCCAGACCCAACAAGTCTTGGAAACGGAGCCGCACAAAGAATTGCTGAAGGAAAATAAATTGCCGGCTCATACCTATAATATGCTGACGTTGGGAATTTTAGCCAAGATTTTGGCCGATAAAAAAATTATCAAAACAGAAGAAATCCGGAATGAAATTAAAAGCAAGTTGGGCAAGAAATTGGGGCTTGAGGATAATTTGAAGGCATTTGAGGTGGGAACAGGCTTTTAAATCCTAAATTCGAAGCACGAAATCCGAAACAAACTCAAATGCTCAAAATCAAAAATTCGAAACGGTTTAAAATTTAGAAAATTTGGATTTTGATATTGTTTGAGATTTCGGATTTAGTATTTAGGATTTAAAAAGATATGTGCGGAATTATCGGTTATTTGGGAAAAGAAAACGCCGTGCCGATTTTAGTCAACGGTTTGCGGCGGCTGGAGTACCGTGGCTATGATAGCGCCGGCCTAGTTGTAATCGGTTCGCGCGGCCAGTTGGAATCCGCCAAAGCCGTGGGCCGGATTGACGCTTTGGTGGAAAAACTTAAAGGCCACAACATTGCCGGCGGCGTGGGTATTGCCCATACGCGCTGGGCCACGCATGGCCAGGTGACCGAGGCCAACGCCCATCCGCATTTTTCTTGCGATGGCCGGATTGCGGTGGTACATAATGGCATTATTGAAAATTATCGCGAACTCAAAGAAAAATTTTTAGCGCGCCACAAATTTGTCTCGGAAACCGACAGCGAAGTGCTGGCGCATTTAGTGGATCATTTTTACAAACTGCCGACGGAAAACGGCGGCGGCAATCTGCGCGTTGCTTTGGAACGTTCGTTGGGATTGGTGGTCGGCACTTACGGCGTGGCCGTGGTTTCGGCCGATGAGCCGCAAAAAATTGTCTGCGCCCGTCGCGGCAGCCCCTTGGTTTTGGGCGTGACCGACGACGGTTTTTTTATTGCCTCGGACGCCTCGCCGCTTTTGCCCTACACTAAAAAAGTGGTTTACTTGGATGACGGCGAGGTGTTAGAAATTCTGCCGGACAAGTTTCAGATTTTTAATTTAAAAGACAAAGAAGTCAAAAAAACGGTTGAAGAAATTGAGTGGAGCGAATCCCAGGCGCAAAAAGGCGGCTTTCCGCATTTTATGCTCAAAGAAATTTTTGAAGAGCCGCTGACTTTTCAGGATGCCTGGCGCGGCCGCCTGTTGTTCAACGAAGGCACGGCTCATTTGGGCGGTTTGAATCTGACCGAAGAACAGTTGCGCGAAATAAAAAATGTGGTTTTGGTCGGCTGCGGTACAGCCTATTACGCCTGCCTGGCCGGTAAATATATTATTGAACAGCTATCCGATATTACCGTAAGCGCCGAGATTGCCTCGGAGTTTCGGTATCGCGATCCGGTCTTGCCACCAGGCACTTTGATGGTGGCGGTGAGCCAGTCTGGCGAGACCGCCGATACTTTGGCGGCCATGCGCGAGGCCCGGCAAAAAGGCGCGACGGTTATGGGTGTGGTCAATGTGGTGGGCTCAACTATCGCCCGCGAAGCCGGCCGCGGCGTCTACATTCACGCCGGACCGGAGTTGGCCGTGGCCTCTACCAAAGCTTTTATCAATCAGTTGGCGGTTTTATCTATTTTAGGTTTGGAATTGGGTCGCTTGCACAATCTTTCTTTGGTCAAGGGGCAAGAGATTATCGGCCAGATTATGGAATTACCGGATAAGATGAAAAAAGTTTTGGAACAAAGCGAGGCGATTAAAAAAATTGCGGAAAAGTATCAAAAATACCAAAATTTTTATTTTATTGGCCGGGGGTTTAATTTCCCGGTAGCCTTGGAAGGGGCGCTCAAGCTCAAAGAAGTATCTTATATTCACGCCGAGGGCGTGGCCGCCGGCGAACTCAAACACGGCCCCATCGCTTTGATTGATGAAAACTGTCCGGTGGTGGGGATTGCCCTACAAGACGCCCTTTATGACAAGATGATGAATAATTTGGAAGAGATTAAGGCCCGTCGGGGCAAAATAATTTTGGTGGCCACTGAGGGTGACACCAAAGCTAAAGAAATTGCCGAAGACATAATTTATGTGCCGCCGACCATTCATTTTTTAGAGCCGCTTTTGGCGGTTATTCCCCTCCATCTTTTGGCCTATCATATGGCCGTCCTCTGCGGCCGGGACGTGGACCGGCCGAGGAACTTGGCGAAATCAGTCACAGTGGAGTAATGATTTGTAATTCGTATTACTTATGAAAGTTGTGACTATTGGCGGCGGTAACGGGCAATCGTGTACCCTGCGCGCTTTGAAACATTTTTTGCCGCAAGTAGAAATTACTTCGGTGGTTTCGGTTTCCGACAGCGGCGGGTCATCGGGTATTTTGCGCGAAAAGTTTAATATCCTGCCGGTCGGCGATCTCCTGCGCGCCACCCTCGCTCTTTCGCCGTATCCCTACTTGGAGTTGAGGGAAATTTTTTATTCCAATCGTTTTAGCGAGGGGGAGCTGAAAGGACACAATGCCGGCAATTTGCTTTTGACTTTTCTTTATCAACAAAGCGGCAGTTGGTTGAAAGCGGTTGATGGCTTGTCGCAGATTTTAAAAGTTCAGGGCCGGGTCTTGCCCGTTACTTTGGATTTGACCCAGCTTTGCGCCGAGTTGGAAAATGGTTTGATTGTAAAAGGCGAAACTAATATTGATATACCGCAATACGACTGTCATCTGAAGAAAAAAAGATTATGGCTGGACCCGCCGGGCAAATTATTGCCACAGGTCGAAGAGGCTATAAGAGAAGCGGATTTTGTAATTTTGGGTTCGGGCGATTTGTACACCAGCATTATTCCCAGTTTATTGGTGGAAGGCATGAAAGAGGTTATGGAAAAAACTCAAGCGAAAATTATTTTTATCCCCAATATTGCTAATCGGGAAACCGGCGAAACCTGCGGATTTTGCGTGGGCGACTATGTGAGCGAATTGCATAAATATTTACCGCGCCCGGTTGATGGATTGATTGTTCAGGATGAAAAAATTAAGCCCAATTTGGCCCATTTTGAACTGAAAAAATGGACGCCGGTCGGCATTGACCAGGGCAATTGGCGCCAAGGTTACAATGTTACATTTCATGATTTATATGCCAAAGACGAAGCGGGCATGGATTGGCAACAGCTGGTTGAGCCGTTAGGCAAAATAATGGAATTAAAATGATACGAATCAACAAATATAATATACAAATCTGCGAATATCACGAATCAAATTTGTAGATTCGTTCAC
>CAZQSS010000042.1:0-7366 GCA_964596405.1 uncultured Gammaproteobacteria bacterium | reverse complement strand
AACGAAAACTTAAATATATTCTTTAAAAAAAGTACCCGCTTATGTACCTTATGCCAAAAAACCGGCGTCTACTCAAAAAAGTTTTAACTCAAGTTGGTTTTGAAAATTTCGCGCCCGAGTGGTGGCACTGGAGCATCCTTTGAAATCCTAAATCCTAAGCACGAAATCCGAAATTAAATATGGAGCCGTTAATATTTATCACCGGCAATCAGGCTAAGGCCAAATATTTGAGCAATTTTTTTAAGTTGCCCGTAGAGCATTATAAATTGGATTTGCCGGAAATTCAGTCGTTGAATTTGCGTGAAATTATTGAAGACAAGGCGCGCCGCGCTTTTGAAGTGGTTAAAAAACCGGTTTTGGTTGAAGATGTGTCGTTGGTTTTTAACGCTTTGGATAAATTGCCCGGCCCGCTTATTAAATGGTTTTTGCATACCTTGGGCAACGACGGTCTTTGCCGCCTGCTGAATGGGTATAAAGACAGAAGCGCGGTAGCCGAAGTGCAGTTTGGTTTGTGTAATCAGGATGGCGTAAGGGTTTTTTCTGGTATAATGAAGGGGACAATCGCCCCGGCGCCGCGCGGTAGCACGGATTTTGGCTGGGATCCGATTTTTATCCCCGAAGGATTTACCAAAACCCGCGGCGAAATGACCGAGGAAGAAAAACATTTTGTTTCCATGCGCCGGCCGGCGCTGGAGGAACTTAGCCAGTGGTTGATAAATAATTAAGACGATACGAATCAACGAATAAAATATACAAATCTACGAATATCACGAATTATATTTGTAGATTCGTATACTGGTATTTGCAAATTCGTATCATAAATGCTATGTTTGGATTTTTAGAAAAATTTAAACACTCGCGTCAGCCGGAAATGCTGCCATTGTCGGTGCCGGAAGTTGAGAAACCAGAAGAAGTGCCGGACAATGACGAGATCGAAAGAATTTTGGAAACGAGGGCGAAGGTGTCCGGCGGCTGGTTGGAGGGGGATAATAAAAATGCGGTTTTTTTATATGGATTGGAAAATGACGGAAAAGGTATTTTTAAACCCAAAAAGGGCGAGAACAAAGACTTGGCCGGCGGCATTGAGGTTGGCACTTATTTCAAACGCGAGCGCGCGGCCTATTTAGTTAGTCACGCTCTAGGGTTAGATGTGGTGCCACCGACCGTAATCCGCGCTTTTGACGGCGAGGTGGGCAGTTTTCAGAGGTTTGTGAGTGACGGCAAGGACGGTTGGCTGATGTCCCAAGAAGATTGGGATAAAAACAGAGAAGGTTTTATAAAACTTTGGGTATTTGATTATATTATTTGGAGCGCCGACCGAAATCTGGGCAATTTTTTGGCCAAAGACGACAAGTTGTTTGCCATAGACAATGGTTTAAGTTTAAAAGATGAAAACGTTCACCCGTTTGATTCGCGTTATAGCCAGGCTGAAGTGGCCGACGAAAAGTTATCGCCGGAGATAATTGATGGTTTTGAGCGTTTTTTGGTTGATCCGGCGTCGCAAAAAGAATTACGCGGCGCTCTAACCAAATTGGTTGGTGAAAAATCCGCCAGAGCCTGTTTGTTCAGGATTGAAAACATCGCCAAAGCGATTATAAAAGAAGGCTGTGTGCCAATAGATTTTGACCCGCAGTTTGGTTTAGAAGAATAATTAATATGAAAAAAGTAGAAATCTATAAATTAGACAGCGACGGCACCCAGAGCGTGATTGCGGTTTGTAATTTGGCCGGGGATAAAGCAATCTGCGAAGGCGATGTCAACTTGGTGGCGAATTTGGAAAGAGAAGGTGTTCGGAATTATACCGGCAGTACGCCCGAGCAGTTGTATCCCAAAGACGGGCTGGAGTTTTTAAAGCAGTTAAAACACGCTTTCAAATCCGGCTACCTCAACGCCTCGGATATAATTGAGTAAGCGTAAAATTAGTCTGTCATCCTCGCGAAGGCGGGGATCCAGCAATGTCATTCTGAGCAAAGCGAAGAATCTATTGCGGGTTTTTGATCATAAGGGATCCTTCGGCTCCGCTTCGCTTCACTCAGGATGACAATGGCGATATCTGGATTCCCGATCGTGGTCGGGAATGACAGAAAATATAAAACCCTCTAACGTGACGTTAGAGGGTCTTTGTGTTGAATTCCTGTTACAGTTCGTCCGGCAAAGTGGCGCTCACCGTGTTTTTGGTCAGCAATATCTCAAGCCGGCTATGCGGGTGAAACGCTCGGCGCCAGCCGATGGTTGATGGTTGGCGCCCCTGTGGGAGCAATCTCTCAAGAATTGCCCGCTGTTCTTCGGCTTTTTTTTCCATTCGCTTGAGCGACTTAGTCTTCTTGGCCACGTTCACGCTCCTTTTGCCGTTGGTGTTTGTTTAGACGCCGTGGTTAGTAGTCTTTCTCACTGGCAATACGGAGCGTCTCGCCGAGCCAGTGCCGTTCGCCGTCGTTGAGCGAATCGTTTTTGAGTTCGCGGGAAATTATTTCCGATTTTCCCAGGGAGTTTAACGCGGCCGCGCAATGGGTGACAAGTTCGCGATCCGTCCAAAAAGGGTCGCCGGTCCAAACGAGAGCTTCGTGGCCGTACTGCCGCACCCAGCGAACCAGCTTGGTAGCCAGGTCATCTTGCAGGTGGGTCGGGATGTCACTTCGGCTGATCTGATGAGCGGTCTTGATGATCTCAATGCGATTTACTTGGGCCGGTGGTTTCTCCTTCATGCACGCTCCGTGGTTAGGGGTTGACGAGCTAGTGGAGAGGATATCATAGATTAAGGCTTTCTGTCAAGCCCCCCGAGTTTTTTAACGGATTTTAGGCGGATAAGCGAGAGGATTGCACGAATGGCCGCTTGGCGCGGCCCACGAATTATACGAATAAAAAAAAGAGGTCGCTTTGGTTAGCGACCTCATGGGGTTTGGGCAGGTTGGGTTACTGCCGTTTTGAGGCGTCCAGCCGACGCTGGGCGTTCAGCGCCTCGTCAAGGAGCTTCTGGAGGTTGACGACGTTCGATTGGATCATCATGATTTTTTGGTCGTGGCTTTGCAGTCCGGACGACCAGTGCTGGTATCCATTCTTGCGTTCGTCCACCAGAGCCTGGATTTGGTTTTCAGCTTCAAGTATCTTTAATTTCAAGTACTCGATGACGTTTTTCATCTCCTTCTCCTTTCTTGCTAGCGGCTCGCGTGGATGAGCATGAGGATCTGGTTCTGCCGCTCCTTGAGCGTCTCGATCTCCGGGCCCAGCTTCTCGTACTCCGCGTACTCGGCGTCGGTGGGCTCGGTCATCTTGCTCTCGATCTCGCCGCACCGCGCCACCAGCTCGTCAATCTTGGCCGTGACGGTCTTGAGCTCGGTCTGGAAGTGCTCCAGGTTCTTCTTCATGGCGTACCTCTTTTCTTTTGTGAAAAAGGGTTTAGCGATCGGACATGTCCTGGGCCGGCGGTTCGTCGGTTTTGATGATGCCGGCGGGGTCGGTGACGATCAGGAATCGCCGGGGGTGCGCGCGCAGGTCGGGGTTGACCCACCGTCCATCCACGAAGAGCCGGATGGGGGACCGGACGACACCGGCGGCCAGAACCACGAACGGCTGATGGCACTGTGCGCAGGACCAGAGAACGGCATCGCCGCCAAAACCGTTGGCCAGGCCGTTTTTGCTGCCGCAGAACGGGCAACCGCAGGCATTGAAGTCGCCAACGCTCACCGCGAACGCCACTTTTGCTGTCTTGAGCATGACTGCCTCCTTGCCCCGTCCCGTATGGGCGGGGCTTGCGTGACTTGGTTGATAAGGAACGATTTAGCCTCTTTTGAGCTTAATATCCGGTTCAACAGGAACAATCTAGTATAGCACAAATTTCAGGACTTGTCAAGTCCCCCAGTTTAGTTTATAATAGTTTAAAGTTTAAAAATTACAAAATTAAAAATTTCAAAGATATGGGCATTAGAAATATTGGCGTGACGCGAGCCATGTCCCGCAACCGCATTCGTTACGGGCTGATTGGCGTGATAATTTTATTTTTGGCGGCCGGATTTTTTGCCTTTCCCGAAGGCTACAATCGTTCTTCGGATTGGTTTAAAAAACGTTCGGGCATAGAGCTCGGCCAATTTCCGTGGACCGTGCCGTATCATTTGGGTTTGGATTTGCAGGGCGGCACGCATTTGATTTATGAAGCGGATGTCACTCAAATTCCGGTGGGCGAGCGAGCCGACTCTTTGGCCGGCGTGCGCGATGTGATTGAACGCCGCGTTAATGCGTTTGGAGTTTCCGAACCGGTGGTGCAGACTACCAGAAGCGGCGAAGCTTGGCGCGTGCTGGTAGAATTGGCCGGGGTTAAAGATATTAAAGAAGCGATTAAGATGATTGGCGAGACGCCGATTTTAGAATTTAAAGAAGAAAATACCGCCGCCGCCCCCACCACTTTGACCAAAGAACAAAAACAACAGGTGGCGGATCAAAACAAAGCGGCTCAAGTCAGGGCTTCCCTGGCGCTTAAAGATATAAGAGGCGGCAAGGATTTTGCCACGGCCGTTAAAGAAATCAGCGATGATGCCGCGACCAAAGAAAAAGGCGGGGATATCGGTTTTGTCAGCGAAAAAAATAATTTGGAATTTTATAAATGGGCCAGATATGTGGCGGACGGCGCGGTGAGCAATGTGATGGAAAATCCTGCCGGCTATAATGTTTTGAAGAAAATCGGCACGCGCGAAGGGGCTGAAGTAAAAGCGCGGCACATTTTGATTTGTTTCAAAGGCGCTAAAAATTGCGATAAAGAATTTACCAAAGAAGCGGCTCTTCAGGCCGCTCAAGATTTGAGGAAAAAAGTTACGGTGGCTAATTTTGTTGAGTTGGCCAAAACCAATTCCACCGAGCCGGGCGCCGGAAGTTCCGGCGGCGAGCTGGGCTGGTTTGGGCCGGGGGCGATGGTTAAACCTTTTGAAGAAGCGGTTTTTGCCCTGAAGACGGGTGGAATTTCCCAGCCGGTAGAAACAGAATTTGGCTTCCATATTATTTATAAAGAAGAGGAAAAGAAAACTCCGGAATATAATGTTGCTCGTCTATTGGTAAAAAAAATTCAGGAAAGCGATTTATTGCCGCCCAAAGAAGAATGGCAGACGACCGGCCTTTCCGGCAAACAGCTGACCAGGGCTTCGGTGCAGTTTGATCCCAATTCGGGCGAGCCCACCGTGTCTTTGGAATTTAACGATGAGGGCAAAGAGTTGTTCGCCCAAATCACCGAACGCAATGTTAAAAAATACGTGGCCATCTTTTTGGACGGTCAGCCAATTAGCGTGCCGGTGGTCAACGAGCCGATTCGCGAGGGCAAAGCGATTATTTCCGGCAATTTTAATGTGGCTTCGGCCAAACAGTTGGCCCAGCGCTTGAACGCCGGCGCCCTGCCTGTGCCCATTACTTTAGTGAGTCAGCAGACAGTCGGGGCAAGTTTGGGTGTGGAATCACTCCACAAGAGTCTTTGGGCCGGTCTCATCGGCTTTTTGGCGGTCGCCATATTTATGATTATAATGTATCGTTTGCCCGGTCTTTTGGCTGTGATTGCTTTGATGCTCTATACTGCCATCTCTTTGAGCATCTTCAAAATGATACCGGTGACCCTCACGCTTTCCGGTATTGCCGGTTTCATTCTGTCGGTCGGTATGGCGGTGGATGCCAACGTTTTGATTTTTGAACGCACGAAAGAAGAACTGCGCCGCGGTTTGTCTTTAACCCAGGCCCTTAACGAAGGTTTTGCCCGCGCTTGGCTTTCTATTCGCGACTCTAACGCTTCCAGTTTGATTACGTGTTTTATTTTGATATGGTTTGGCACGAGCATGGTCAAGGGCTTTGCTTTTACTCTGGCTCTGGGTGTTTTGGTCAGTATGTTTTCGGCCATCACCGTCACCCGTATTCTTTTACACTTCTTCAGCCCATTCGTTAAAAACGAGTGGTGGTTTTTGGGAACCAAAAAAGAATAAGGAACTATGAATCATGAATCAGGCACGATAAGATCGTTTACCGATCTTGACGCTTGGAAAGAGGGGCACAAGTTGGTTTTGATGATTTATAAAGTTACGAAAGATTTTCCAAAAGAAGAAATGTTCGGTTTAGTAAGTCAAGTAAGAAGATGCGCGGTATCAATAACTTCAAATATAGCCGAAGGGTTCAGCCGATGGTCATACAAAGAGAAAGCGCAATTCTATTCAATCGCCCTTGGTTCGGTTACGGAATTACAAAGTCAACTATTGATTGCCAGAGATGTCGGATATGTATCAAACGAAAAATTTAATGAAATCGCGGAGCGAACAATAAAAGTACATAAAATTATCAACGGACTCATTAAGAGTTCAAAAGCCATAATTCATCGTTCACATCCCTAATTCCTAATTCATTATTCATAATTCAATCGCGCGTATGTCTAACATCAAATTAATACAACATAGAAATTATTTTTTCATTCTTTCCATTATTTTGGTTGGCTTGAGTCTGGTTTCCTTGGCGATGTGGGGCTTGAAGCCCGGCTTGGATTTTACCGGCGGTTCGCTTTTGGAAGTGGGCTACAGCGGCGCTCGGCCGGATAATCAGACGATTGAAAATAAACTCGCGCCTATTGTGGAAAAGGTGATTGTTGAGCCGACGGGGGATAACGGCGCGATTATAAAAATGAAAAACATTGACGAGCCGACCCATCAGAAAGTCGTGAGCGCGTTAAACGAATTAAGCTCTACCGGCGGTCAAGAAGTGATTACCGAAAAACGATTTGAAACCATTGGCCCGACCATCAGCGCGGAGCTGAAGAAAAAATCTTTTTTGGCCGTGATTTTTGTCATGCTGGCCATCGTTATCTATATTGCTTTTGCTTTCCGCAAAGTCTCGCGGCCGGTCAGTTCTTGGAAGTATGGCGTGTGCGCGGTTGTCGCTCTTTTGCATGACGTGGCCATTCCAGTGGGCGTTTTTGCCGCCTTGGGTCATTTCAAAGGCGTAGAGGTTGATACCATGTTTGTGACGGCCTTGCTGACCGTATTGGGTTTTTCAGTTCATGATACTATTGTGGTGTTTGATCGTATCCGGGAAAATTTGCTCAAGTTCCCTCGCGAAACTTTTGAAGAAGTGGCCAACCGCAGTGTTAATCAGACGATCGTCCGCTCCATCAACACTTCTTTAACCGTGCTTTTGGTACTCTTAGCCACCTTCTTTTTTGGTGGCGAATCCGTCAAGTATTTTATTTTGACTTTAATCATCGGCGTGGTCTTTGGCACTTATTCCTCAATCTTTATCGCCAGCCCGCTCGTGGTGGTCTGGCACAAATTGGAACAAAAAGCCAGATAAAATAGCGCAAATAAATAGTCAAGTTTTCAACGCACCACTTATCCAACCCAGCTCAAAGGCCAGT
>CAZQSS010000041.1:1694-7367 GCA_964596405.1 uncultured Gammaproteobacteria bacterium | reverse complement strand
GGAGGACGCGGGTGGAGTTTTGGAAGTGCCCGCCGGCTTCGCTGAAAAATATAATTTGAAGATAGGGGATAAAATAGAAAAATTGGATTAATTTTCTCAGGTCTAATTCGCGCGAGGGATTAGAGCAGATAACTATTCTCTTAGTCGCACGAATAAGAGAATAGTTGTATAGGACCATTCGAGCGAAAGGTCCTATAAGGAAAATGATAGAATAAAATAAAAAACCCGCCAAGTCCGAAGACGTGACGGGTTGGTGCGAGAGGCCTGTTTGGTTACACAGCAGCAGGGTCTTTCGTTGGACTGACAATCAAAGTCGTGGAACCGCCCTTGAGAGAGCAACTCGGGAAGTGAACAATGCTGTCCACTTTCCATGCGGTTTGTTCTCGGATCTCTTTGGGGACGACCAGATGTTCTTTTTCCGGCAGAACCATTGCCTTGTAGACGAGAAACAGCACATCGTCCTTCTGGATTGGCGTGTGCCATTCCAGAAGTGTCACAAAATGATCCACTTGTCCCCGTTTGATCTGGTAACGAATAACGTAAAGATACATTTCGCACCTCCGCGTTGGTTGTTGAAAGAACTATCAAACCCTTTCACATCAAGTAGGACAAAGATTAATCTCTAGTATTGTCACTGGCTTGTCCGAAGACAGGTAAGTGGATCTAGAGGTAGATAAGCGATTGGCTGAAACAAGTCGAAACCTGTTTGTAGCTAACCATCTTACCCGAACGGTTACCTCGGCCAGAAGCCTATTTAACCGTTATCTTATGTCCCCCTTGATTTAAAAGGGTTTAGCTTTTTGCGCCCCCGCCAAAGGCTGGCAAGAAAGGCGCATCCGCCTCTGGCGGAAAATCATCAAACTACTGTATTCTGAGCTTATTTTCTGATTTGTCGCCCATTTCATCATTTAACAAATTATTATACCACAAAAGTAGAATCTTGTCAAGCCCCTAAAAGTCGCCAAGATTAGCGAAAATATCAAAAAATGAGCTTAAATTAGGCCGGTTTTGTTGCCCAAAGGACGACACAAAGGAGGCAAAGCTTGACTTATCTTTAAAGATTTGTTATCATTTTGGAGTAATTAAGATTAAATGTATGCCAGGAGAAAAAAATTGGGGCGAGGCGGTTGAGGAAACCCTGGACAAACAACAACGGGAGGAAGAAGAATTAAAGCAGACCATAGAAGAATTGAGCAAGGATTATTTAATGCAGGACAAAGATAATTTTAGAAAAGTGCAGGATGCCTGGGGCCGGCTGAAAGAAATTCAGCGCGAAAGAAGCCGAAAGAACGCCTTGGATTCCGAGGACGCGGGGCTGATTAGCGACAAAGAAGCTTGGCAAATTATGGCCAGTCAGGCGGGAAAGCGGGAAATTGATAAACAAAAAGAAAAACCTAATTAAAAATAAATTTAAAATATGTTCGCAGTTATTAAAACCGGAGGCAAGCAGTATCTTGTCAAAGAAGGCCAAGTGCTAAAAGTAGAAAAACTCGACGGAGAAAAAGGCGCCGGTTTGGTTTTTGATAAAGTTTTGCTCGTGGCTCAAGAAGACGGTTCCGATGTTAAAATCGGTCAGCCGTATTTAAACGCCGTGGTTAAAGCCGAAATTTTAGAACAGGGCCGCAATAGAAAAATTCTGGTGATTAATTTCAAAAGAAAGGTGCGTTACAGCGGTAAAGTCGGTCATCGCCAGCCGTTCACCCAAGTTAAGATCACAGAAATCAAGTAAATCAAAAGGCCACTAAAACTCACGGTCGTGAAAGATAGTGGCCTTTTTATTTTATCTGATTATCTAAATTTCTTTTCGGCCGGAGAGCGCGCTACCTAGGGTTATCTCGTCGGCATACTGCAGATCGCTACCTTGGGGTAGACCCCGGGCTAACCGGGTCACTTTGATTGCCAGCGGTTTTAAGAGTCTGGCCAGGTAAAGCGACGTCGTTTCGCCTTCAATATTGGCATCCAACCCCAGAATAATTTCTGTGTCTTTTTTGGGTAATGTTTTGAGACGAACCAAAAGTTCTTTGATTTTTAGTTCTTGCGGACCAATGCCGTCCGGGGCGTTGATCAAACCATCCAGCAGGTGATAGAGGCCGGTAAATTCATGAGTTTTTTCAATGGCGGCGATATCCTGCGGTTTGGCCACCACGCAGATGATGTTTTTTTGCCGGCGGGAATCGCTGCAAATTTCGCACGGGTCGGAAAGGGAAAAATTTTGACAGACGGAACAGCGTTTGATTTTGCCTTTGATGGATTTTAAAATTTCGATTATATCTTCAATGTTAGCCGGCGGCTGTTTGAGCATGTGAAAAACAAAACGCTCGGCGGTTTTTGGTCCAACGCCGGGCAACTCTTCAAAGAAGCTGTTTAATTTATTTAAATCGGGGGACTGCATTTATTTTTTTGGGTTTGATTCAGAGATTAAATTCTAAATCCGAAGCACCAAATCCTAAACAAATTCAAATGACCAAAATTCGAAATTCAAAATGGTTTGAGATTTAGAAAATTTGGATTTTAGATTTGTTTCGGATTTCGGATTTAGAGTTTCGGCTTTTAGAGGCCGGGGAAATTAAAATTTTTATCTTTTTTAATGGCGGCGGCCATAACTTTTTGCGCTTTTTCAATGGCCTCGTTGGTAACGTCTTTAATGGCCGATTCCATTTTTTCTTTATTGGTTAAAAGGTCCGGGTCAACTTTGACTGACAAAACTTTTTGATTGCCGTTCATCACCATTTTTATTTTGCCCCAAGCGGCGGAAGCTTCCACTTTTTCTTCGGCCAGGGTATTTTGGATGATTTTGGCCTTGTCGCGCATTTCTTTGAATTGTTTTAGTTTAGTGAACATAGGTTTTAATTATGATTCGAATCTACAAATATTCTATACGAATCTACAAATTATTCGTAGATTTGTATATTGGATTCGTTGATTCGTATCGTCTTTATTATTTATAGTGGGACGCCGTAGTCTTCGGGTTTCATGTTGGTTTCCAGCGGCCGGAAAGAAGCGCATTCTTCGTCAAAATACAGATTGACTGTGACGTTGGCAGGGCCGTTGCGATGTTTTTCAATGCGGATTTCCGCCAAGTGTTTTTCGTGCGGCGGCAGAGAATCCGGGTTGGCTCGGTATTTTGGATCGGTCGCTTTGCGGTAGATAAACATTACCACGTCGGCATCTTGTTCAATACTGCCGGATTCGCGCAAATGAGACAGCCGAGGGATGGCCGGGCCGGTTTGCTGTTCGGTGGCGCGGGAGAGTTGAGAGAGGGCCAGAATCGGGACGTTAAGTTCACGGGCAAGGTTTTTAAGCGAACGGGTAATTTCGGAAATTTCCTGAACGCGATTTTCAGTTCGGGTGCGCGACTCCATCAACTGCAGATAATCAATAATCAAAAGTCCCAAGCCGTGTTCGGCTTGCAGGCGCCGGGCTTTGAGCCGGATCTGCATAATATTGTTGCTGGAACTTTCATCAATAAATATCGGTGCGTCGGAAAGGGCGCCCATGGCGGCGCCGATACGCGGAAAGTCGTCGTCTTCCGAGCGGTCGTTAAGGTGGCCGGAGCGCATTTTCGTCATACTGACGCCGGCCTCGGCGCATAAAATTTTATCAACTAACTCTTCTTTAGACATTTCCAAACTGAAGATACCCACCGGAACTTTGGCGCGAACCGCGGCATTGCGGGCAATATCCAAGGCCAAACTGGTTTTACCCACCGAGGGGCGCGCCGCCAAAATTATCAAGTTGGATTTTATTAAGCCGCCCAAAATATTATCTAAGCCGGGAAAACCGGTGGGTACGCCGCGCAATTTGCCTTTGTTGCGGTGCATTTCATCAATCCGTTCAAAAGCATCATTTAAAATGTGTCGCAAAGAAACAAAAGCCTGTCTTAAAAATTTTTGAGTAACATTGAAAAGAGATTTTTCCGCTTGATCCAAAACGACATCCACGTCGTCCTCTTCGTTATAGCCCAGTCTTTGGATTTCGCTGGAAGTTTTCAGCAGGCGGCGTAAAGTGGATTTTTTTTGAATAATTTGGGCGTAGTGAACGGCGTTGGCCGAGGTCGGCACGCTGTTGACTAAATTTAAAAGATAGCTGCGTCCGCCGGCCGCTTCCAGTTTTTTTGTTTCTTCCAGCCGGTTGCCCACGCTCAAAATATCAATCGGTTCGCGGCGCTCCGAAAGATCCGTCATGGCTTCAAAAACAAGCTGGTGGGCGTCTTTATAAAAATCATCGGCCACCACGATATCTGCCACTTTCATTAAAGTTTCTTTGTCCATTAAAATCGCGCCCAAGAGCGAACTCTCGGCTTCCAAATTTTGCGGCGGAATTTTTGTAATATCTCCAGACATAGATAATATAAACTGATGATTATATTTTACCACAAACGAGACGAGAAGCAAGCGATTTTTAGCCACAGGATATTGACAGATTGTTCTTTTTGTGCTATACTATATTATTAAGCTAAAACTGGCTTATAAAGACGGACCTTAAAATCTCAAACAAGGAGGAAGGCCATGAAGACGTTCACCGGTGCTCTGGCGCTGTTGGTTGGGCTGTTTGCTCTGGCCACGTCCGTTGCCTGTTCTGCCCCATCTGATGATTGTGGCGAAGGAACCAAGGATCTGCCCATCACGGTGTGGATTGACGATCGTCTTAGCGCTGTTGAGTACGCCGCGATTGTCAGTGCCATGAACGTCTGGGACAGGGAAACTTTGGCTCGGCGTCAGGACAAGGGTCCTCTGTTCATTAATGCGGGATTAATTTCCGACAAAGAATTGAATGAAGATGCCGCGTATGATGACCGGTCCATTGTTTATGACGTCGTTTCCAAGGATGAAAAAGACTACTTCAGCGAGTTTGCCGACAGTCAGGGTACTCTGCCGAACGGTGTCTGTGTCGGCAACGATGTCGCTCTGGGATTGTTTCAGTATTCGGGCAAGGAACGAGCTGATGCCAAATACGGTTACACGGTGGAGTTGCTGGCCATCCACGAACTCGGCCACTGGCTCGGCCTGCCTGACGCCACCGACCGGAACAAGATTTCGGTTATGTGGCCATACGCGATCTGGCTGGTCGATGAAAACGGCGAGCCGACCGTCTCAAAGTACGATGTCGAGGCTTTCTGCACCTTGTATCCATGTAACTAACTAACTTCCGAACAACCCCTGTTTTCCAAAAACAGGGGTTTGACTTTTTAAATCGTTTCGTGTCAATCTCTCGCTAGAACCTTAACAGTCCAAAATAAGGAGGAGCAAGCAATGGAAAAGACGAGATCGCGGAGTGAGAGTGTACTAATAGGTATTGTCATCGTGGCCGCAATAGTTTGTGTCATTGGAATGAGCGCTATTTTGTTAACGTCAATGGCTCCATGGGCTTTTTACACGACTGTCGGCAGCTTAGCTGTGGTGTTCATCGTCTGTGTCGTTTGCACAGAAATATATGGCTTTAGGAATGACTCAGTTGCAGGAATCTGCACTTGCCCCGAACCAACCACTAAACAACCCGATTTTCGTTCATTTGGTTCTTGTCCCAAATGTGATTTTCCCCAACCGCCCCCGGATGTTTCTCCTAACTTCTGCTCTCACTGCGGCTCACCGCTGGAAAAGCGCAAGCCGCGTCCACCCATACCCCAGCCCGCATATCCGCTTCGACCTACTTATAAAACAGAAGGTTACGACC
>CAZQSS010000041.1:0-1594 GCA_964596405.1 uncultured Gammaproteobacteria bacterium | reverse complement strand
GGGGCTTTTATTTTTTTGTTTTTAGATATTTTTTGTTTCATCTTATCGGTTACAATACCATTCTACCTTTCGCCCGAATGGTAGAATGGTAAAAATTGTGGTATACTTGTGGTATCAGAATTTTGTGATATAATATTGAACTATTTATGACAAATTTATGAAACATTTAGAAAAAATTTTTAAGGCGCTGGCTAATCGTCGTCGGTTGGCTATTATAAAGTATCTCAAAGAAAATCACGAGGCTTCGGTGAGTGAAATTGCGAAAGAGCTTAAAATTCCGTTTAAGACGACTTCAAAACATTTGAGGATTCTTTCGGCTGCCGATATTGTTGATAAGGAACAGAGACGGTTTCAGGTTTATTATTTTATTTCAGATGATATCAAGTTAGACGTTAAAGTTTTAATCTCAGTTGTTTAGTTATCTAACCGTTCTCTAACCATTCTACCTTTCGCCCGAATGGTAGAATGGTTGATGGAAGGTCGTTCAAGATAATTGAGTAAAGAATATTATGAAGATTTGTTTAATCTCCAATTTATATCCGCCTTATAACCGGGGCGGGGCCGAACAGGTGGTGAAAAATACGGTGGAAGGACTTTTGAGCCGCGGACACCAGGTGGTGGTTGTTACCGCACGGCCTCTAGGAGGTTCAGACCCCCTCTCAGTCTCCCCCTTGTCAGGGGGAGACGAAAATACCCCTCCTGACAAGCCTGCCTGTCCGGTAGGCAGGGAGGGGCAGGGGAGGTCAAGAATCTACCGGTTTTTTCCGTGGAATCTTTTTTTCTACGGCCACGATTATAAATATCCGGCGGTGATAAGATTTTTTTGGCATATTTTTGACGTGTTTAACATCCACTCGTTTTTTAAAGTGCGGGCGATTTTGAAAAAAGAAAAACCGGACGTAGTCCACACCCATAATTTAAAAGGTCTGGGATATTTGATACCCTTGGCCATCAGAAGTTTGGGTTTGCGGCACGCGCACACGCTCCACGATGTTCAATTGGTGGAACCGAGCGGTATTATTATCAAAGGCGAAGAAAACAGCTGGCGCTATAACGGTTGGCCGGTGAAATTTTATACCAATATCAATCGCCGTCTTTTTGGTTCACCGCAAGTGGTCATTTCGCCGTCAAAATTTTTAATGGGATTTTATGAAAAGCGGGGTTTTTTTTCGCAATCAAAGAAAATTATTTTGCCCAATCCGGTGATAGGAATAAGGAATAAGGAATCAGGAATCAGGAATGAAAGTGTCCGTGGGTTGAATTTTTTGTATCTTGGGCAAGTTGAACAGCATAAGGGCGTTTTTATTTTGATTGAGGCTTTTAAAATTCTTAATTCAAAACTCGTGATTCATAATTCTAAATTGCAGATTGTTGGTACGGGTTCCAAATTAGTCGAAGCCAAAAAATTGGCGGCTGATTGTCCGCAGATTGTTTTTCACGGCAAAGCCGAGAGGGGGGAGTTGCCCGGGATTTTTAATCAGGCGGATGTGGTAGTTGTGCCGTCGCTTTGTTACGAAAATTCTCCGACGGTCATTTTTGAAAGTTTTTCTTTTGGCGTGCCGGTTTTGGCTTCGTCAATTGAAGGCGTGGCCGA
>CAZQSS010000040.1:0-7842 GCA_964596405.1 uncultured Gammaproteobacteria bacterium | reverse complement strand
GAAGTAACTCTGCACTCTCGGACCTCGTGAAAACTCACGGGGTCCTTTTTTATTTAAACTAAATGCCACTAAGTTTCACGGCCGTGAAACTTAGGGGCGTTGGATTGAGTAGATTACTTTTTCTCTTTTCCCGAACATTCTTTATTGGAGCAGGCGGTTTTGTCTTGGCCGGTCCAGACCATAAGCGATTGGCAGTCCGGGCATTTGTCGCCGGTCGGCCGGTTCCAGAGGGCGAACTTGCAATCCGGGTAGCGGCTGCAGGCGAAAAAAGGTTTGCCTTTGCGCGTGCGCTTTTCTATAATGTCGCCTTCCAGGCATTGCGGACATTTGACGCCGGTGAGTTTTACTTGTTTTTTAATGTATTTGCATTCGGGATATTTGGAACAGCTGAGGAACTCCCCAAAGCGGCCATGACGGCGCTGGAGCGGCGCGCCGCAGAGTTCGCACTTTTCATCAATCGGCGCTTGTTCTTCCACCACGCCTTGTTTATTTAAGTTTTTGGTATTTTTGCAGTCGGGGTATTTGGAACAAGCCAGGAATTTGCCAAAGCGGCCGATTTTAATGATCATGGGCGAGCCGCATTTTTCGCAAACTTCGTCGGTTTTTTCTTCGGTTAAATCTTTTTTGTTGAGTTCGGCATATTTTTTCTGTAGGTTTTCATCAAATGGGCCGTAAAAATCCTTAATGACTTTAATCCAGGATTCTTTGCCTTCGGCCACATTATCCAAGTCGCCTTCCATTTTGGCGGTAAATTGGTAATCCACGATTTGCGGAAAGTGCTGGACCAGTAAATCATTGACTAAAAAAGCGATTTCGGTGGGCTGGAGCCGTTTTCTTTCTTCGCGATCCACATATTTACGCGCGATCAAAGTGGAAATGGTGGGCGCGTAAGTGGAAGGGCGGCCAATGCCGTATTCTTCCAGTATTTTAATTAAAGAAGCGTCATTATAGCGCGCCGGCGGTTCGGTAAAATGCTGGGCCGGTTCCAGTTTGCTCAATTTAATTTTTTCGCCTTCAATCAGCGCCGGTAAAAGGTTTTCTTTTTGAATATCCGAATAGATTTTTAAGAATCCGGCAAAAACAATGGAATTGCCCGTGGCCCGGAAAATATATTTTTTGTCATCATTCGCAATATCGGCAGCCGTGGCTTCCATTTTGGCATCGGTCATTTGGCAAGCCAAGGCGCGTTTCCAAATTAAATCATAAAGCCGCCCTTGCCGGGGATCCAGTTTATCTTTTAAACTTTCCGGATCGCGAACGGCGGCGGTGGGGCGAATGGCCTCGTGGGCTTCTTGGGCCAGTTTGGATTTGGTGGTAAAGCGTTTGGCAATTTTGGGTAAAAATTCGGCGCCGTAATTTTGGCCGATGATTTCGCGGGCTTCACTGATAAACTTTTCCGCCAAATTAACCGAGTCGGTTCTCATATAGGTAATCAGACCAACCGTCTCGTGGCCGATGTTGATACCTTCGTATAATTGTTGAGCCAAGAGCATGGTTTGTTTGGCCGAGAAACCCAGCCGGCGGTTGGCTTCCTGTTGTAAAGTAGAGGTGGTAAAAGGCGCCGGCGCGGTTTTTTTGAGCGTCTTTTTTTCCAGCGATACGATTTGATATTTGGCGCCCGCCAGCTCGTTGAAAATCTTTTCCGCGTCGTCTTTGGTGGTGATGGCCATCTTGCCTAAAATTTTGTCGCTGACTTTGTAAAGCCGGGCGGTAAAATCCTGATCGTTTTTATTAAAGAGCGCGTCCAAGCTCCAGTATTCTTCAATGTTGAATTTTTGAATTTCCCGCTCGCGTTCAATAATCAGGCGCAGAGCCACCGATTGGACGCGGCCGGCCGAAAGACCCCGGGCGATTTTTTTCCACAAAAGCGGCGAGAGTTTGTAGCCCACCAACCGGTCTAAAATTCGGCGGGCCTGCTGGGCATCAACCAAGTGCAGATAAAGCGGACGGGGGTTTTTGACCGCTTCCTGGATGGCCTCGGCGGTAATTTCATGAAAAACCAAACGTTTAACGTCTTTGGGTTCAATATTAAAGATATTGGCCAAATGCCAGGCAATGGCTTCGCCTTCACGGTCTCCGTCAGTCGCGAATAATATTTCGTCGGTTTTTTTAGCCGCCTTCTTGAGTTCGGTCACCACCTTTTTTTTGTCGGTCGGGATGACGTAGCGCGGAGTAAAATCGTGTTCCACATCAATGCCCAGTTCGGTTTTGGGCAGATCCCGAATATGGCCAAAAGAAGATTTGACCACGTATTTGGATCCCAAAAATTTGGCGATGGTTTTGGCTTTGGTGGGGGACTCGACGATGACTAACTTGGACATATTTGAGAATTAAGCAAGATAAGGATTAAGAATTAAGCGACAGGGATTAAGATACACTATTATATGGAGAAATGTCAAATTTTCAATGTCAAATGTCAAATCAAGTTCAAATAACAAGTGTTTAAATTTGTTTGAAATTTGGATTTTGGATTTTGAAATTTCTCACCAGATTTATCTGGTGAGGGCGTACATCATCCCGCCCAAATTTCGGACGCGGCCCTTCATCTCCATCAGCGTCAAAGTTGAGCAAATAACCGGTGAGGGCAGGTTCACAATTTTGACCAGAATATCAATATGCTGGGGCTCGCGGCTCAAGACTTCCAAGAGACGGGCTTCTTCAGCGCTGTCCGGCAAAATTTTAACGCTCTCGGCGTATTCCTCGGATTTTTCCAAATGGAGCGCTTCCAAAATATCCTGCGCCGTGGTGACAACTTTAGCGCCCATCTTGATTAAATTGTTAGGGCCGGCGGAAACCGGCGAGAAAATACTGCCGGGCAAGGCAAAAACTTCGCGGTTTTGATCCAGAGCCGAACGGGCGGTAATAAGCGAACCGGAATCAATGGCCGCTTCTATCACGAGGGTGCCGATGGATATGCCGGAGATAATTCGGTTGCGAATAGGGAAGTTGGAACGGTAGGGCGGCGCGCCCAAAGGAAATTCCGAGATAATGGCGCCGCCTTGTTCAATAATACGGGCGGCGAGTTTGTGGTTTTGCGCGGGATAAATGTTATCCAAACCGCAACCCAAAACCGCCACCGTGCGGCCGCCGGCTTCCAGGGTGGCGGCGTGAGCCAAGGCGTCTACACCAATCGCCAGGCCGCTGATAATTGAAAAGCCGGCGCGGGCCAGAGGCGCCACGATTTCACTGACGGCTTGTCGGCCGTAGATAGTGACGCGGCGGCTGCCGACCACGGCCAAAGGGAATTGGTCGGAGTTCGGTTCCATCCGGCCTTTATAATATAGAAGGAGCGGCGGGTCGTAAATTTCTTTTAAGAGCGCGGGGTAGGCCGGATCAGCTGTGGTTAAAATTTTGATATTCAATTTTTGCAATTTTTCCCATTCGTGTTCGGGGTTGATTTGGGCGCGCGCCGCGACAAATTCATTGAGGATTTTTTCTTCCAGGCCGGTTCGGCGCAGGCTGGCCAAGTCGGCTGACCAAGCTTCTTTAAAACAAGAAAAAGTCTGCTTCAGGCGATGCAGGCTTTTGGTTCCGAATTTGGGGAAGGTGGATAGGCCGACTAAGTAAGTTAAATCCTCGGGCATAAATTAAATTTCAAAATCCAAATTTCAAATGTCAAATCAATTTCAAAGTTCAAAATTTTACTGTCAAAATTTGAAATTAGAGTTTTAGGCATTGATTTGAACTTTGGCATTTGAACTTTGAACTTAAAGATATTGCTTTTTCCAATCCTTCGGTGACAACAGATTTGATTGCCTCGGACGCGCGTTCCATAACTTTTTTAAGTTTTTCCATTTCGGCCTTGCTAAATTTGGCCAAGACAAAATCCGCGTTGGTTTTGGCCGCCTCAGGCGGAGCAATCCCGATCCGGACGCGAATAAAATCTTGCGTGCCCAGTTGGTCAATTATAGATTGCACGCCGTTGTGGCCGGCCGCGCCGCGGTTTTTCTGAATTTTAAATTCACCCGAGGGTAAATCCAGATCATCGTGGACTACTATGATATTGCTCGGTTTAATTTTATAGAAATTCGCCAGCGCGCTCACGGCCTGCCCGGATTCATTCATAAATGTCTGCGGTTTGGCGATAATCACCGTCTTGCCGTCAATTTGTCCTTTTGACATTTGACATTTGGCTTTTGGATTTGATTTGAAATTTGGCATTTGAAATTCTAAATTTGCTTTGTCAACGACGACAAAGCCTGTGTTGTGACGGGATTTTTCGTATTGTTTGCCCGGATTGCCCAGGCCAACGATTAAGAACATATTAAACTTTAATTTTTTTAGCGTAAACAATGACCGGCGTGCCGGAAAAATCATAATTTTTATGCAGTTCGTTAACGATGTATTTAAGATATGATTCTTGCAATGAAGTTTTTTGTTTGATAGTCACTTCAAAAGTCGGGGGCATGGCGGCGATCTGCCGCAAAGAATAAATTTTGGGATAACGGGTGCCTTTGCCGCGAGTGGGCAGATGTTTTTTGGTCAGATAAAGAAGAAATTTTCTCAATTCATCCTCGTCAATTATTTTTTCCCGATTGGCCGCCACCGTTTTGATCAGTTCAAAAATTTTATGAACCCGCAGATGGGTTTTGGCGCTGACGAAAATTATCGGCGTATATCGTAAAAAAGGGAAATAACCGCCGACCTGTTCCAAAAATTGATTCCGCAGGTCTTCTTCGCTCGCTTCGGCCTCGGCCACCAAATCCCACTTATTGAGAATGATAATCAAACCTTTGTGTTTTTTGCCGATTAGATTGATGAGATTTTTATCTTGGGCGTTAAAAGGTTCTTCAATATCCAAAACCAGCAAAACCACGTCCGAGGCCATAATGGTGTTGACGGTTTGGTTGACACCCATTTTTTCCAGGCCCGCTTCCACGTGGGCGCGGCGGCGGATACCGGCCGTATCCACAAACAAAAACGGTTCGTCGTCTTTTAAAATCAAAGTATCATGCGATTCGCGCGTGGTGTGGGCCACCGGCGAGATAATCACCCGCTCTTCGCCGATGAGGCTGTTGAAAAGGGTGGACTTGCCCACGTTGGGCCGGCCGATAATGGAAACCCGAATAGCTTTCTTTTTGGCTTCAATGGTCGCGCTCTTGGCGCCTTTTAATTTTTTTATCACCACATCCAATAAATCACCCACGCCCGAACCGCTCACAGCCGAGACGGCCAGGGGTTCGCCCAAGCCCAATTTCAACCATTCCGGGCCTTGCAGTTGGTGGCGCCGGGCGGGGTTGTCGGCTTTGTTGCCGACAAAAAAAACCGGCAGTTTGGATTGGCGCAGTTTGTGAGCCCACTCTTTTTCTTGGGGCAGTAAACCATCTTTGGAGTCAACTAAAAAGATGATCGCTTGGGCCTGGGTTAGGGCAATTTCAATTTGTTTTTTGATTTCCATCTCCAGGGGCACGTCTTTGGCAAAATCAATTCCGCCGGTATCAATAATGCGGAAGGTCCGGCCGCGCCAGATAAATGTATCAATGTTGGAAGTGCGAGTGGTGCCGCGCGTGCCCGATGTCAGGGCTTTGTTTTTACCCACGATGCGGTTAAAAAGCGTGGATTTGCCCACGTTGGTTCGGCCGACAATGGCGACCGTGGGGATGGATTTTTCAGGATAAGTGATTGTCATAAATTTTTTATTCGGTTTTTTTATCTGCGCCGATGATGATTAAAATATCGGGAGTGGACGAAGCAACGGTAAGGGCTTCGGGCGGGCTTTTAATTTCCGCCCCCAACAAATCTTTTATTTGATTAAGTTCTTTTTTAAATCGGCCGGCGCTCATATCATAAATTACAGTTTTAGAATAATCGCGGGCCTGGGCATTGCCAATGTTGGTAATTTTAACACCCTTAGTTTCCAATTCCACTTTGGTTTTGGCCGCTAAGCCGAAAAGCCAGGTGCCGTTTTGGATTTCAATCACCGGATCAAGCGACCGGCCGCGGGCGGTATTGGCGGGTTCGGCCACCGGTGCTTTAGCTGTTTCTTCAGAAAAAATATTGCGGGTAATCTGTTTTATTTCATCAAAATTATCATGGCGCGGTTCCAACACCTCGGCATCGCCATAACGCGATTGAACAAGCGGCTTGCCCGGCCCGTCTTCCAGCACGCGGTTGATCATATTTTCATAATCCAGATTTTTTGTCAATTTATAGAAGCCGGCAATTTCCCACCATTCCATATTGGTATTGACATGTTTTTCCAAGCTGGACAAAATGTCTTGAATTTTCCCCGCGGTAAAGAAAAAAGATGAGGAAACTTTATTTTTGACCGCCAAGAGGATTTTTTGTTGGCGATGACTGCGGGCAAAGTCATTGCTTTCCCCGTTGGTGCCGTGCCGGCTCCGGGCAAAATTCAGAGCCGTTTCGCCATCCATAGTCTGCCAGCCCGGCTCAAAAGAAATGGTTTTAACTTTATAATCGGCCGCGGGGAAAGTATAATCGGTAAACGATTTATCAACATAAACGCGGATGCCGCCCAGGCGGTCAACAATATCTTTAAAAGCCTGAAAATCGGCGCGGATATAATAATGTATAGGGATGTCCAGAGTTTGGCTGATAACTTCCGAAGCAAAGACCGGCCCGGAGCCAGGCGTTTTACTTTCGCCAAAAGCGTCGGCGTTATTGATTTTGCGGTAGCCATAGCCGGGGATGAGCATTAAAAGATCGCGCGGGATAGAAAGCAGGGCCACTTGTTTGGTGGAGGGCTTGATACTGGCCAAAATAATCGTGTCGGTCAGATACGGGCCGTCATGGCCTTCACCGCCGATGCCCAAGAGTAAAATATTGATCCGATCTTCGGCTTGGCCTTTAAGTTCGCGTTCCGAACTCAAGATTAAATTTTTGATTTGAGTAAAGAAACCGGGTTTTTTGGAAGTTTCAGCCACGGGCGAGTTGTTTGATGTTTGGCCAAAAAGAAGAGATGAAGAATAAGCCACCGAGCCGAGAATAATCAAAATGGCCACGGCCATAACCGCGTAATGTAAAAACTTGCTTTCAGGCGCCGGAGGTTGATTTTTTGATTGAAGTAGGTTAGTATCCATTTGTTCCATGCCCCGTAGGAAATCGACAATAGTTTTTCTACGAGGGATATAAACTTAAGTTAGAATATCAAATTTGATGTAAAAATGTTTTGGCAATTTCCTCCGGGGCATGGTTTACATTATAAAGAAAAAGTGATAAATTAGCAACTCTTAACAAATTAAGCTTTTTGTGGCATAATTGGATTAATAAGGACGTTTAGCTCAGCTGGTTAGAGCGTTCGATTCACATTCGAAAGGTCGCAGGTTCGATTCCTGCAACGTCCACCATTCGGCTCGCTTCGCTCGCTCATGGTGTTCCACCATCAAGAAGCGAGGCGAATGGCTCTGTCCTCGACTCTGAGGTCGAGCCTCAGGCTCGAAGAGAGCTTGCCGAAGGGCACATTAAAATTATTTTGAAATGAAGTATTTTGTTTATTTAGCGCGTTGCAGTGATTTCTCACTTTATGTCGGATCTTGCGGCGATATTAAAGCCAGAGAAGTAAAACATAATAAGGGTGAAGGAGCACAATATACAAAACAAAGACGGCCTGTAAAAATTATTTATTTTGAAGAATTTAGTACTTTAGTTGAAGCTAGAAGGAGAGAGGCACAAATAAAAGGCTGGACTAGGATCAAAAAAGAAAATTTGATAAAATACGGTCATCCAAAATTATAAAATTTCATTTTAAGAACAAAATATATGGCTAATGAAAACGATTTAGGTCAAATATTACACGAGTGGCAGTTTCCCGAATACCACAAACACGATCGCGGCCGGACGTGGTATATTATTGCCGCCATTATAATTTTTGCGCTGGTAGCT
>CAZQSS010000039.1:5588-7888 GCA_964596405.1 uncultured Gammaproteobacteria bacterium | reverse complement strand
CGATTTATTATCTACCCGATAGGTTTCGGTAACATTTATTTTTATCTACAACGAAGACGGCGTGCTCTACAGCGTGGCCTACGGCTATACCTCGCGCAAGCCCCTGAACACCAACCTCTGCCAGTTCTTCTGGCGGGTGGTGCTCTCGCTTCTCGTGGTCTGGCCGCTTCTCACCCTCTGGAAGGTCGTGGCCTACGGCCTGATCCGCGGCGTGGGTAGCGTCATCGCCTTCGTTCTCTTCGGCTGTCGACTGACATCGTGGAAAGAAGTTGATTTCGATGATATCACCACGCTTGATATCACCACGCTTTTCAAACAGATTTCCTGGTGGCCCAAGTATGAGGGTGTGAATATCTCGCTGGCGACTATCTTTGCTGGTTTGTTATGCATAGTCGTGATTTGTCTCGTGGGAGCCTTTCTTGTTTATTTTGCAATCTACCGCGGGCTTGTCTGTGGCGTGCTTTTTGCCAATAGCATCGCCGGCACCCTCACTCTTTCTGTCATCGGTCTCATTGTCCTGGCGGTGGTTTTCTCCATCGTCACAAAGACCGAAGGACGGAAGGTGGTGAAGGAGTTCATCAAGGCCAAGAAACAGAAGGTCTGTCCGCTGATTTCGTTCGTGGACGACCCCAAAAACTGACGCCAACGCGTCAAACTCAATAAGGACTGGTTAACCCCGGTCCTTTTTTTTGTTAACGTCCAAAAATAATGAGCCGAAGGCGATATTATTTTTGTGACAGTTAACAACCCCGTCGCAAGTTTCAAGATAGATAATTTAATAAAAATTTGGAAAGCCGTTAGGCGACGTCGCGGATGAAAGACATTCTGTCGTCAAAACTGTAATGAACTTGCGACTGGGGTGTTATTGGCTCAATTTAAAATATCATGAATTGAGTTTCAGTGCCGGGGGTATTTGACAAAAAAAAGAACTTTTGCTAAACTGTGGCTAGCTTTAATAAGACGATACAAATCAACGAATCCAGTATACAAATCTACGAATATGATAATTTGTAGATTCGTATAAAAAATTTGT
Source organism: uncultured Gammaproteobacteria bacterium (assembly GCA_964596405.1). Taxonomy (GTDB): domain Bacteria; phylum Patescibacteriota; class Patescibacteriia; order Magasanikbacterales; family UBA10003; genus CAZQSS01. Next base: position 6,855 of record CAZQSS010000039.1, on the reverse strand, counting down.
AGATTCGCATCATAAATTATTTATGAATACTTACAGTCTATTATTTATTTTGTCCGGTAATTTGGCCGAGAGCGAAGTGCCGGCGGTTTTAGAGAACGTAAAAAACGTATTGACCGTTGCCGGAGCGGAAAAAATCGCGTTTGTTAATCGTGGCAAACAGCGACTGGCTTATCCTTTGGGCACATTGTATTTTGGCTATCTCGTCAATACTAATTTATTTTTGTCACCGGAACGTGTTTCCGAATTGAAAGAGAAACTAAGATTGGAATCAGACGTGGTGCGTTATATGTTGACCGAAGAATTGGCCGCCATTAAAACTGCCGCCTCTTATACGGGCCGCCGAAATGTTGTTGCCCCGGTTACTATCGGCGCTACCAGACCGATGGGCGAAGCCAGACCAAAATCAGAGGTTGACCTCAAGACTTTGGATAAGAGAATTGACGAAATTTTACAACAGGAAAACATCACCATTTAATTTATAATAGTCTACAAATTACAAATGGATACAAATATACAAATACAATTTGTATATTGGTAAAAATTTGTACTTTGTAGCCGCATTAGTATGAATTTAAACAAGGCCATGATTATCGGGAATTTAACCCGCGATCCGGAAATGCGCCAAACACCCAACGGTAAATCAGTGGTCAGTTTTGCCGTAGCGACCAACCGGGTTTGGGTCAGCGCCGCCGGCGCCAAGCAAGAAGAAGTGGAATATCATAATATCGTGGCTTGGGGTAAATTGGCCGAAATCTGCAATCAATATTTAAAAAAAGGCCGCAAGGCTTATGTGGAAGGCCGATTAAAGACCCGCGATTGGGTGGGCAAAGACGGCGTCAAGCACGTCCGCACCGAAATCATCGCCGAGAATATGATCATTTTGGATAAGGCCCCCGGTCAAGGCAATTATAGCCCGTCTCCGCCCGTAGCCGCGTCCGCGCCAAGGCAAGAACAAGAAGAAGCGCCAGCCATCATATCGGACGAAGATATAAAAGTAGAAGACATTCCATTTTAGAAACGATACTAATCAACGAATTAAAATATACGAATCTACAAATACTACAAATTGTGTTCGTGGATTCGTAACATTCGCAGATTTGTATAGAAAATTTGTAAATTCGTATCATATCATAAAGTATGTTTAAAAAAACTAACAATCGAAAAATCAAAAAAAAGGCCGTTAGAAGATTTTGCTATTTTTGCGTCAACAACTGGAAAGACGTAAATTACCAGGATACGGCGATTTTGCAGAAATTTGTTTCTTCTT
>CAZQSS010000039.1:0-5488 GCA_964596405.1 uncultured Gammaproteobacteria bacterium | reverse complement strand
TGGAAAGACGTAAATTACCAGGATACGGCGATTTTGCAGAAATTTGTTTCTTCTTTCTTGAAGATCGCGCCGCGCCGCCGCAGCGGCCTTTGCGCCATGCATCAGCGCAAGGTTTCTAACGCCATCAAGCGCGCTCGGGAAATGTCGTTAATGCCGTACCTGCCGAGGTAAATTTAAAAAATAGACAGGGCCGCAAGCCCTGTCTTTAGTTTGAGAGTGTAGAATAATTCATTTTTCTGTCATTCCAGACCAGGATCGGGAATCCAGCCTGCCTGTCCGGTAGGCAGGCGATTATGAGACTGGATCCCCGTTTTCACGGGGATGACATCGTGTGAAATTGTTCAGCAGTCTAAGTTTATGAACTGGCAAGAGCTAAAAAATAACCCAGCCTACCGGGTGAAGTTGGAAAAACGCGCCCGGATTTTTAATTTGATTAGGCAGTTTTTTGAAAAAGAGGATTTTTTAGAAATTGATTCGCCGCTTTTGGTGGCGCGGCCGAGTTTGGAACCGAATCTAAACCCGATGGAAGTATTGGCCCACCAAGAAAACGGCCGGCCGGTCAAAGGTTATTTAATCACCTCCCCGGAGTTATCTTTAAAGAAAGCTCTGGCCGGCGGTTTGTCAAAAATTTTTCAACTGGGCAAATGTTTTCGCGACCACGAACCCTGGGGCGAAACCCATAATCCGGAATTTACCATGCTGGAGTGGTATGAAGTTGGGTCTAACTACAAAGATGTGATGAGGCGGACAGAAGAGCTGGTGGCATTTGTCGTCCAAAAATTGGGCGGCGCGTTGAAAATTAAATATCAGGGCCGGGAGATTGATTTAACGCCGCCGTGGCCTAAATTGAGTATGGCCGAGGCTTGGCAAAAATATGCCGGCGCGGACTTGAATAATTATTTGGATTACGATAAAATGGCCGAACTGGCCAGGATCAAGGGTTATGCGGCAAATCAGGGTGATTCTTTTGACGATTTATTCTTTAAAATTTTTTTATCCGAGGTTGAGCCGCGACTCACGGAATTAAACCAGCCGGTTTTTATCTACGATTATCCGGCGCCAATGGCGGCCTTGTCCCGAATTAAAAAAGATGACGGGCGCTGGGCTGAACGGTTTGAACTCTATATCGCCGGCCTGGAACTAGCCAATGCTTATTCGGAATTGACGGATTCAGACGAACAACGCGCGCGATTTGAAGCCGACATTGAAAAAAGAAAAGAGCTGGGCAAAGGTTCGCTCCAAATTGATGAAGATTTGATTGAAGCTCTTAAAAACGTTCCGCCCTGCGGCGGCATCGCCCTCGGGGTTGATAGGCTGGTAATGTTACTGACTGATAGCAAGACGATAGATGAAGTTTTGTTTTTGGCCGCCGGAGACCTTTTTAACACACTGTGACGTCGAGTATTTAAATATTTTATGAAAGCAGCCTCCCAATGTTTTAAAATGTGGTTGTGGACAAACGGCTTGACAAACGTTTGTGATTGTACTATACTTAAAGTAGCTAAAATCACCCGCTCTATGGCCGCAAGGTCATACGGCGGGTTTTTCATTAAATAGGTATGATTTACGATACTCCGACGCGAGTTGCCGTGTATGTTGATGGAAGTAATTTCTATCATAAAATGAAGTCGCGGGAATTAAATATAGAAAATTTAACAAATTTTAATTTTCGTGGTTTAGCAGAAAAATTGGTGAGTGGTCGAACTATTGTTTCTTGTCGTTATTATGTGGGAGTAGTTCGAGCCGAGGAAAGTAATGAGAAGGGTCAAAAATTAAGAAAAGAACAACAGAGATTGTTTGCACATTTAAAATCACCCAACCAAAATTTTGTTATTAAACAGGGCTATATCATGAACACTAATGGTGTTTATCATGAAAAAGGTGTGGACGTGAAACTCGCCGTTGATTTGCTTGTTGGCGCCTATGACGACCTTTATGATGTGGCAATTTTGATATCTTCAGATACAGATTTGATTCCCGCGATCAAAAAAGTCCATCATTTGGGCAAAGAGGTAGAATATGTGGGTTTCTCTTTTAAGCCGTCGGTGGCATTAACCGCAGTATCAGCGCGCTCAAGACTTTTGGTTAAAGAGGATATAGAATCATTTATTGCGACGGAGGCAAAATTACTTTAAATGGGCTATTAAACAAGATTCATAATTTCCCGACGTAAAGTCGGGATTCCGACTTCCTTGTCATCAAAGATGTGGTGCGTCGGGACATTATTCATAATTCCTAATTCATTTTAATATGGGCTCTGTAAACGATATCGGCAAAGAATCAATCCTCTCAATAGATGGGGAAATTAATCTCGTGACTGATTTTCAGCACGTTAACCCGGGCAAGGGCGCGGCTTTTGTGCGCACCAAAATGCGCAATATCCGGACCGGCAAAACCATGGATCGCACTTTTAAATCAAACGAATCTGTGGATTTTGTGCGGGTGGAACGCCGCAAGTTGCAATACCTCTACGCCGCCGGCGAAATGCGCGCTTTTATGGATAATTCCAGTTACGAGCAGATGGAAATCAATGAATCGCTTTTGGGCGATAAAAAGAATTATTTAAAAGAGGGGATGGAAGTGATGGTGGTTTCGCACGATGGCACGCCTTTATCAGTGGAATTGCCGCGCAAGGTGGCTTACAAAGTAATTGAGGCTCCGCCGGGTGTTAAGGGCGACACCGCTTCGGGTAACGTCACCAAAGAAGTGACGCTGGAAAACAATCTCAAAGTCCAAGCCCCGTTATTTATCAAAGAGGGTGAAGAAATCATCATCAACACCGAAACTGGGGAGTACGTGGAGCGAGCGTAAATTTCTCTCATTAATTCTAGTAATTAGTAATTTCTATGGCAAAAGGAAACAATGCTCACAAAAAAAACGTCAAAAAACCAAAAAAGAACAAAAAGTAATTCAAAAGAATCTCCCCATCCGGGGAGATTTTAGCATGTGATAAAAATTGACTTAACAAGAGCTGTTGGATAGCATGTGTATATGAACATAAGATCCGCGACATTTATAAAAGGCGCAGTCGGCACCGACGATATTTTTGAGGATGGCACGCCTCAGGTTGTTTTTGTTGGCCGTTCCAATGTGGGCAAATCAAGCATCATTAATTCCGTCACTAATCAGAAAAGTTTGGCCAAGACCAGTTTTTTCCCCGGACGCACTCAGCAGATAAATATATTTTTGATAAATAGAGTTTTTTATTTGGTTGATTTGCCGGGCTATGGATTTGCTAAAGTGCCCAAAGAGGTATGGCGCAAAATTCAAAAAATGATCGGCTGGTACTTGTTTGATTCGGGTTATGTTTTTAGAAAAGTTGTTCTCATTGTAGACGCAAAAATTGGTCCGACAAGCGATGACATGAACATGCTCCGCAGTTTGGAAGAAGAAAACAAGGACATTATTGTCGTGGCGAATAAAATAGACAAAATAAAAAAATCAGAATATGATAGGCAAATACAAAAAATAAGAGACATTATTGGTATGCACAAAGTTATTCCTTATTCGGCGGAAAAGAGAATTGGAGCCGGTGAGCTGGTTGATGTAATTGTTGCGGAATAAATGTTATGTCGGACTTATCAAAGGCTACTCAATCTTCACGATTTTGTATTCGGTTTCTTTATCTTTTAGTTTCAATTTTATAACATCGCCAACGCATCGGCCAATCAGTTTTATTCCCAAGGGGGAGTTTTGGGAAATAATGCCTTTTTGCGGATCGGTTTCCATTGAGCCGAGAATCAGATAAGTTTTTTGTTTTTGGCCATCGGCGACCGTTACTTTGTGCCCGACGCAGACAGCGTCGGTTTGTTTTTGCGGTTTGATAATTATCGCCCAGCGCAACTGACTTTCGCAAGTAAGGATTTTTTGATGAACCGCTCGCAGGCGTCCCTTGGCCGCCTGGTAACCGGCGTTTTCGGAAAAATCGCCGCCTTCGGCCAAGAGAGCCACTTCGGCCGCCAGTTTCGGAATAGTTTTTTTGAGGCTCTTCAATTTTTCTTTAATTTCAAAAGCCCGCGCTTCGGTGATGTGCGTGTCTTGGGGCAAGTGAGCGGTTTTCCCGGGTTTTCGGTAGGGAGTTTGCATACCCCCATAGTATCACAAGGCAGAAAAAAGATGAATTACGATTTTTAACATTTCAAGTCATCTCATTTATATTCTCTCATCTGATTCCTCTGTGTTAGAAATATCTAACACAGAGAAATTGTTGTTTTGGTGAGATTAGTTAAATAAAAAAAGACCCTGTCTGGCGGTTGAGGCGCGAGACAGGGTTGTTTTGTTTTCAGCCGAGAAGCTGAAGGGCTTTGATGAGATAGTTTTTGGCCATCTCCCAGTCAATCGGGTCCAGAGCATTCCCACTGGGTCGCAGTTTTCCTTGGGCATCAATGCTCAGGTTCGGGAAGACTTTGGCCATAGGTTCGACCAAGTGCAGGGTCTCGGGGCCCAGGCCGCCGGCAGCCGCTAAACCCAGTGACGGCAGGCTGTCGTTGATGGCTTGAGCAATCGGAATGAGACCGACGGCATCCATACCCAGGCCGCGTCCCATACTCTTGTCGAGTAAAATAAAGTCAATGGAGTCGCCGTATTCCGCCAGGCGTTTGATGAACGTCGGGATGTCGTTCCCGACTGCTTCCAGAGCTTTGGTGTTGCCTTGTAGGATGATCTGGATATTCGGGTAGCGTTGCCGGTAGTTTTTGACAATCTCCGGCGACGGCCAGATCATGTCCAACTGCAAAGCGTCAAGGTTTGGGCCGCCAAAACAGGTGGCCAGCAGTAGGTTGTCAGAAACATCAATGCCGTCGTAGTCGGCATAGTGCAGGACGTTGAAGATCCCCGCGTATTCGTATCCGAGAAAAATTGAACTGACTGTTTCTTTGGGAGGAAATGCCGTCTGCCATTTAGTTGGCAAGCCATGGAGAGTTTTGTAGCTCATCATGACTCCGACATGGAGCTTGCGCTCCGACCCTGTTCGCCGATTCTCAATGAACACCTTGAGCATCTCATGGACCTGATTGGAATTCATGAAATCAGTGATGCCGATGTACGGATTGTGCATGTGTCCTCCGGTTTGGGTTAGTTGGCGAAAATTCGCCGCGAGACGAAGTAACTCGTTGTTGTCAGCAGAATGGTGAGTAGAGCCTGGGCGGTCAAGTACCAAAGACGCGCGTATTCAACCAATCCATATAGCAAAACAAGGTTAATGGCAAAGAACACGATTGACATGGTCAGATATTGGCTGGCTTGACGGGTAACGTTTTTTATTCCCTTATTTTTGAACGTCCAAAATTTTTGCAGCCCAAAGTTTGATGCATAGTTCACAATGAATGCGATGGTGGCCGAGGCTATATACCACACGCCCGCCACATCGGTCAGGACATACAGGGTTGAATAGTACAGGAGAACACCGAGTCCTCCAGCGCTGATAAATCGCAAAACTTGCGATAGTCTGGGTGTAAGCGCCATCTGGTATTCTCCTTTTTTGTTTTTT
>CAZQSS010000038.1:0-8052 GCA_964596405.1 uncultured Gammaproteobacteria bacterium | reverse complement strand
AGTTCTTTGATGGTTTCTTCAACGATTTTTTCCAGTTCGGATTCGGGCAGGGCGGCCGGCACATATTTTTCCAGAGTCTCCAGTTCTTCTTTGGTTTTCTCCACCAAATCCGCCCGGTGGCCGTTTTGAAAATCCTGCAAAGATTCTTTTAACTGTTTGACTTGGCGCCGGACTACATCCAAAGTTTCTTTATCATCCAATTCGGCTTTTAAGTCTTTCGCCTTGGTGCGTTTTTCAATGGCGGAATTTTGAAGCGCGGCCCGGAGCATCCGCAAAATAGAAAGCCGCCGCTCTTTGTTTTTCATAGCGGCTGCCAAGTCTTTTTCAATTTGCTCCTTTAACATACGTTTTTCGCGTCAAAGGTTAGTCTTCTTTCAATTTACCGATCTTTTTAAGGTATTCGCGTACTTGCGTGCGACGGCCACGTTCCAAAGCTGAATCACGGCGCCGATTTTTATTCGGTTCTTTTTTGTAAAACCGAATCTTTTTAGCCTGCAAGAGCTTACCCGATTCCCTCATTCTGTTTTGGAAACGGCGCATGAAAGCTTCAAAAGTTTCACCTTTTTTTCTTTTAACTTCTGCCACAAATTTCACCTCCCATTTAAATATAATTAGGATAATTTCGACATCTAAATTATACCAATTTTTTCAAGATAAGGCAACTCCCAATGCTCTAAATTAAAATAATATGATAAATTAGCCAAAATAGGCAACTAGATTACTTAAAAACATCCTGACCCAAATTTCTTGCCTCCAAAAGAAAAAAATCTTGCCACTTTTTAGGCTTAATCTTAATAATCATCCGTGGATAATCCTTCACCTCCCGGGCTCGCAAAAATTGACTGCCCAACTGAATCGGGTCAACGTGCCAATCAAATTTAATCTTGGCTTTTTTGACCAATTCCTTAATCTGCCACCCCGTCTGACCAATTATAAAATACAAATCAATAAAATCGCGTGACCGCGGGTTTTGATAAATAGTAAAAATTTTATTCACTGCTATATCTAACAGACTATCAACTGCTAAACCGCCCTCTTTTTTGCCCCCCTCTATTCTCGGGAATGGGAAAAAAGTAAACTCCGTTTTGACAATATCGCCGTCAGCTAGACGCAAGAAAAAAAGATTGCGATTAAAACTTTGTTCCAAAATTATTTTTTTGATGCCCGCTCGTTTTTGAATCTGTTTTAAAAAGATAAATATATCCTGCGCGGAAAATTCTTTTTCGGCAAAAAAATCCAAATCCTCGGATAAACGATGACGCAAATAAAACTCGGCCAAAGCGGTGCCGCCGGTTAAATAAAAAAAATTGCAGATTTTTTTCTCTTGACTGATAATCCGCAAAAGTTTTTGCTGATTTTTACTTAAGATAATTTTCACGGCCATAAAAGCCACAGTAGATATTCTCTTTTTTTGTCGTCTAAATTCAAAAATCGCCGGTATTTTTTAAATTGAGCTTTGTCTATTTTTTCTTTATCTTGTAAACCAAAATTCACCATTTGTTCAAGTTTCCAAATGGCAAATTGCTTTTTGTGTTTTTTGAGTTGTTTCAAATCAACCGACCAGTTATACATATTTAGGCATAATCACGTTCATTTCTAATTAAATCATACCACATTATGGATTAAAAATCAAGCCTATTTTAGCTTACAAAGGTAGCGCGCGCAAAGCACACCATTGTATCCATTATCAATTTAAAAAAGTCCTCCGATGTTAGTCTCGGAGGACTTTTTGGTTTAATCGTTAAGGCACGACCATGCCTGGAAAGAGCTTTTGCGCTTTGGCACGAGCTATAACGGCGTCATTAATATATGAAGTAATCCTTACTTTGTCCGGAGAAGATGCAAGTTTTTCTCCATACGACGTGAAATTGATGATCTCGGTGTAGCCCATCGAGTTAATTATTACCCTACGCAATTTCCCCTTGTAAAAAGAATACTCCACGACATCACCGATAAATTTTCTAATATAAATCCGTTCCGAATCGGAGTCGTCCTTCCACCGCACATAACTAACAATGTCGGCTGAAGCCCAGTCCATTTTGGAAGCACAGATTACGTCCGCTTCCAATGATGTGTAAGCCGAACAAGAAGAGTTAATTATACTTAGATAGAAACTAGTGTAAGCCGCCACAATGAAAAGTGCCACCCCAACTAACATTATGGCCATAATTTGAGATAGTCTCTTCTTCACTTTGACCTCCTTTACCGCGTTTGGCGTTAGCTTTGCCCGAGACCCTCGGAGCCGGGGTTTTTGAGTTCAAGGAGCGCAAATCTCTGTTTCTAACAAAAGCCTAGCGCAAAGCCGTAAAACTGTAAAACTTCTCCTCCAATCCCCTAAGGAAATTTATGCTTATTGAGGCTAAAGCCATAAGGCGGAGTCCTTCCTTCAAACAACTTTATAAAGTTCTTGTATTTTGACTAACTTTATAAAGTTTGGTAAAATGGGCTATATTCAAACTAAATAAATTTACACCTATGAATACACGCCAAAAGTTAGAAATTATTCAAAAGATGTTGAGATTGACCCAGACAAAGCTCGCCGAAAAATTCGGCGTATCTTTTGCCGCTTTTAACAGTTGGTGGACCGAAAAATCCAATCCTAGGCCAAAAATGCAAGCCGCCATTGACGAGCTGTTTTTGGAAGTGACCGGACAAAAAATAATACCCGCTGACCAACTGACAGCCAAGAAGCAAGCTCTCCAACAAAAATCTAGAGAACACAAAAACATTGTAACTGAAATTTTAGACAACCCTGACATTCGTGACCAATTCATTTTAAAACTTACCTACCATAGTAACAGCATCGAAGGGAGCACGCTGACTGAACCGGACACGGCGGCAATTCTTTTTGAAAACGCGGCCTTGCCCAATAAAAGCCTGACCGAACAACTGGAAGCCAAAAATCACCAGACGGCCTTAAATTACTTATTTGAACATGTCGTAAAAAAAGAGAAAATAGATGAGAATCTGGTACTTAAGCTCCACAGCATTCTTATGAATGGAGTCCGTCCGGATGCCGGCGTTTACCGCAATCATGCCGTCAGAATCACCGGTGTCAATTTGCCAACCGCGAATTATATGAGCGTTCCCAAATTGATGCCGGAGGTAATGATTCGAGCCGCTGAAAAAAACAAAGACATAATTGCTCAATCCGCCAGTGTTCATAGTAAATTTGAACAAATTCACCCTTTTTCTGATGGCAATGGCCGTGTCGGACGACTGCTAATGAACGCAATACTCCTTAACGCGAATTTCACTCCCGCGATAATTCGCCAAGAACAAAAACAGCTTTACTACACCTATCTTTACAAAGCTCAAACCAAAGATGACCAAAGCCAGCTGGAGGATTTTCTCTGTGAAGCCATTATGGACGGGCTCAAGATTTTGGAACGAACAGACGCAGAATAATCTAATCAAAATTATTTACAAAGGTAGCGTCCGCAAAGCACACCATTGTAGATATTTTAACCAAAAAAATAAAAAAAGGGCGCGTGCAGTTATTGCATACGCCCCACACAATGTGGCATTGCTAGACACCGAAATGTTTCATCAGCGCCCCGACGCCCACCACCGCGAGACCGCCGATAATCTTGATTACTGGTTTCTTCCAGTCGATCTTTTTGGTGTCGCCGAGATCTAAAACATCAAAAGCACCAAATAATACTCCCAGGCCACCGATCAACATTATCCATCCGCCCATCGCCGCTCTCCTTTTCTCCACTTGCGTGGATTTGGGTGGTTCAAAGCAGATCGTGACCCCTATAGCCAGACCCGCCTTATCAGTTTAAAAAAAGATCAATCATTACCAGAATAAAATAGTATAGCACAAAAGCCCTTTCTTGTCAGAGAAGGGCTTTTTATAACACGAAATCTGGACTAAGAGGCGTTTAAAAACAGCTTTTTCTGTAAATCAGCCACCGCCTTATTAAAATCAATAATTTCCTGCACGCCCGATTCCATATCGCGAATAATCACCGTGCCATCCTGAACTTCTTTTTGACCAACAATGAGGGTGTAACGGGCGCCGAGTTTGTCGGCGATCTCCAGTTGCGCCCGCAAACCGGTGCGGCAAAAATCCTCGGCCACCTTGACACCGGCCCTGCGAAAACTCTCAAACAAGACCATGGCCTTGCGGCGCGCCAAATCACCCAGCTGGGCGATAAAGATGTCAATCTTCTCTTTCTCAGCCAAAGCCGGATTAACTTCTTTAATTTTGTTAGCGGTGCGCTCTAATCCTATGGCAAAACCGCAAGCCGGCGTGGTCCGGCCGCCCAAAGTCTCGGCCAGATAATCATAACGCCCGCCCCCGCCCAAAGCCGACTGAGCCGCGCCGTCATTGCCCACGGAATAAATTTCAAAAACCGTGCGATTGTAATAATCCAACCCGCGCACCAAAGTGTTGTTAAGAAAGTATGGCAAACCCAACTCTTCCAGATATTCCAAAACCGACATAAAATGTTTGCGGCACGGGTCGCAGAGAAAATCCAAAATTTGCGGAATTTCTTTTTTTACCGCCTGGCACTGTTCCTCTTTGCAATCCAAAAGACGCAGAGGATTGCGTTGCATCCTTTTTTTGCAACTCTCGCAAACTTTGGAACGGTGGGCTTTGTAATGATTGACCAGTTCATTTTTATAAACTTCGCGGCAGGTCGGGCAACCAATGCTGTTGAGCTGGATGGAAGTGTTAATCCCCAATTCTTTGTAAAGATTAGAAGCAACTAAAATCAACAAGGCATCCGAGACCGGATTGGCATCGCCCAAAATTTCAAAACCCAGCTGAAAAAACTGGCGGTAGCGGCCGGATTGCGGCCGTTCGTGCCGGAACATCGGCCCTTGGTACCAAAGCCGCACCGGCTGAGGCAGATTCCACATCCCGTGATTGAGATACGCCCGGACAATGGAAGCCGTGGCTTCGGGCCGAAGGGCGATTTTGGCGCCGTCCAAATCTTCAAAAACATACATCTCTTTTTCCACAATATCGGTTTCTTTACCCACGGAACGGATAAAAAGACCCGCTTCTTCCAAAACCGGCGTTTCAATTTTTTCAAAACTGTAAGACTTGGCCAAAGCCCGGGCTTTATCGGTCAAAAATAACCAAAAAGGCTGATCGGCCGGCAAGATATCTTTCATGCCGCGCAAAGCCTGCGGCGTGGCTATCACTTTTTTAACCGGCTCCGCCCCCGCTTTTTCACTTTTCACTTCTTTGACTTTGGGTTTTTTTATAAGCTTAGACTTCTTCATAAAAATGATACTAATCTACAAATTAATAGGTTATTTCGGAAAATATCTTGGCGCGATTAAACGGCCAGCCGCGCAACCAAACCCGGCCCACCAAATCGGATTCTTTGACCGGACCAAAAAAACGGGAATCAAAACTTGAATTACGATTATCACCCATGACAAAAAATTCATCCGACTTAAGATTGACATTCATATCGGGACGAATTTGTAAATTAGTCGGCAAATAACTTTCACCCAAAACCATGCCTTCGGGATTTTCTTGATTATAAATAATTATTTGGCCGTCTTTAATTTTTACCCGTTCGCCGGGCAAACCGATAACTCTTTTCAAAAAGTATTCTTTGCGATTGACCGGATAACGAAAGACCACCACATCGCCGCGCCTGGGCTCGGTTAATCGGTAACTAACTTCATCAATAATCAGATATTCCCGATCAAAAAAATTCGGCTCCATGGAGGCGCCTTTAACATAAAACGGTTTGAATAAAAAATAACGGACTAAAAAAATCGTGACCACGGCAAAAAGCGCCAATTTAATAAGTTCAATAAAAAAAAGCTTAGCGCCGCTTTGTGGCGCGAGCGCTTCTTCAGAAGATCGTCTAAACCAATTTTTCGGGTTAAGTTGCTTTAAAAGCCAGCTCATAGATAATACGAATTACGAATCTTTACGAATCTACGAATCGCCAAATTAGTACTATTCGTACTGACTAGTAATTCGTATTGATAACTAAGTTTATTAACACCTAATAAGATTATACACTAAAATAAGGACAACTTCAAGGGTTAGACAGCCTAAGGAACAGCTCAAAATTATCGTCTTTTACCGCCTTATTTTTTCTTTCAAAACCGCATTTAACACAACGATGCAGAATTACGTATTCGCCGTCTTTTTTTTCTAATCCGACGGGCTCCATCAGCCCTTGGCAAACGGCCGATCTATCCCCCGGATTGATATCCACGTGCTTACTCCAAAGACAACTCGGGCAATGATTAGTGTAACCCGTGCCCAAAACCGCCCGGCCGCAATTTTGGCAGACAAAATCTTCTTTGGCGCGTTGAAACTTTTTAGTTGACATTTACCCTATTAAATAAGATTTGAGTCCGTTCTTAAAAACACGTTGCTCAAAATAAATTATCACTTTTAAAAAATGTTTGATACCCAAGCCCTGTTCAAATCTTAATTTCAAATCTAAAGATTTGAAATTATTTAACAGGGTAAACAATAAAAGTTCGTGCCTGCACGAACCTTAGATATTTTCTGGTGGGCGGCAGAGGAGTCGAACCTCTGACCTTTACAATGTCAATGTAACGCTCTAACCAACTGAGCTAGCCGCCCTTGGCTTGCCATCCGAAGCCCGAAAGGGCGAAGGATGGTGCGCGTGCCTGGAGTCGGACCAGGGACCTCGCCTGCCTGCCGGTAGGCAGGTCATTATTTACCCCGTACTAAAATTTGGTGGGCACGAGAGGAGTCGAACCTCTGACCTCGTCATTATCAGTGACGCGCTCTAACCATCTGAGCTACGTGCCCAAATTTTTCCAAAAATTTGATAATGCTTTTTTCAAAAATTTTCTACCCCATTCTGTTTTCAAAAATTTCTCTCGGGCGGTGGCATCTTGTTGGTGCAAAAAAGCTTCATAGTAGATCAATGAGAAAGGGCGTCTATTCTTGGTGGATTCCGACTTTCCATCATTGTGTTCGCTGAATCTACGACGTAAATTATTAGTATATCCCGTGTACAATTTATTATCTTTTTGACTCAAAAGCACATAAACGTAATACATACAAAAAAAGTCTATCACCGCCGACCTTAAAAAATAATACCATACATAACTATTTTTTTCAATAAGGTGACGAAATAGACGAAAGATTATGATTTATCCGAACAAATTTTGCTATCAAAATTTGCGCGGAATTACCCGAACAAATTTTGCCACTAAAAAAAGTTTTAATCAAAAAAGTCCTCTAACGACAATTCTAGTCAAAACTTGAACCAACAAGCAAAATTTGCGCGGGTAAAAACATCACGCATGTGATAGGAATAGTCTATGATTTTCCCCAACAATTGCAAAGCAATCATTGAGGCGATGAGGAAGTCTTAAGAGCTTCCCCACCTCGACTGAAGTCAATCTCTTGCGAGATAGTGACTCCTTAGAAAGGAGGTGATCCATGAGCAGCTTCCGCTACCCATGCCTTGTTACGACTTCGCCCCTGTCGCTGGCTCCGCCTTGATTCCCCTTGCGAGGAGCTTCGGGCGTTTCCAACTCCCTTGGCGTGACGGGCGGTGAGTACAAGACCCGAGAACGTATTCAACGCCGCATAGCTGATCGGCGTTTACTAGCGATTCCGACTTCATGGAGTCGAGTTGCAGACTCCAATCTGAACTGGGGGTAGGTTTGATGGGATTGGCTCCGTCTCGCGACTTGGCGACCCATTGTTACTACCCATTGTAGCATGTGTGTGGCCCAGGACGTAAGGGCCATGCTGATTTGGCGTCATCCCTTCCTTCCTCCCCGCCCTCAACACATTTGCGTAGCAAATGCGCTAGGGGCGGGGCGGTCTGTCGTGAAAAAATAACACAACATAGGGGTTGCGCTCGTTACCCAACTTAATGGTACACTTCACAGCACGAGCTGACGACAACCATGCAGCACCTGTGTAACACCCTCGAAGGAGTCCCGGTTTCTCGGGATTTGCAGTTACATGTCAAGCCCTGGTAAGGTTCTTCGTTTACCGTCGAATTAAACCACATGCTCCACCGCTTGTGCGGGTCCCCGTCTATTCCTTTGAGTTTTAGCCTTGCGGCCGTACTT
>CAZQSS010000037.1:5762-8284 GCA_964596405.1 uncultured Gammaproteobacteria bacterium | reverse complement strand
GAAAATCCTCAGCTGGAAAATTTAGCGGATAAACGCCAGGCCTGCGAAGTCTATTCTCGGGTGGTGGGCTATCTGCGGCCGGTTAAGCAATGGAACAAGGGCAAGCAGGCGGAGTTTGCCGACCGCCAGACTTATGACAAGCAGATGTCGGTCGAGGAGACTTAATTCTTATCTTGCTTAGTTCTTAATTCTGTGACGATTGGCGGTTTGCAAAAATTAAGTTTGCTTGATTATCCGGGCAAGCCGGCCGCGGTGATTTTTACTGTAGGTTGCAATTTTTGTTGCGGGTTTTGCCATAATCCGGAATTGGTGATGAAGAATGAATCACGAATCAGGAATCAGGAATACAGCGAAGAATATGTTTTGGATTTTTTAAAATCTAGACGGGGTTTGTTGGAGGGGGTGGTGATTACGGGCGGAGAACCAACCATTCAGCCGGGGATTGTTGATTTTGTAAAAAAGATAAAAGAATTTAATTTTTTGGTAAAATTGGATACCAACGGTTTCATCCCCATTATTATTGAGCGGTTGGTAAAAAACAATTTGGTGGATTTTTTGGCGATGGATATTAAAGCGCCGATGGAAAAATACGCCGAGGTAACAGGTCGCGCTATTGATTTCGATTTAATTAAAAAAAGTATAGAAGTGATTAAAAATTCCGGCGTTGATTACGAATTTCGGTCAACGGTGGTCAGTGGTCTGCACTCATCGGAAGATATTTTGGACATGGCCTGGTCGGTGAGAGGCGCTAAAAAGTTTGTTTTACAGCAATTTGTTTCGCGTGATAACTTGGTTGATGAAAGTTTTGTCGGGCGACAGCCGTTTAATAAAAAAGAGCTGGAAGATTTGGCCAGACAATGCGAACGCTGGGTGGGAAAATGCGAAATCAGATAAAAATTAAAAAACACGCCCCAACATTTATGTTGAGGCGTGTTTTTTAATTTAGACCTCAAATCATTACAGACGCCACACTAAGATAAATTATCAAACTCAAGATGTCTCTGATAACCGTCGCAAATGGACCGGAGGCGATGGCCGGGTCAATTTTCGCGCGCAGGAAAATCCAGGGCAAAAGGAGCGCCACCGCGATCGCCGTGATAATTGTTACAAAAAAAGAAATTCCGAGAATCGCGCCCAAGATGGCCGGTTTCCACCAGACGAAAGAAATGGCGCTTATTAAAAGACTTAAAAACGTCGCGATGGCGAGGCCCGCGATTATTTCGCGAGTAATATATTTTTTCATCCCGAGTGAATGATCAACAGCCAGGCTTCTGATAAAGATGGTTTGTGTTTGCGAGCCGACTGCGTCGGCCATGTAAACAATGGCCGGAATAAACGCGGTGAGCGTTAGCATTTCTTTAATCGCGTCCTCAAAAGCATTGACCATAAAGGCTGCGGCTACGCCGCCGGCCAGCCCCACCACCAGCCAGGGAACGCGTTTGCAAGTATACAAAATTGCCGAAGCGGAAATTATATCTTTTGTTTGACCCCTTGAGAATACGACGCCGGCAGAACGCATTACATATTTACTGTGTTCTTCGTGAAGGATTTTAAGGATGACATCGGATGGGACAACGCCCAGAAGCCGGTTGTCTTTATCCGTGATGGGAACGGCTTTTAAATTATATTTTAACGCGAGATTCGCGATTTTTTCCGGACGTGTTCCGAATCCGGCGGTGACGGGTTTTGTTTTCATCAAGTTCCGGACGGCCAAATTTTTTGGAGCGCGGAAGACCTCCTTTAGCGAAAGAACCCCAAGTAATCGATTTTCTTCATCGGTTATATAGATGTAGTTTATAGTTTCAAAATCCTTCGCGCGTTCAACCAGAACGCGCTCAACTTCCGCGATTGTTTCGTTTGGTCTGACTGTTGGCACTGTTTGGACCATTCGGTTTCCGGCGATATTTGAGTTCATATGGTTTTTAGAGATTAAGACTATATTATCAAGGTACTTTAATTTAGTGTTTTTTACAAGGACAAGGGGTCTGTCGCCAAATACCAGTTCTACTGCAATTTCATAATTTCGGCCATAATCGCTTCAAAATTTTTCGGCTTAACACTTAGTTAAACCTCAAAATTTGTTCAGCGATTCTGACTCAAAATTCTGAAATTTCGTCACGAAAGCGTATTTGGCGACAGACCCCACAATTGCCGAAGTTACGTTTTTGGAGTAAGATGTTAAAAATATGGCGGAAACAAATGATGAAAAATTGGTGAGCCGTTATTTAGCCGGCGATGAAAAATCGTTGGAAGTTTTGATTGTTGCTCCACCGGCTACGCCGCCGCCTGGCGCATCCGCTCCAGCAGAAGAAAAGAAATAAACTTAAAATCATCCCGCATTGCGGGATGATTTTTTGTAATTTTATCGGGCTAGTCCCGCATTGCGGGACGACCTCCCCGACGTGACGTCGGGGCGCGCTAGACGATTTTGTTCGTCTTGTTTATCGGGCTAGTGGGACTCGAACCCACGACCTCCCCGACGTGACGTCGGGGCGCGCTAGACGATTTTGTTCGTCTTGTTT
>CAZQSS010000037.1:0-5662 GCA_964596405.1 uncultured Gammaproteobacteria bacterium | reverse complement strand
ATCGGGCTAGTGGGACTCGAACCCACGACCTCTTCGTCCCGAACGAAGCGCGCTACCAGCTGCGCTATAGCCCGATAAACAAGACGAACAAAACTATTTTATTTTTATACGCCCATCTTTTATGATATTTTCAATGTAGTCTCGTCGTTTTAATTTTTTGAGTTTGTATTCTATTCTTCGGGCGGTGACTATTGATGAGTAAAACTGTTTAAATTTTAAAACCCAAGGTCTTTGGTATTTAGTGGCAGTCGTCTGGCCGGCATTGTGTTCCGCAACTCTCGCGGTAATATCTTGGCAGGAACCGATATAATATCTATGTGTTTTTTCGCTTTGTAGGATGTAAACAAATCCCTCTTTCATAAATTTAGAACCCACGACCTCCCCGACGTGACGTCGGGGCGCGCTACCAACTGCGCTATAGCCCGATCCGTTGCTATTATAGAATAAATTGCCCAAAAAGACAAGATGTGGTAAAATGAGCTTAAGATTTGTTAATATATCTCACATATGAAAGCGATAAAAAGTTATTTTGAATACGCGGTGAAAAAAGGCGCGTCGGATTTACATTTGGTTGGCGGTGAAAAGCCAATGATTAGAGTTAATGGCGAGTTAGAGGAGGTGGAGGCGAAAGTCTTGCCGCTCGGCGAGCTCAAAGAACAAATTTTTTCTTTATTGGATAAAGAACAAAAAGACAGGTTTGGCGCGGAATTAGAATTGGATTTTGGATTAAGTATTGATGGCGTCAGATTTAGAATCAACCTTCACCAGCAAGAAGGTAAAATCGGCTTGGCCGCCCGTTTGATTCCCGAAGAAATTCCTTCGGCTAAAGATTTGGATTTTTTGCCGGCCATGCTGGAATTGCCCAAACTGCACGATGGTTTGATTTTAGTCACGGGCCCGACCGGTTGCGGTAAATCCACCACCATCGCGGCCATGATTGAACTTATTAATCAAGAACGCAACGCTCACATTGTCACGATTGAAGACCCAATTGAATTTGTTTTTAAAGACAAAAAAAGTCTGATTGAACAGCGCGAGGTGGGGGTGGACACCAAATCGTTTCCCGAAGCCCTCAAGCGCGTCTTGCGTCAAGATCCCAACGTGATTTATGTCGGTGAAATGCGCGATCCGGAAACCATCAGCGCTGCCCTGACCGCGGCCGAAACCGGGCATTTGGTTTTTTCTACCTTGCACACGCCCAATGCCGCCGAAGCGGTAGAGCGCATTGTCGGTGTTTTTGACGGGTTTAAACAAAAACAGGTGTTGGTGCAGTTGGCGGCGGTTTTACGCGCCGTCGTCGCGCAGATTTTGTTACCGGGAATCAAGGGCGGCCGCGTGGCCGCGCGCGAGATTTTAGTCAATACGCCGGCCGTGGCTAATTTGATTCGTGAAAATAAAGTGGCGCAAATTGATTCGGTGATTCAGACCGGCGCCAAAGACGGCATGGTGACTCTGGCAAACGCGATTCAAGAATTGATCAAAAACGGTTTAGTGGACAAAGAAGCGGCGAAACAAAGGATTGAAGAAAAAACTAAAAAGCGCTATGCCCAGTAATACAACCCCCGGCTATGTATAATGGCGGGTCAACTAGAAAAAAAGAAGAGCCAAGAGATAGACGCTTGGCTCTTTTGAGGTTTGGCATGGGGCTTTTTCTTTCCCTGGTAATTATCAAACTCGGAGTTTTGCAGATAGTGAATTACGATTTTTATGTTAAGGCCGCCGAGGGCCGCCACAGCCTTTATAAAAAACTTTGGCCCGAGCGCGGCCGAATTTATTTTTCCGATTTAAAATCACCCGGCGATCTTTTTCCCTTGGCAATCAATCGGAGTGTTTATACTATTTTTGTTGATCCGGCCAGGATCAAAGAACCGCAAAAAACGGCTCGCGCTTTGGCCAAAAAATTGGAGTTAAGCGAGAAAGATGTTTTGACCAAGCTGACCGAAACAGGCAGTCGTTATGAAATAATCAAAAAAAGAGTTTCAGCCGAGACAGCCGATGAGTTAAAACTTGAAAAGTTAACCGGCGTTGAATATGAAAAAGAATTTTTTAGATTTTATCCGGAACACGATATGGCGGCGCAGGTGGTGGGTTATCTGGGACTTGATGAGGCGAGCGAACCGAAAGGTTTTTACGGTTTGGAAGGATATTTTAATGAATTGTTGGCCGGTCAAACAGGTTTTATTTCCACCGAGCGTGATGCCAAGGGCGGGTGGCTGACGCTCATTCCTCGGCAAATGAAAAATTCGGTAGACGGCGTTGATATGATATTGACTTTGGATAGAGTGATTGAAGCTTACGCCTGCCAAAAATTAAAAGAGGGCGTAAAAAAACATCAGGCCAAGAGCGGGTCGGTCGTGATTATCAATCCCAAAAATGGCGCTATTTTGGCCCTGTGCAACGAACCAGGCTTTGATCCGAATAATTATAATGAAGTTAAAGACCTCGGCGTTTTTAATAATTCCGTTATTTTTACCGCTTACGAACCCGGGTCGGTTTTTAAGGCGATTACCTTGGCCGCCGCGTTGGACGCCGACAAAGTTACGCCCGAAACAACGTACATTGATACGGGCATAGTTAAAATCGGTCCGGACACGATCCATAACGCCGCCAATAAAGTTTATGGCGAGCAAAATATGATCGGTGTGTTAAAAGAGTCAATAAATACCGGCGCGGTTTTTGCCGCTCAAAGAGTGGGTTTAAATCTTTTTAGAAAATATGTTCAGGATTTTGGGTTTGGCGTATTGTCCAATGTGGAGCTGGACAAGGAATCCGGCGGCGACATTGACATGCTTAGTGATAAAAGAGACATCTATTTAGCGACCGCTTCTTTTGGGCAGGGCATCACCGCCACGCCATTGCAATTGGCCGCCGCTTTTGGTAGTATTGCCAATAAAGGCAGATTGTATAAGCCTTATATTGTCAGCCAATTTAATTATCCGGACGGCAATAAAGAAAAAGTTCCTCCCCAAATGATCAGGCAGGTGATTGGGGAACGTAGCGCCAAAATTTTGAGCGGTATGTTGACGGTGGTGGTGCGTGAAGGCCACGGTAAGGCCGCCGGCGTGCCGGGCTATTATATTGCCGGGAAAACCGGCACCGCTCAGATTGCCGGGCCGGGCGGCAGATACATTGAAGGCGCCACCAATCAAACTTTTGTCGGTTTTGGTCCGGTTGATGATCCGCAATTTGTCATGGTGGTAAAGTATGAAGATCCCAAAGCCATGTATGCCGAATACACGGCCGTGCCGACCTTTGGCGAAATTGCCAAGTTTTTATTACAATATTTGGAAATACCACCGGGATAATTGAATTCCAAAATCCAAATTCCAAATATCAAATCAATCCGCCGTGGGCGGGTGAAATTTCCAATATCAAATGTCCAATTTAGACATTTAGGTATTTGGCATTGATTTGAACTTTGGCATTTGAAATTTGAACTTATGAAATTTATTTTACAGTATATTTTAAACCTGCTATCTAGATGGATATTGAATAAATATCATCCGGAAATCATCGGCATTACCGGTTCGGTGGGCAAAACTTCAACCAAAGAGGCGACTTACGTCGTGTTAAGTGGCCGTTTTAATGTCCGGCGCAATATTAAAAATTATAATAATGAATTAGGCCTGCCTCTGACCATTATTGGCGCGGAGAGTGGCGGCAAGTCGCCCATCATATGGTTAATGATTTTTGGTCGGGCGATAAAATCAATTTTTAAAAAAGACAAGAAGTATCCGGATATTTTAATTTTAGAGATGGGGGCGGATAAGCCGGGCGACATTAGATATTTGACTGATTTGGCGCCCTGTAAAGTTGGGATCGTGACCGCCATCGGTCCGACTCACGTGGAATTTTTTAAAACGGTTCGCAAGATTGCTCAGGAAAAACAAATTATTGTGACTCATCTCAAGCGCGACGGCGTGGCCATTTTGAACGGCGACGATGAATTGGTTGCGCCCATGCGCACGCGCACTGAAGCGGAAGTGACCACTTTTGGTTTTAATGAAAAAGTGGATTTACGCGCCGCCGAAGTTAAGGTTAATCAGTTTTTAGAAAAAGGCATCATGGTCACCAATGGTATGAATTTTAAAATTGACCACGGCGGATCTTTGGTGCCGGTATTTTTGCCAGGCGTGGTCGGCCGTCAACATGTCTATGCCGCTTTGGCCGGTGTGGCCGCGGGTTTGGCTTACGGCATTAATTTGGTAGAGGCCAGCGGCCGTCTGCAACATTATGTCGCGCCGCCCAGCCGCATGCGTATTTTGGATGGCATAAAATATACAACTCTTATTGATGATACCTACAACTCTTCGCCCCTTGCCGTCTTGGCTGCCCTGGACATCTTAAACGATGTCCAAGTGACAGAAGGCGGCCGCAAATTTGTGGTTTTGGGTGATATGCTGGAATTGGGGAGTTATACTGAAGAAGCTCATCGTAAAGTCGGAGAAAAAGTGGCGCAATTGAAAGTTGATTTTTTAGTGACCGTGGGCGAGCGCGCCAAGTTTATCGCGCAAGCCGCTCAAGATAAAAATTTTCCGGAAGATAAAATTGCCAAATTTGCCAACGCCAAAGAAGCCGGATTATTTTTGCAAGAAAAAATTAAAACCGGCGATCTTGTCTTGATAAAAGGCTCGCAGGGTGTTAGGATGGAAAAAATTGTGGTGGAACTGATGGCCGAGCCGCTTAAAGCGGAAGAGCTTGTTTGCCGCCAAGACGCCAGTTGGAAAAAGAAATAAATACGGCCTCATCGTCTAATGGTTAGGACATCAGGTTCTCAACCTGGTAATCGGGGTCCGATTCCCCGTGGGGCTAATAGAAAAGCGAAGACTGAAAAGTGTTCGCTTTTTTATTTGGGGAATCGGACTGAAAAATAAAAACCCCGCGACGCGTGATGCGTGGCGGGGTATTGTTCAACCGTTGATATCGCAGTAGAGTTCATTGTTTCGACAGACCCAGTTGCCGAAGCGGGGGTTATAGCCGTCGGTCGTGGCACATTCGGATATGCCCTGGTTCTTGGCAAGTGTCCCATCTGCCTTGTAAGCGCAGTCGGTGGTACAATTGTCATCAACTATCATGTTGCAGTCGTCGTCTCTGTTGTTACAGATTTCCAAGGCGCCGGGATACACGTTTGGGTTAGTGTCCCGGCAGTCGCCGGCTTCTGTCGCCCAACCGGGGAAGTAATGTCCCTCACAGCTAGCGGCAATACCCATCATCGCGTCACCATAACCATCACCATCGGCATCGGGAAAATAGAGCACGATTTTGCACGGTGAAGTAGTGTCGGTGTCTGTCCCTTGGTCTGTTTCGCCGCCATCATTTTCGGTTTGGCCGGCATCGGCTTCGGGGAACCGCATGTCGTGCTTGGCCGGCGTGTCGGCGCCCACATCGGCTATTTCATTCGTCTGAACGCCATCCGCCTCATTGCCACAACCCGTAAGGACCGCAAACACCGCGATTACCACTGCCGACATCGTCTTCATTCTCGGCCTCCCTTGTTTGTGAACGGTTGAACTGTTAAAGAACGCATTTAAGCCAAAAAATACTTTTTGACAGCGACTGCTTAGTTTAATATAAAATACGGGATTTGTCAATGGGGTGTAGAATGTGGGTACATTCTAAACTAGAAGCACCACCTAAATGGTAAAATACGGGTTTAACCATA
>CAZQSS010000036.1:0-8819 GCA_964596405.1 uncultured Gammaproteobacteria bacterium | reverse complement strand
GAGGGGCGGATAATTTTAGCTTATTTTAGCTTAAAAATCCGCCTTTTGAGCGGATTTTTAATTTTGAGCGGTTCTACTTCTTCTTTTTCTTCTTACCTTCGGGTTTTTCACCCATCAAATCTTCAAGTTCGGAATATTCCATTTTGCTTTTGCGGCGGCTGACAAAAAATTGAATCAGTTTAATCACGCCTTCGGAAACAAAGCCCATTGATGAGGTGGCGTGCTCAATCCGGTCGCGGATAGAACGCATAGTCTCTTCAATCCCCCGAAAACGGTCGCGCAGTTCCTCCACCATGGTATTGGTATTGCGCAGTATGGAAACCAGGTAATAGATGAGCCAGCATAAAAAAACCGTAATCCACAGGGCGCTAAACGACAAGACGATAAATAAAAGATCTTTGCTGTTTTCTAACATATTGCTTATAACTTGTAACTTAAAACTTATCCCGACGCGCCATTTTTATATTTGATAACGAAGTCGGGATCCCGCTTTTGCGGGATATCTATATTATACCACACTTCGCCGTTTTTTCAAAAATCCCCGGCTGACCTGGATTTTAACTATTCTATTTTCTACTTTCTCTTTTCTAACTTCTGGTCTCCGCCGCGAACTTTTGTTTTAATAACTTTTTAATTTTTTCCATGGCCGCGTCCACTTCTTCGGTCTTGAGAGTGCGATCAGGATGACGGAAAATAAAATGATATGCCAAACTTTTTTTATTTTCACCGATGTTGGCGCCCGCGTACAAATCAAAAAGCTCCACCGCTTTCAAAAGTGGACCACTGCCTAACAGTTCATCCGCCACTTCTTGGTGAGTAATTTTTTTGGCCACTACCAATGCCAAATCGCGTTCCATATCCGGATAAGCCGGCACCGATTCATAAAAAACTTGCTTTTCTTTTTTTAATTCCGCCAGCTTGGTCAAATTAATTTCCACTATCCCCACTTTAGTATTGATACCAAATTTTTCGGCCACCGACGGATTTAACTCAAACACTTGTCCAACTTCTTCATTCCCAACTTTAATTTTCCCCAGCCGAACCGGGTGCTCCCAGGGACGAATATCTTTAGTTGCAACCAACTCCCATTTTTTTTGCCAGGTCTGAAAGATGTTTTCAACAGCGCGACGCGCGCCCCAAAACGGTTCATTGTCTTTTTTGGCGGTATAAAGCGCCGCCAACCAGGTGTCTTGGCGGGGCAAAAGTTCCGCGCGATTATTGCGCATACGCGGCCCCGGCTTCTCGGCTAAAAACACTTTGCCCACCTCAAACAGCTTTAATTCGTCTTCATTGGCCAAATTGCGCTCGGCGTTTTCCAACAGATTCGTCAACAAATAACGCCTTAAAAACGGCTTTTCTTTAGACAAAGGATTGTCCAATTCCAAATATGTATCCAAACTGTCGCCCATTTTTTTGATTTGGACGGCGCTGACAAAAGCATAATTGCTCATCTCGCTGTAAGCCAAATTTTTAACCAGACAATCACTCGCCTGCCATTGCAACTGACGTTCCAAATTCACTTCGGGTGGCGCAATGGGAAACTTGGGCAAACTAGATTCAATTTTATCATAACCGTAAATTCTCAAAACCTCTTCAATAATATCTTCGGCCATGGCAATGTCTTTGGTCGCCCGCCAGGTTGGGATAGTAATTGAGAGGGCCTCGGTTTTTTGTCTAACGCCAAAACCCAAATGTTCCAAAATATCAACAATGGTTTTTTTAAGAATTTCCACGCCAATTTTTTTATGAAAGGCGGCCAAAGAAATAACCACCGGCCCGGTTTTCAAATGAAAATGTTTCTCGTCCGCCACCCGGCTTATAACTTTAGCCCCGGGGCACAGCTCCAAAGCCATCTCAACGGCCCGTTCCAACGCCAACTGGCACCAATTAGGATCCAGGCTTTTTTCAAAACGCGCCGAAGAGTCTGTCCTCACCCCCAACTTGGTTGAGGTTTTTCTGATGCTGGCTGGATCAAAATTGGCCGACTCAAAAATAATCTCGGTTGTCTCTTCAGTGATACCGCTGTCTACCCCACCGATTACGCCGGCCAAAGCCAACGGCCGTTCATCGTCGGTGGCAATAACCAGCATTGACGAATCCAATTTTTTCTTTTCTCCGTCCAACGTTTCAAATTTCTCGCCATCTTTAGCCCGCCTCACCACTATTTGTTTCGGATTTCGGATTTCGGATTTCGGATTTAATTTAGCGGCGTCAAAAGCATGCATGGGCTGACCCAAATCAAACATTATATAATTGGTAATATCCACGATATTGTTGATCGGCCGCAAACCGACCTTGACTAGAGCCTGTTTTAGCCACAAGGGCGATTCGGCCACTTTTATTCCGCCCAGCGCCACTGCCATATACCGCGGGCAAAGCTTGTTATCCTCCACTTTTACCTGAAGGTCAATTTCTTTGCCGGGATTTATTTTTTTAGTCTTATAATCTTCCAATCTTCGCTTGTAGAGTGCGGCCACTTCGCGCGCCAGGCCGTAATGACCCCACAGATCCGGACGATTGGATAAAGATTTGTTATCCACTTCCAAAATTATATCGTCCAAACCCAAAGCGCGGGCCAGAGGCATGCCGACCTTATACTTGAACTTGGTCAGATCCAAAATTTCTTTTTCATTTTTTAACGGGAAAAGTTCACCCAGACCGATTTCGGTGGAAGCGCAAATCATGCCGAAAGATTCAACATCGCGGATTTTGGCCGATTCCATCACCACGAGTTCACCGGCGCCATGCCAACGCACTTTGGCGCCGATTTTGGCCACGGCCGCGAGCATGCCCTCGTAAACGTTAGAACCGCCGCAGACAATCTGCAGTTTTTCATGGCCAATATCCACTTGGCAGACTTTCAATTTGTCGGCGTTGGGGTGCTTTTCCGCTTTTAAAACCTTGCCCACTACAATCCCCTCCAAATTTTTGGCCTGATCTTCAAAGCCCTCCACTTCCACCGTACTCAAAGTCAATTTTTGCTTTAAGTCTTCAGCTGTCACCGCGCCGGTCAAATCAACGTATTGTTTTAACCAATTCAAACTAATTAACATATAATCACAGATACACAGATTAATACGAATTCACAGATCACAGATGCTTCATTTGAGCGAGAAAAGATTTGTTATCGTTTGTATAAATGTACCTTTTAGGTCTAAAATTTTTCTCGCCGAAATTAACAAGATAGACTATTTCAAATTCGGTTATTTTTAAATATTCCCTCGTCTGATTTATGTCGTCTAAATTACAAAATGGCTTGGCCTTAATTTCAACGATAATTTTGTTTTGAACTAACTTATCCGGCACGATAAAAGATATCTTTTTGCCTGTCTGTAAGGAATAAATGGAAATGTGCGGTTTATTCACGAAATCTAATTTTTCTTCTTTCAAAACATCGTCTAACGCCTTGTCATAAAATATTTCCCTATGGCCGACGCCGTATAAATTTCTAACCTTGAAGAAACAGCCCATCAATCTATAACCTAATTCTTTCTCCAAAAAAAATTTTTCCATAAACTAAATAATCTGTGATCTGTGTCAACTTACAATCGAAATCTGTGTTTAATCTGTGTTTATTAGAATTGTTTTAAAAATCTCAAATCACCGCCGGCAAACAAACGGACATCGTCTATGCCGTATTTCAACATGGCCAAACGCATCAGGCCAAAACCAAAAGCCAAACCCTGATATTTTTCCGGATCAATGCCGCCTTCGCGCAAAACATTGGGGTGAATCAAGCCGGCGCCAAAAATCTCCAGCCAACCGCCGCCCTTGCAAACCTTACAACCCAAACCGTGGCACAAAAAACAAGTTACTTCGCCATTCACGCCCGGCTCAACGAATGGATAAAACTTGGGACGCAACCGCACGCGGGTTTCCGGTCCGTATAAATGTTTGGCCACCAACTCCAAAATACCTTTCAAGTGACCGAAATTAATCTCTTTATCTATCACCACACCCTCCAACTGATAAAGAGTGTGTTCGTGGCGGGCGTCGGTGGCTTCGTTGCGAAAACATTTGCCCGGCACAATCGCCCGGAGCGGCGCGCCCTGCCTACCGGCAGGCAGGCCGTATTTTTGCATGGCCCGCACCTGCATAGGTGAAGTATGCGTGCGCATCAGCCAATCAGCGTGGCCTTTGATATAAAAAGTATCCTGCATATCCCGCGCCGGATGCGTTTCGGGGATATTGAGAGCGGAAAAATTATAATAATCGCTTTCCAGCTCCGGCCCGTCCAAAACCATAAAACCCATGGAAGTAAAAAATTCTTCCAAATCCCGCTGAACCAAAGTATTGGGGTTATAATGACCGGTCTCGCTCCGTGGCAAGGCGGGTTGAGTGATGTCCAAATCTTCATTTTTCAAAGAAGACTGCCATTCCCGTGTTATTATTTCTTCACGCTTAGTGGCCAAAACATTCTCAATCGCCGTCTTTACTTCGTTGGCTAAAGGCCCGACGGTTTTTTTCATTTCGTCGCTCAAATCCTTTAGGCCTTTCAAAAGATTGGTCAGTTCACCGCTTTTTCGGCCCAAAAGCTTGTTCTCCAACTCTTCCAGCTGGATTTTGTCTTTCGCGCCTCGAATGGCCTTAAGAGCCTCTTCTTTTAATTGTTCCAGTTTGGCTTGCATATCAGATGCCAATTATTTTTTTACCGAGCCTGACAAAATTGCCGCTAAACCGCATTACATCTTTATAGGTAATGAAGACCACCAAAAGCATCAGGAGGGCGAAACCGACGGTGTGGATCAAATTTTCCACCACCCGCTTGACCGGCCGGCCGATAATCTTTTCAATCGCCAAAAATAAAAGACGCCCGCCATCTAAAGCCGGTAATGGTAAAAAATTAAGAATCGCCAAGTTCAGCGACAACATGGCGGTAAACTGCAAAAGATAAACAAAACCCAACCGGGCCACCCGGCCGGTTAAAACCGCGATGCCCACAGGCCCGGACAAGTTTTCCGCCATTGGCACGCCTCTAAATATTCCCGCGATTAAAAACCAAAAGGCTTTGAGAATTTCCCAAGAAAAAAGAACAGCGGATCTTAAACCTTCAAAAAATGCCCAGTACCACGGGTAAGAAACAATGCCCGATTCCAAAAGAGAAACACCAATACCGCCGCGGCCGGTTTGGCTGAGAGTGGCCGGTGTAATTTCCGTCTCGACCGATTCAGAACCGCGCGTAAAACCAAAATAGACGGTCTGGCCGTTCTTTAAATTCATGTAATTCTGTAAATCCGTCACTCTCAAATTCGTCAAATTATCCGCCCGGACAATTCGATCGCCGATTTGAACACCGGAGAGAGCCGCCGGCGAACCGGGCAGTACGCCCTGAACTTCAATTTTGGCGTCGGTAATCCGAGCGTGACTGCTGACACTATCTAACGACTGGGGCAAACCGATCATAAAACCAACAGCCAAAAAAACCACCGCCAAAACAAAATTCATGGTCACGCCAGCCGATAATACGATGGCGCGGCGCCAAACCCGCTGAAACACAAAACTGTCCGGCTCGTCGGCAAAATCGCCGGCTTCGCCTTTAATTTTTACAAAACCGCCCAGAGGAATCCAATTTAAAGAATAAACCGTGCCGCCCTTAAAACCATAGGGTGTCGACGGAACATCTTTATTACCCCAGACAAATTGCCAACGCTTCACCGGCACCGCCACGTCAACTTCTTTAATCTTATCCACTATCTTTTCTTCAATTACTTCTCGCCCGTCAGGCAAATTATAAGTATCAATTTTTGCTTCAACCGTCTCGGTTTCACCAACCTTCTTTAATTCTTGACCGGTAAAAATCTGGATGCCAAAAATCCGCGGCGGAAAGCCAAAGCCAAACTCATCCACGCGGATGCCGTTTTTCCGCGCGGCTATAAAATGACCCCACTCATGAGCGAGGACCAAAATGGCTAAAACCGCTATAAAAATAAGCAAGGTTACCAGCATGATAAGTATTTTATCATAACCGCCTGAAAAAGCCAAGAACTGACTTTAAGACGGCGAAAGAAAAATTAACCGTCTTTAAACACATCTCTGATTTTTTTCCTTGCAACTTTTTCCAAATTGGTTAAATCTTTCTTAACTTGTTTAACTATTTTCTCGTTGGTATCGGTCGCCCGCCGCTTATCCTCGTCTTCATTAAGCAGTTTAATTTTATCGGAAAAATTCTCTTTGAGCGCGTCAAAAATTTTATGCAGCCCCTCTTCGGATTCTTGAGCGCCCTTTTTTATGATTTTCTTGAATGAAGCGTGCCGGCGCCGAACTAGCCAAATCAAAAAGCCAAAAATGGCAGTCAAAAAAATCAATGCCGCCAAAACGATTCTAGAATCAAAAAGAGAAAAGGGCGACGGCTGAGCGGCAATGGTTAACTCGGCCGGCGGAGGCGGCGGGGGCGGGGCCGGGGGCGCCTCAATGATAAATTCTTTGGTCGCCTCCAAAAAATTGCCGGCTCGGTCCACGGCCAGGGCTTTCAGAATATGCTGGCCCGATTTTAAAACGGGCGTTTCGTAAAGATGGCTGCCGTCATCAGCCCAAATTTCCGCGGCGCCGCCGTCCACCTGAACTGAATAATGGTCAATGCCCGAACCGCTGTCGCTGGCGTCAAAAGAGAAAAGGGCGCGCTCTTGCGACGTTCCGCGACGCTTAACCTGAGTTATATTAAAATATCCCGGCTTGGTAGAATCAATCTGAAAACGAAAATGACTGGCCGACCCCCAACCGTCCGCGTTCCGAAACTGCGCGTGAAAATACCAAACGCCGTCGGTTAAATTAGCGATTGACTTGGTGCTGACCGGCGGCGCGTAACTCACGCTCGGCGCGGCTTGAGGAATCTGGCCGACCAAAAGGCGTACCGCTTCCACGCCCGCGGGCAAATCCCAATAAAAACGCGCCTCACGCGCCGCATACCACTGGCTGGAATCGGGATGGGTTGAAGAAAAAATAATCGGCGGCGGCGGCAAAACCAATTTAGTGGCCGGCGGAACGGCCGGCGCCGCTCCCTGACCCGCAATCACATAGCGGGCGCTGCCCAAAGTTTTGGTGATATCGCTGCCAAAACCGTCATTGGCTAAAACCGTTCCGGAAGAAAAATAAACAGTCGCTTCGCCGGCCGCTTTGCCGCGAAAAGTGATGATAAAAACCGCGGCGGATTGGCCTTTGAAACCCGGGTTAGGCAGGCCGCCCGCGAAATGAACCGCGCCCTCTTCATTGGAAAAAACCGGCTCCTGCGGCCAAAGCGTAAAGACGGAACCGGCGCGGGTAATACTCGTCACCTCCAAAATATCTTTGGGAAAATTGATAACGCCTTCGGCCGCGTTAATAGTCTCTTCCGCGCTTGAGAGGCGCGCGGCCACATTGAAATTTTCACCGCGAGCAAAAGTGCCGGTCGGCACCGCGAAAAATAAAGAAGCCGAGGGTCTGGTCTGCGCTAAGGTCGCTGATGGAGCCAACCCCGCAAAAATCCAAATGGCGGCCATGACAATAAAAAACTTCGCTCTGGCGCGCCACCCCAAAATCAAAATAATAAAAACTACAACGGCTAAAAACCAAATTATAAATCCTTTCGTTAACCGAACTTTTTCAGCCGGTATGGTATAAACAGTTTCATTGCCGGCTTTATCGCGCGCTTTAATTTTGATTTCACTGATTCTTTTTTGGTCTTTTAACAGATGTGGCGAAACCGCTTCGCGCCAAACACTGCCCCCCTCTTCATCCCCTTCAGCCACGCTGACCTCGACCACGCCCGAAACGGCGTCGCGGACCGCGAAACTCAAAAAGTAACGGCCGTTAAAAATTCCCGGATCGCGGGCCACGGCCGCTTCCGTTATCTCGGGCGGAGCGGCGTCAATCATCGCCCTGAAAGTTGATTTTCGGCTCCAGCTCCCGGTTGGCGATTTCGTTTTCAGATGAAAATAATAAATACCGTCCGCCAAGCCGGCATACTCAACCCCTTCTTTAAAAATCGCCTCCGCTTCGCCGTCCGGTTCAGCCAGCGGGTCTTGTGAAAGAACATAACTGTATAAAAATTCCGGTTTGACCTCCCAGCGGAGCGTCAAAATGCCGCTTGGATACCAGCTGTTTTGGTCCGGATGATCGGCCGAGACAACTTTTACCGCCTCTTTGCCAATCGGAAAAACTTCATAATTGCCCGCCAAAAATCTTTTAGCGGCTTCTGTGCCTAAACCGTCGTTCAATAAAATTTTAGAAGCGGCATCCCACGTCAGGGTAATTTTGGACAACGAGCTCGTTTCTTTGGGTTTAAAAATTATGGAAAAAAGTTTGCCGTCGCCTTTATACCCGCCCGGCGCGCCGCCGATAAAATCTATCCGCCCGTCTTTGGCAATAGGCTTTTGCGGCCAAAGGCTAAGCAAACTGCCGCCGTCAGAGATGTCCAAAATCTCAACATTCCCGGCCGGATACACTACCGCTCCTTCCAAGACGTTAACCGTCTCCCCTTCAGTGTCCAAACGAACTTCCACCACCAATGAATCCTCGTCAACAGCCTCGCCCGCCGAAGGTAAAAAATACAAAGTGGCGGCGGCGGTTTTTTGAGCAAAAACAAAAAAAACAAAAAAATAAATAACCAAACTCGCACATACTATGATACTGGGAAGTATCATAGTATGTGTAAATTTTTTAGAACACGGCAAATGGATCGCCTGTAACATAAAATCATTTCTTCGTCCAGGCATGCATCATAATGCTGAAATCAATCAGATTAACCTGGCCGTCTTTGTTAATGTCAGCGCAGGGATTAATAATTTTCACGGCCCGCCACCAAAACATCAGAATGCTGAAATCGTAGATATTCACTTTTCCAT
>CAZQSS010000035.1:0-9059 GCA_964596405.1 uncultured Gammaproteobacteria bacterium | reverse complement strand
CATGCCGGTACGTTGGACCCGTTTGCCACCGGACTTTTAATTGTGGGCGTAGGGCGCGAAGCCACCAAACGGCTGGACGAATTTAAAAATTTGCCCAAAACTTATGAGGCCGTTTTGTTTTTGGGCGCTACTTCGGAGACGGGAGACCCCACTGGCAAAATAACCAATAACCAAGAAACAATAACCAAACAATTGATTCCAAACGAAATTGAAAAAGTTTTAAAAAAATTTATTGGCAAACAAGAACAAACCCCGCCGATGTTTTCCGCCAAAAAAATAAATGGCCAAAGATTATATACCCTGGCCCGCCAAGGCCAAACCGTGGAGCGCAAACCCGCCCAAATTGAAATCTATGAAATTAAATTTTTAAGCTACGCCTGGCCTTATCTTAAAATTGAAGTGTCCTGCTCGGCCGGCACCTACATCCGCACCTTAGCCCAAGACATTGGCCAGGCCCTGGGGGTAGGAGCTTACTGCCTTGAGTTAACCCGCACCGCTATCGGCCCCTATATCCTAAAAGAAGCCGAGACTTTGTAAAAACCCCTGTTTTAGGGCTAACTTGACGCCAGGCCGAAAATGTGCTACACTAAAGTCAGATTAAATTAATAACCGATCTTTGAGGCGTTATTACTTAAGAAGGAATAAAGTTTTTCATAGAATAGCGATTTTCCGGAGATTTCCGTCAAATTATGCTTAATAAACATCTTGCTACTACTTTCCAGAAAGTACCACTCGTAAGTCTTAACAGACTAACGAATTTGATGTTTTAGTTTGTTGAAAAACCCTTCTTCTTAAAGTCCGGGCTTTCCAGCCGCGGCTGTAAATAACGTCCTCAAATTTCATGAGGATTTTTATTTATGTCGCAATTAATTTTACCGCTTTTGGGCGCCGTCGGACTGATTATCGGCCTGGTTGTCGGCTACTTTTTGCGTAAAAAAATCGCCCAGGCCCAGGCCAACTCCATAGAGGCCAAAGCCGAAAAAATCTTAAACGAGGCCAAAACCAAACAGCAAGAATTTATTTTGCAGGCCAAAGAAAAAGCTGTGCAAATCATAGATGAGGCCAAGCGCGAAGAACGGCAGAATCGCCAGGAACTTCACAACGTGCAACAACGTTTGGAGCGGCGCGAAAGTATGTTTGACCAAAAACTTTTGGAGTTCCAAGACAAACAGCAAAAACTGCAGGAAAGAATAGACCGCGTCAACCAAATTAAAGGCGAGATTGAAGGCCTGCGCGAACAGCAAGCTTTAAAATTGCAAAACATCGCGAGTCTCACCAAGGAAGAAGCCAAGGAAGAATTAATTAAACAAATTGAACAACAAAGCAAAGATGATTTAATGGCCCGCATCCGCAAAATGGAAATGACGGCCTCCGAAGCCTATGAGGACAAGGCGCGGGAAATTATTATGGGCGCTATTCAGCGCACCGCCTCTTCGCACGCGGCCGAAACCACTTCCACCGCCGTGAGCTTGCCCAACGATGAAATGAAGGGGCGCATTATCGGCAAAGAAGGCCGTAATATTAAAGCCATAGAAAAACTTACCGGCTGTGAACTGATTATTGATGAAACTCCGGAAACCATTATGGTCTCCGGCTTCTCTCCCATCCGCCGCCAAGTGGCCAAGCTCGCGCTGGAAAAACTTATGGCCGACGGCCGTATTCAGCCAGCGCGCATTGAAGAGTTTGTGGAAAAGGCCAAACAAGATTTGGCCCTGGATATTAAAAAGGCCGGCGAAGAATCGCTCTACAAAATGGGCATCACCGGCATTGACCCCAAATTGGTGGGCATCGTCGGACGGCTTAAATACCGCACCAGCTACGGCCAAAATATCTTAAACCATTCCATGGAAACGGCCTACCTCTCGGCCCTCATCGCCGAGGAGCTGGGGTTGGATGCCGCCAAAGCCAAAAAATGCGGCTTCTTTCATGACATCGGCAAATCCGTGGATCAAGAGACCCAAGGGTCGCATCCGGAAATCGGCTACGTCATTCTTAAAAAATTCAATTTGGATGAAGATGTGGCGCAAGCGGCCAAAACCCATCACGCCGATCAGCCCTACAACATCTATGCTTCGGTGGTTAAAGCCGCCGACGCCATTTCCGGCGCGCGCATGGGCGCCCGCAAGGACACTTACGAACAATTTGTGGCGCGTCTGGAAGAACTGGAAAAAACCGCCAGCGGTTTCCCGGGCATTGAAAAAGTTTACGCCATTCAAGCCGGCCGCGAAATACGCGTCTTTGTTAAGCCGAATGAAATTGATGATTATTCCGCTTTTCAATTGGCCAAAGACATCGCCCGCAAAATTGAACAAGAACTTCAATACCCCGGTGAAATCCGGATCACTATTATCCGCGAAACCCGCGTAGTGGAATACGCCAAATAAGCTCTGTGGACAATTTTTTTGCTTATCATAGCTAAAAATGATACTATAGTAAACGGTGATTCCACAGTTGTCATTCCGATCCCGAGGACTCGGGAGAGGAATCTCTGGCTTAATACAAACTTTACTAACTCTTACCGAAAGGGGGTGAACCTATGAATAAAGCAGAATTAGCTCAAGCTTTAGCGGAAAAATTGAACATTTCCAAACGCGAAGGCGAGGAGATGCTCAGTACTTTTACGGCCTTGGTCACCGAAGCCTTAAAGAAAGGCGAAGAAGTGGTCCTGACCGGTTTTGGCGCTTTTAGTTCCAAGCTCCGCGCGGCCCGCACCGGCGTCAATCCGCAACATCCGACCGAAAAGATTCAAATCCCGGCGGTAAAGGTTCCCAAATTTAAAGCCGGCAAGGCTTTAAAGGACGCGCTTAAAGCATAGTCTTCATCTTCTAAACAATCCCGATCCCGAGTCCTCGGGACGGGATTGTTTTTAATCTTGACTTTTTAGCTAAAATAAGTTATTATATTTTCATTGGAAATTTATAAATTTATTTGACATTTGGAATTTGGATTTTGAAATTTTCACTTGGCCCCATCGTCTAATGGTCAGGACACCTCGCTTTCAATGAGGTAATACGAGTTCGATTCTCGTTGGGGCTACTAAACGGGATTTTGCATCAACGAAGTCTCGTTTTTTGTTTATGTTTAGTGCAAAAATTATATCTTGACAATCGTCTAATATTCGTCTATAATACGTCTATAATTTAGCTCAGATTTTATTATATGTTCCAGCCTAACTACACAATAACTCCTACACTGCTTGCTAATATAAAGCGCGTAACTGCTCTGGTCACGGAACTGAACAGTAAACATTTTTCAGAAGTTATTTTACTTGATTTTGAACGAAAAGCGAGGGGCGTTTCCGCTCATTCCTCCACAAGCATTGAAGGCAACCCACTACCACTTACCGAGGTGAAAAAGATTCTCAAACATGCTCCAGAACATGTAAGGGACAGTGAAAAAGAGGTGCTCAATTACAACCAGGCTCTTGTTATCCTCAACACTCGAACCAAACAGGACGATACTCATTTTGATTTAGATCTTATTTTATCAATTCAAAGAACCGTAACGGATGGACTTATTCATGAATTTCGTTCTGGCAAACTTCGACAAGAGCCTGTATTTGTCAACAATCCGCAAACACGGCAGCCCATTTATTTCCCTCCGGATCATAAAGACATTCCCGGGTTGGTGGACGAACTTTTACAGTATGTGAATGAAAATAAAACCAAACTTGATTCGTTGATTATCGCTGGTATTTTCCATAAGCAATTTGTCATTATTCATCCTTTTGTCGATGGCAATGGCCGAACCGCTCGGCTAACCACAAAAGTTTTACTTGCTGGCATGGGACTCAACACCTTTAATCTCTTTAGTTTTGAGAACTATTACAATCAAAATGTTACCAAGTATTTTCAGAATGTTGGTCTTATCGGAAATTATTACGACCTAATTAATTCAATAGATTTCACCTCCTGGCTTGAATATTTTACTGATGGCATTATTGATGAATTACTGCGTGTTGGTGACGAGCTTGTTAAATCAAGCGGGACTCCGGCAAACATTTTACAACAATACCACCAAATAATACTTGGTCACATTAAGCAACATGGTTTTATTAAAGGTAGCGATTACGCCAAACTTACCAAGCGTGCTCGACCAACACGAAATTTAGACTTTAAAAAATTAATCGAGCTGGGGCTCATTGAAAAACAAGGCAAAGGGAAGGCAACGTATTATGTGCTGAGGAATAAATAGTAGACACCAAAACTGTCATCTCTCACCACTCCGCTTCCTCGTTAAATCCCAAGTTTTTCCCGGCAAGTTTTCGCGATGACCTCTTTTGCCACGCCATATTTTGCCGCCAGCATATACCAATAATTATATAATTTGATGGCATTTGACCACGAAGTGTACATATCATTTTTATAATAGTCGGCCAGACGAGCTATCTCCAACATTTTTTTACACTCTCCTGTTGTTACCGCTCCGCCCAATTTAAACGGTTCTTCCGATGTCATGATGACAACCTGCTGACACTCCCCTTTATCGGTCAAGCTAATGCTAAAATTAAGCAGGCCCTTTGTGACTATCATCATATCGCCTGACATGACTATTTTATAGCCATGTTTTTTAAAGGCGCTTTCCAATTTCTTCGTTGTTGGTTTATTTTTCAAAACATAAACAAATGTGTCTCCGGTTTGAGAATCTTGCGGAATATTAATGATAAATTTCATCTCGCCGCCGGCCTCGTTAAAAATTGATTTTAATTCTTTCGCCTGCGCGTTAGGCGCTTCTGTTTCTGTAGCCAAATTACAGACATCTGTTGAATTGGCAATTAAAAAATTGGCATTTGTTGTTGGATTGACTTTGGTTTGTTTTTGAGCATCAGCCGGACTTTTATTAACGCAACCAACGCCTGTAAAAACCAAAACACCCGTTAAAATAAACGCGATGCCAAAAATTTTTTTGTTCATAATTAAAACATTATTTCCAATTTTCCTAGCATGGAATTATTAATGGAAAAAGTGAGGTGCATGGTCAAGCCGATTTTGGAAACCCACAAATCCCCGCCGGTGGAATCGGTAATTTTATAACCTAATCCTTCATAAAATCTCTGCACTGTCTCCACATCCGCGCGCGTGGCCGGACGCGGAAAAACATAGGCGAGCCACATGCTCTTCATGCTGTCCTTTATCTTAACCTGACTATTATATATTTGATTTAAAACAGGAAGTAGTTCGGCGTGCGCTGAAGTATTTTTATATCCTTCTACCGCGACCTCTTTGGTATTTTCATAATTTATCGCCGCCCAGGTTTTGGCCGCGGGTGGCGTTATTGTTTGCCCGGGCGCTGTCGGCGTAGAACCGCCGGAAGAAGTCAATAGCGAACAATCTGGCGCCACGCTTAATTTGTTATATTTACAAATATCCCGCGCCACGCTCTTGGCATTCGCCACTTTTTCTTTTACTTTTTTATTTATTTTCAATTTCAAATTTTCCGGCCCGGATACCTTCATGTTTTGCATCACCAAATAACTGCTTTGGTCTTCCAACGTCGCGCCCGAATGAGCGGTAACCGAAACGCAACCGTTCGCTTCGCCGTTCGCGTCCACTTTTATTAAAGCCGCTTCCGTATACGGTTCCAATGTTCCCATCACGTAGCGCATCTTGGTCGTTAACATACTGCCAACAACCACCACGCCTTTATCGCTTGTTGGCTGCAGGCCATAGCCCGACACCTCGCGTTCCACGCTATATTGCTTTACCCACATCGGATTAAAATCAGCGTCGGTTTTAATGAGTCCGATATTTACCGCCGAGGCAAACGTGCTGTCATAAACCACATCTTTCATAATAACAAAATTACCATCGGTGGTTCTCGCCACATGAAAATCGTTGGCATCGCCGCCGGAAACCAAATTGATGGTAAGTTTTTTATTCCACACATAATTACCGTTCGCGTCAACTTTAACCGCCGCAAACGGACGCAGAGTGACATCAGCGCTAGAAACATCAAGTCTGCCTCCGGAGGAGATGCCTTGAGTAAGCATTAAATTATTATAACCAAAAGCGATAAAACCACCATCGGGCGCCGCTTGCACCACCCGAAAATCACCGCCGGCCAAACGGATGACGGTTTTTCCCATGGTCAAACTGGTACTAGAATAACTAGCCGGGGTATTCAACTCCGTGGGAATCATTTCCAGGCTCTTGGCCCAAACTACCTTCAAATTACTGTCCAATTTTATCATCGTCGGCAAAGCATGCAATACTACTTCCGGCCCTAAAATATTTTGCGGCTGTTCCGGCTGGGCTACGGCAATCTCCGCTAAAACAATAAAACTTCCGTCCGCTAAACGTTCCGTGCTTATGGCATTCCAGTCCATTTTTTGGGAAGTTTGCGCTTTTCCATTTTTGTCTATTTTAATAAAGACGCTGTATTCGGGCACGCCATCGGTTATCTCACTGCCGTAACCGGTCTTAAGAAAACGGGCCAAAAGCATCACCCCGCCCTCGGGCAAGGCCCAAATTTGCCGCGGTCGATCAATGCTGTGGTCGCCGAGCATTAACGACCAGAGTTGCGCGCCATTTTTGTTTAATTTTGTGACTAAAACATCGCCATAAAATTCTTTTAAATTTTCGTCAACAAAATCCAAAACATCAATCGCCGTAACAAAATTTCCGTCGGTGGTCTCCACCGCCAAACGTCCAAGATGCCTGGAACTGAGGGCGCCGAGCGCCGAGCTTTGGCTGCTAAAGTCTTTACTCCACATTTTACCGCCTTTAGCGTCAGTTTTAACAACATAAGGAAAAGGCGCCGCCATGCCCCCGCCGGCGATGGTATCGCCTAGCACCAAATAACCGCCATCTTTGGCGGTAGAAACGCCATAACCGTCGGTCGTGTCGCGCAGGTGGTAGGTTTTGATAAAGGCGGTGCTAAGTATGAGGCTGGTTTCCGCCCCATTGGCGCAGTTGGAACCGAGACTGGTATTAGAAATTAAATAACTGTTATTTTCCGCCCGAACCGGATCAAAACCCGTTGACCAATCAAACAAGTAATGAAGTTTTATAAAGAAAAAACTAATAAAAACTATAACAAAACAGCCGGCCGCTAAAACAACCGACCATAAAATTTTCCAACTATTCCTAAGAAAAAAAGGGATTTTTACCATGGAAATTATTTTTATTTTTTATTCTTACTGCTTTACATACATCAATCCTATTTCCTGGCTGTCGGAGCCTTCATAAGAAAAGGAAAGATATACCCCTTCTTTTTCCATCATCACCGTACCGCTATTAGTGTCCGCGGTATTGCTCACAACCTTATAACCCTTACCGGTAAGTTCCTGGGCTAAACTTCCCAAATCTTGCGCCTTAATTACGCGCGGCACTTTAAAAGAGGTCAAAAACGAATTCTCGGTTCCGGCATAACCACCACTATACATCACCATTTTTGCCTTGCCAAAAACCTTTTCTATAATGGGCTTAATCTCGCTATTCAAAATAGGCACGACTGTGCCTATAGCAACCGTTTCTTGGATTTCGTTGTATCTGTCTTCCGGGGTTTTGGCCGCCTCTTTAACTTCGTCCACCTTTTGTTGCGCTTCCTCTTTAGCCATTTCTTTGGCAATTTCTTGCGCCACCTGATTGGAGATACCGCCACTGCCACCGGTTAATTTTCCCAGCAAACCGCCGGCATCCGTGCCATATATCCCTTTAAGATATTGATTAACCAAACGCTGTTGTTGCCAGCGTCTAAAGCCATAAAATGCCCCGCCGACCACCACTACGGATAGCACCACAACTATGATTGTCTTGGTTTTCTTGTCCATAGGAATAAAGAGTTATCCCGACGTAAAGTCGGGATCCCGACCGAAGCGTCGGGAAAAATTAGACTAAAACTATTATACCATAAAACACTTCCGACTGTCATTCCTTCAGGCAAAATTGACTTTTTTGGTATTTTTCGCTATGATTATTTCTGTTAGGCAGGGTAGCTCAGCTGGTGAGAGCGTAGGATTCATAACCCTAAGGTCGGGAGTTCGATTCTCCCCCCTGTCACAATATGTTAATCTTAGGCATTGAAAGTTCTTGCGACGATACTTCCGTGGCCCTCTTGAATTGCTCCAAGCAGGGCTGTTTTGTGTTAAACGAAAAAACCGCTTCGCAAATCGCCGTGCATAAAAAATACGGCGGGGTGGTGCCGGAAATTGCCGGCCGGTTGCATGCGGAAAAAATTGTGCCGTTGATTGAAGAAATTTTAAAGGGCAATTTGCGCCCGGACGCGATTGCAGTGACAGCCGGACCAGGACTTATTACCGGATTAATTGTGGGAGTGGAAGCGGCTAAGGCGCTTTCTTATGCTTGGAATATTCCGCTGGTAGCGGTTAACCACATTGAGGGACACGTCTACTCTGTGAAAATCACAAATCACAAATCACAAATCACAAATAAATTAAAATATCCAGCTATTGCGTTAATTGTGAGTGGAGGGCATACGGAATTAATTTTAATAAAAAAAGAAGGGCAGTATAAACTGCTGGGCAAAACCAAAGACGACGCGGCCGGCGAATGTTTTGATAAAGTAGCTAAACTTCTGCGCCTCCCCTACCCGGGCGGACCGCAAATTTCTAAACTGGCCGTAAAGGGCAACCCTAAAGCCATAAATTTCCCCAGGCCGATGATGAGTAATAAGTATTTTTCCGCCAAAGGCGGACCAGCCTCTGGCTGGGATTTTAGTTTCTCCGGCTTAAAAACTTCCGCGTTATATTACTTGCGCGATAACCCCAAAGTAAACCACGCCAATTTTTGCGCCAGTTTTGAACAGGCGATAATTGATGTTTTGGCTGGCAAAACCATAAACGCGGCTAAAGAATATAACCCCAAAACAATTATTGTGGGCGGAGGCGTAAGCGCTAATAAAAAATTACGGGAAACCCTGTCAGAAAAAATTACAGCTCAATTTTCCAAAGCCAAACTATTATTTCCGGATTCTAAATACTGCATGGACAACGCCGCCATGATTGCCCTGGCCGGCTACAAACAAGCGCAAAGAAAAAAATTTACGCCATGGCGTAAAATAAAAGCCGATCCTAATTGGGAACTCGCAAACTAAAAACC
>CAZQSS010000034.1:0-9241 GCA_964596405.1 uncultured Gammaproteobacteria bacterium | reverse complement strand
TAAATTCCGCGGGAGTAAAAAATCCGCTCTAATTCATTTTTTAATTCCATTTCCACGGCCGCGCGTTTTTGACCCACAATCTCCGAAAAATCAAACTTGGAAAAAACCATGCGTACCCGGCTGCGGATAGTGGGCCGCACAATTTTGGCCACAAAATCCTCACCAATAGTTTGCCAGATGGAAGGAATTTGATGCACATCCAACCGGAGCAAAATGGTGCCTTCTACCCCTACTTTTTTGCCTTCCTGGGTAATGGCCGCAATGGGAATATCCCCCATGGCCTTTTCCATCTCCGGATTAAACTGCCGGCTGATGCTGTATTCCAAAGTTTGTGTGTTAAATAATTTGGCTTTTTGCCAAAACGGAATTTTTAAATGCAGGCCAGGCGTTAAAACTTTTTTAAGCACGCCCCGGCCCAAATCATACACGCAGGCCACATACCCGGGCGGAACATAAATAAAAAGACCTTTGAGGACATCGTCCATCACAAAGGAATACATTAAACGGTCTAGAGAATCTCCGGACATAAAGGTTATGTTGTGTCATCGCGAGGAGTCCCGAAGGGACGACGTGGCGATCTCTCGGGATTGCTTCGTCGCTTCGCTTCTCGCAATGACATTAAAAATTAAGTCTTTTTAACTGGCCAAATGATAC
The DNA here is from genome assembly GCA_964596405.1 of uncultured Gammaproteobacteria bacterium. Taxonomy (GTDB): domain Bacteria; phylum Patescibacteriota; class Patescibacteriia; order Magasanikbacterales; family UBA10003; genus CAZQSS01. Next base: position 8,587 of record CAZQSS010000034.1, on the reverse strand, counting down.
GGCGGATTAAACTAATGATATCAGAAAACATCATAGTTGTCAAAATAAACAGTGACTTTACCATCGGCAGCCACCACAAGGCAAAAAAGGTAAAAAGCGGGAAAATAAAGAGAAAAGTAATCTCCGAAGTCTGCCAATGCTTGTCGCCGGCGCGTTCCCAAAGAATGGACAAAAATAAATAAACCGCGGCTACGGCCGCCCATAAACTGTCATGCACCCGGCCGATGTCATAGCCGTAAAAAAGAACATCAATCTTGCCCGGAAAGTCAATGCCTGAATAAAGCAATTTAATCACCTTGTCGCCGGTAATCCCCTTAACAAACACCTGATAAAGCAAAACCAAGACTAATAATTGAATAAGCAAAGTAAGCACTTTGGCCCAAGGGGAAATGCGCTTCTTTTTCATTATCCTACGAATTTCCTCATTTTGTTTAACCTGGTCGCCCTTAAAAACTTTGGCTGTTTTGTAGGCCTCTTCTTCTACCTCTTGCTGGCGGACGGCATTGCGTTCGGAAATAATGGTTAAAGGCAAAAGCAAAATACGCAAAAAGACCGTCATCCAGATAACGGCCCAGCCCAAATTACCATCGGCCACATGGCTATAAAGCCAGATTAGCACGTTAAACAAGGGCTGCAGCAAAAAAGTGTACCAAAATTGTCCTAAAACCTCAAACATAGCGTAAAAATCAATGGGGATATTTTAGCACAAACCAGCCCCCAAAGCAAACAAACTTAAACCCTAATATATTTTTGCCAATGGTCGTGGAGTTCGCGGGTGGCGCGCAGATCGCCCACATTATATCGCGCAATCTCTTGGAATTTTTTATCCTTAAAGAGTTCGCCCACATCTCCCCCGCTAACCCCGTCTTCTTTGGGACTTTTTATGCCCAGCGCCCGGCACCACAAATGCAAACTGCCTTTGCGCATGGTGGCGCCATAAAAAGACAGTTGGTCAAATAAATCTATATGCAAGGCGCCAAACCGCTGATTGTTAACATAACGGTTGGACATTAAATCCTTGGTCGGGCGAATTTTATGCGCGGCCGAACGGGTGATCATAAACGGCGCGTCAAAACCCCGGCCGTTAAAACTTATAAACTCATCGTATTTTTCGGCCACTTTCCAAAATTGTTTTAACATTTCGGCCTCATCCAGCTGGCGGAACTTAATCCCCTCTTCCTCAAAATCTTCATACTTTTCTCCTGGCGCCTGATAATATACCGCGCCCTGGTTTTTGGCATCATCCAAAAGACCTAAGGCCACAATCTGGCCGGTAAGTCCCGAAAGCCCCATCTCGCCTTTTACTCTGGCTAAATCTTTTTCATAACTGGCTTTATCCTTGGCTTCACGCTCAATCCAGCGTGTTAAAGCGTGCTGGGTGGCTTCATCCATCTCATCAAAATTATCGCCGATGGTTTCTATGTCAAAAATAAGGCGTGGCATAAATTATTTTTTAAAAATTAACCGCTTAAATTCTTTTTTAAATTTAGGATCAAAACGCGCCCTCACCATATCACGAGTTAAATCAACACCACCTACATATAAAGAATCTTCGGGTAATTTCAAAAATTTCTCAAAATCAATAAAACGCAAAGAAATTTTTTCGCCCGCGTCCAAATGCGGCGCCTGTTTAAAAACGCAATTCCGAGCGATATAAGTATAAATCGTCCAATCTATTTTGCCCACTGGTTTTTCCTCCTTAAATAAAACCCAGTCTTTGGATACATAACCGGTTTCTTCTAAAAATTCACGCTTGGCTGATTCCAAAGGCGTCTCGCCTGCCTCGCACCGGCCACCAGGCAAAGATAGGTACGGCTGGAGTTTGTGCGGCTGACTTTGGCGCTGAATGATAATTTTATTCCCCGTCACGGCCACAATCTCCACGGTGTTGGGTCGTCGCAAGGCTTCAAAAGTGTGCTGGCTGCCATCGTACATTTTTTGCGGCCATTGCCACACTTCAAAAATTTGTCCTTTAAAAACTCTTTTGGCTTTGGACGGGATGCGGGATGAGTACATAAAAAATCTTATATAATACTTTTAACTATCATATGTATGATAGCACTTTTTAAACATCCAAACAATTACTGCCGGCAATATACCCTGTCGTCCAGCACAACTGCAGACTATAGCCGCCCGAAGGGCGCTCAATATCCAAGGCATCGCCGATAATAAATAAATTTGACACCAAACGCGAGGTCATAGTTTTAAAATCTACTTCCGCCGGCGCCACACCGCCGGAAGAATAAAACGCTTGTTCGTCGCTCAAAAGACCACTAACGTGCAACGGCAATGATTTTATTACCGCTAACAATTTTTGCCGCGCCTCTTTGGCCAGACTGTGGTTAAAAGTTTCTCCATCAACTTCCGCTAAATTTAATACTATCGGCACCAGCGCTTGTGGAATAATGCGCCCCAAAGAATTTTTTATTTTTTTATTACTCTCCACAATTAATAATTTTTGTAGATTTTGTCTTAATTCCCCGGCGTTTAACCCGGGCAACAGATCTAAACCCAAAACAACTTGACCCTGTTTTAATAACTCGCCGATTTTCCGGCTGGCGTTTAAAACCATGGGGCCGGTTATACCAAAATGGGTAAATAATAAATTCCCACTCACGCTCAATAATTTTTTCCTGCCAGAAATTGACAGGCCAACATTTTTTAAAACCACGCCGGATAAATTTTTTACCCAGGCATCGGCTAATTTTATTGGCACCAGGGCCGGCCGGCTGGGAATAATCTTATGGCCAAATTTTTTTAGCCAACTAAAGCCCTCGCCGGTGGAGCCGGTCTGAGGCTGGGCTTTTCCACCCACGGCCACAATACATGTTTTGGACAGAACCGGTTGGTCGTTTTGTAAATTAATTTTAAAAAGTTTATCCGACTCATTAAAATCAACACTCACTACTGTGGCCGAAGTTTGAATTTTTACTTTGTTATCTTTTAAATATTTTATAAGCGCGTTTAGTATTGTTTCCGCTTTATCGCTGGCCGGAAAAACCCGCCCCCCACTTTCTTCTTTGCTTTTTACGCCCAAATGATTAAAAAATTCTATGGTTTGGGTTGGACCGAACTTAGAAAAGGCGGAAAATAGATATTTGGCGCTGGGGCCATACTCCGCCAGCATGGCGCGCAAGGTTGGCTTGTTGTTGGTAAAATTACAACGGCCCCCGCCGGTTAATAATAACTTTTTGCCCAAAGTTGAATTTTTTTCCAACAATAAAACAGACCGGCCTGCTTCCGCCGCCCGTCCGGCGGCCATCATGCCCGCCGGCCCGCCGCCCACAACCACCACCTCCCAAATTTTTGTCTGGTTCATATACGAAATGAGTGAGCGAAATGATTAAATTTATTTACACTTTTCTGCCGCGTTAGCGCTTGGGAATTTTTTCAATAATTTTGGAAACAAGTTTATGCTGGGAGCAGTAGTCAACCACCGCCTTAAGAAAAAATTTGCCATATCTTGCTAATTTAATCTCGCCAAATCCGGAAATTTTTCTAATTTCTTCCATGGTTTGCGGCAAATACGTGGCCAATTCCAGTAAGGTGGCATCGGAGAAAATAAGATAAGCCGGCACATTTTCTTTACGCGCCAAATCAAGACGCACGGTTTTAAGCCCATCAAACAATTTTTGTTCATAGGCCAAATCTTCCAAAGCCGCCTCTTTTTTAGCGGCGGTTTTAACTAGAAAAACTTTTTCTTTTCCCAAAAGCACGCCCCGACTTTTTTCCGTTAACATTAAAATCGGATATTCACTGCCGATTTGTTTGAGGTAATTAAATGAAATTAAATCCTTAAAATAACGAAACCAATCATCTTTGGAGATATCTTTGCCAATACCATAGGTTTTTAACGATTTATGACTCTCATAGATTCTTTCAGATTTTGAGCCGCGTAAAAAATCCACCACATACGTCAGCCCATACTTATTTCCCAAACGTGCCACGGCCGACAATGCTTTTTGAGCGATAATAGTGCCGTCAAATTTTTCGCGGATAGTCAGGCAAACATCGCAGCTGCCGCATTGATCCGGCGCTTCCTCGCCAAAATAATTGAGGATGGCTTTGCGCCGGCAAGCGTTGGCTTCGCACAAAACGGCCATTTGCGAAAGTTTACGCAACATCACGCGTGTTTGCTCCGGATTATCTTCCACCATCGCGAATTTTTTTAATTTAAGCACATCACCGCCGCTGTAGTATAAGATAGCTTCGCTTTTTAAGCCGTCGCGGCCGGCCCGGCCGGTTTCCTGATAATAGCTCTCTATATTTTTGGGTAAATCGGCATGAATGACAAAACGCACATTGGATTTGTTTATTCCCATGCCAAAAGCAATCGTGGCAACTATTATTTTAATTTGATCTTTTATAAATAACTCTTGATGTTTTTTTCTTTTTTCACTGTTTAAGCCGGCGTGATATGGTTTGGCGGAAAAACCGTCAACCTTTAGTTTTTCAGCCATCTTTTGCGCGGAATTCCGCGATAAAACATAAATAATACCGGAATCGTTCCGGTGTTTTTTTAGATAGGCAACTATTTGATCATACATCTTCCGTTTTGACTCGACCGAATAGTGAATGTTTGGACGATTGAAGCTGGATGTAAAAACAGCGGGATTTTTTAGCCGCAGTTTATTCAAGATGTCATCACGGGTCAATTTGTCCGCCGTGGCGGTTAAAGCGATTGTCGGCACATCTGGAAATTCTCTTTTTAACGAAGAAAGCATGCGGTAATCAGGCCTAAAATCATGACCCCAGTGAGAAATGCAATGCGCCTCATCAATAGCAAACAATGAAATTTTTAAATCTCTTAAAAAAACTATAAACTGTTGATTATTGCCGAGCAATCGTTCGGGCGAAACATAAAGCAATTTAATTTCATTATTATTCAATTGTTTATAAATATCGAAAATTTCCTCGCTGTCCAGCGAAGAGTTTATGTAAGCCGCTTTAATACCATTTAAACGGAGGGCATCAACCTGATCTTTCATTAAAGCGATCAGGGGTGAAATCACAACTGTCACCCCGTCAAACAATAAAGCCGGGATTTGGTAGCAGAGCGATTTACCGCCGCCAGTGGGCATCAAAACAAACGCGTCGCGTTTTTGCAAGATGGTTTTTATAATTTCTTCTTGATTAAACCGAAACGATTCATAACCGAATTTGGTTTTCAAGATTTGAGAAGGAGATTTCATTATTATATCAAAAATATTCTCTGACAAAAAGCGCTGATACCAATGCCGTTAGTATTATTGGTTTGAACTCTGTAAGTTGGGGTTTTGTTGATGTAGATAGCATAACCAACATCGGAGCTGCCATCTCTTTTGGCAATTATTTTATCTTTCATTGCTGTTTGTTTTTCTGTCGGCTTAGAAATTACCACTCCGGAGTTATTGACGATAATCACATACAAATCCTCGTCAAAACAATCGGTAATAAAATCCAAAAATTCTTTTCTATTTTTAAGCGAAAGGTTGTTAAATGCTTCAAAACAAATTTTGTTTAATAAAATTTGATATTTCCTGCCGTTATCCTGCGCCCATTTTGATAATTTCTTATTTTTCTTGGCCAGCTTTTTCAGTTCCCCGCGCTGGTGAGTATTCTTGCCGGTGGTTTTAAAAATGTAATTTTGCAATTTTTTCCACATTTCATTTTGTTGTTTTGTAAAATCAAAACCAAACCACTTCTCTAATTTTCTTAGTCCAAGATTTTTTAGCGTGCCAGTGCCGGATTTAGCGATTGATTTTATAGAAAATCTCGTTTTCTTTTTAGTTATATGCTCGGCGTCAACATCGGAGGTTGATTGTTCAATAACAAAATGCCGACCGGTCCAAATAACGCAAATAATTTTACCTTTTTTGGATATTTCCCAATCTAATATTTTTTTGATTTCCGGTTGAATTTTTATAAAATTATCATTTTGTAATTTCAATCTTTCTCTACCATCCAGCTTGGCCAATACCTGATTGGATAATTTGGCCAAATCTTCACTATAAGAAAAAGTAATATTATACAAATGACAGATATACTGACAAACCAAGAGCTCAAAATAGTCGGCTTGGGCTCGGTTGGATTTTTCTTTATTTTTATTAAGCATCTTAATTAAAATATTTTTCAACAATTTTGTTTATTTGATTTTGTTCGTGTTCAAAGTTGTAGTTTAAATTTGTTTTTAATCTATTGACAATATCTTGAGAAACAACGGCTATATTTTTTATATCATTATCTCTAAAATCGGGCATCGGTAATTTTTTGATGTCTCTAATTTGTAAAGAATTGGTGTGATTGAGTAATTTAATCATTTTGTTATAAACCTCGCTATTTAAAACACCAACAAAAAATTCCGGCGAGTATTTTTTGGGGTCTTTGGGAAAAAAACACATTGCTTTATTGCTTTCCCAAAGCGCCCCAACCGTTGACAAACGGGCGGATAAATTTGAGCAGATGCCGGAAATGATAAAACCGCGACGATTTTCGTTGATATTAAAATTGCGTGGCATTTTATAGCGGGTCACCGATTCCTTGTCCCATTTTATGGCATATTCGGCCGGTAAATAATATTTAATATTTCCGCCTTTTTTGTGATAAAATTTCCATTTTTTACCGTCAATATTTTTGAGGGAAATTTTTTGATCTATACCGTTATTCTTGGCATGCTGTATACCGTTGTAATCGGCAATAGCTAAAAATTTATTGTTATCAGTCGTATGCATCCCAAGTCCACCGTCTAAATAATTAACCATCTTTTCGGATGCGCTAATTTTACCAAGTAATTTAGCTCCACCGTTAAAATCAAATACATAATCGGGGTAAATTAAAACATTTTTTTGGATTGTTTGATATTTTTTGCCATTATAATTATTTACTTCATTTTCTCGGCAATCATTAAAAACAATAAAGTGACTGGCGGACGGTTTTTTATTCGTTAAATAAATTATACTAGTATTCACCAAAGCGCCGCTATCCTTAAATAATTTTTTGGAACAAAGCGTTATTTCATTAATGGTGTAATTTTTTAATAAAAACTTCCTCAATTTTTTGTGGATTCCCAATGTTAAGTAAGTATCGCTAACAATTAAACACAGCTCGCCATTTGATTTTAATAATTTACAACTCAAATACAAAAACATGGCATAAGTGTCGTTGGCGCCAATTTCTTCAAAAACTTGGCCTAACTTATGTTTGTTTTTTTTAATATAGTCGCTTTGTTTGTTTAGATAGGGCGGATTGCCGATAATGTGGGAAAACTCTTCGCCTCTAAAAAGAGAATCGTCGGCAAAATTTGTCTCTAACAGAGCATCCTTGATAATGATATTTTTTATTCCTAATTTTTCTAAATAACTTTTAACTTTCGGATTTATATCCCAAACCGTTATTTGTTCCGGTTCCAATAATTTATTCTTTAATATTGTCGAAACAAAAGCACCATCGCCACCGCTCGGCTCCAATAATTTACTTCCAGCATTAAAATTGGTCAATTTATTGACCATATATACAACCGTGTGCTCCGGCGTATAAAATGCCCCGAGATTTTTTTGTTCCTTTTCGTTCATATACCATTATTTTACCACGATTCGCAATGGTAATCAACTGGTCATCAACTAACTAAAAACAGCCGAAAAGGCTGTTTTTAATTCAAACATTCCAGCGAGAACGAGATATTTCATCACGCCGAAGCCCGCTACGGCGGGCGAAGGCGGTGTGCGTTCGAAAAAATTCGAACTGATTTCGCCCAAAATTTGTAGGGCGGGCGGAATTCCCCCCACACCCCCCTTCCGCCCGTCTCGCCCTGAACCGGAGCGGAAAGGACGATTTCAAGTTTTTAGCGGGCAAAACTCGCTAGTAAAATTATAATCGATTTTGCTCTTTAGGCGGCAAATTCTTTTTGCCCAAAGTTGTATTTTTTTCCAACAACAAAACGGAACGGCCCAGTTCCGCCGCTCGACCGGCGGCCATCATGCCTGCCGGCCCACCGCCAACAACTACAACATCCCAGATTTTTGGTTGAGTCATATAACGACGCAAAATTTAAGGCTGTAAAATATCTTGGGTTCTGCCGTTAATAGAGATAATAACTTCTTTAACTGTAGAAAATTGTTTTAGCGTTTCCTCTATTTGCGCCCTAATAGCCGACACCCGGCATGAGCCCCCTACCTGCCGTTCCAACTCTTCATTAAAATCCACGCTGGCTACGCCACTCTCAATGGTTAATTTTTGTACGACTACACCGGGATTTATTACTGTGCCATATCCCATTCTTTTTTCCGCGCTGGTCGGACCGGCAATAAGTTCCCGCAGAGCCGCCAGGCCCACTGCCGGAGTTTTTAAAATTTCCCGATCCACCGGAAAGACTTTAACACAAGTAACCTCCGGATCTAAATTATTATTGCTAAAAAACGCTTTTACTTTAATTGTCAGACCGGTCGGTGGTTCACCGATTTGGGGCGAGGGAGATTTTAAAAACAAAAAACCCACCGCGCCCGATAAGATGGCTACGAGCGATATCGTTGTGGCTAAAAACGCTGTTTGTTTGGTCATATTTAATAGTTAATGTTTACTCCTTAATCATATATTAAAAACACCCTATTGT
>CAZQSS010000033.1:0-9832 GCA_964596405.1 uncultured Gammaproteobacteria bacterium | reverse complement strand
GGCGATATAAATATTTTTATTTATCCGGGTTATAAATTTAAAATTATAGACGGATTGATTACCAATTTTCATCTGCCCAAGTCTACGCTACTAATGCTGGTCAGCGCTTTTGTTGGTCGGGAGAAAATTCTCCGGGCATACCAGACCGCCGTAAAAAAGAAATATCGGTTTTTTTCTTTCGGCGACGCGATGCTTGTTGTATAAGGGGGGCTTGACCCCGCCGCCTTTTTAGGTACAATTGAGGATTCCAGGCCACGCGACAAAGAAAAAACATGATTCAAGGTTTTACCGGCAAAGAACCGTAAAGGCGGCTGGGGTTGACAAAAACCTGGAAATGTGCTATAATGTATTAAGAAATAAGAGCTTATTTTTTAACTTTTAAGCATATGGGTAGAGGCATGGAAGGCGGCAAACAGGTTGATCGCAGTGAAGACAGAATAATTCGGCGTTTAGATGAAGAAATGGCGGAAGAAGGTGTCAAACCCAAGACTTCGATTGAAGAAGAAATGGAAGCCCAAGAACAAGAAGAGCTTGAGCGCGCGCGTCAACAGAGAAAAGGATAATTAAACTAAAAATTCCCCCGCACTGCGGGGGAATTTTTTAGACCCAGTATTTTTTAAGTTTTTGAAATTCATTTTCCGCAATGGCCGCGCGAATTTCTTCCATCAGTTTCAACATAAACCGGACATTGTGAATGGTGGCGAGCCGTAGTCCCAAAATTTCGTCGGCGCGGAACAGGTGGCTTAAGTAAGCGCGGGTATGATTTTGACAGGTAAAACAATCACACCACGGATCAATCGGTTTTTTATCCAGCTTGAAGGGGCTGGATTTTATAGTGAGGCGATATTTATTTTTTTCGTTGCCGCCGGCTTGGGGTGAAATATAAAGAGCGCCATTTCGGGCCATGCGGGTTGGAGCCACGCAATCAAACATATCAATACCGGCCTCTACCACCGCGAACAAGTCTGATGGGGCAAAACCCACACCCATGCTGTAGCGGGGTTTATCTTCGGGCAGATACGGCCCGATCCAGCTCATAATTTTTTTAGTGTGAGCCATATTAAAACCCACGGATTCGCCGCCTATGGCAATGCCGGGGAAGTCCAGGCTGGTAATAAATTTGGCGCTTTCAACGCGGAGATTTTTATATTTTCCGCCCTGGATGATGCCGAACAGATGTTGTTTTTCAACCGCCCCCAACCCCTCCCTGCCCGCAGTGGCTACGCCACAGGCGTTGCAGGCGGGCTTTCCAAGGAGGGGAGCGCGTTTTCCTCTCCTTAGTAAGGAGAGGTTAGGAGAGGTTGTTTTTTTATGGTAAGCCAGACACCTCTTCGCCCACTCGTGCGTGCGTTCCATGGCCGCTCGCGTGTCTTCTTGTGAAGCAGTATCAGAAGTGCACTGGTCAAAGGCCATAATAATATCCGCGCCCAGTTTGTGTTGCAGTTCAATGGCGCTCTCCGGCGTGAAGCGGTGGAGACTGCCATCCAGATGACTTCTAAACGTCACACCGTCGTCATCAACTCTAACCAATCTTTCAATCTTATAGTCTTTCAATCTTTCGCCGTTAAGATTAGAAGATTGTAAGATTGAAAGATTATTTTTTTTGATAATCTTGTCCAGCGAGAATACCTGGAACCCGCCGCTGTCGGTTAAAATCGGATGAGGCCAGTTCATAAACTTGTGCAAGCCGCCGAGCTTGGCCACGGTCTCTTCGCCCGGCCGCAAATGCAGGTGGTAGGCATTGGCCAAAATGATGGGCGCGCCTGCGGCCTCCAAATCCCGCGTATCCAAAGTTTTGACCGTGGCTTGGGTGCCCACAGGCATAAAAATCGGGGTGGGCACATCGCCGTGGGCAGTATGCATCACGCCTAACCGCGCCCGGGATTTTTTGTCTTTGTGTTTGAGTTCAAAAAATGGGAGCACACCCCGTTAGAAGTCTGTCTTGAAAATCAAAACAAACTTTATTATTAAATTAAATATCTGTCTAAATGCCACGCTGTTAAGCTTAAGTAAAAATTTTTTCCAAAAATTTTTACCAAGGACTTCTAACGGGGCATGTTAAGGCTATTCTAGCGAAAGTAACGCTACTTGACAAGGGGCGCGTTTTGTGTTAGGTTAGAATCAGTTTGAAACAGCTCTTTCCAAAATCAAAAACAGTGCGAAACCAAGAAGGAGGCGCGCGATGAAGATGAAGGCGTTGGTGGCCGTTCTGGTTTTGGGTATGATTTTTGCCACTTCTGTGGCCCTGGCCGGCACGCCGAAGTCAGCCGGTGATTTGCAGGATCTGACCATCGGTCAGCTCACTACTCTGGTGCAAAAGCTGGGTGGACCGGCCGTCGTCAAGGACATCCTGAGCAACAAGCTGAAGGTTCGGGTGGAGGCCACGACCTCTAAGTCCGCCGCCGATCCCGCCCTCGCCACTTGGGCCACGTTCTACCATGATTACCTCGGCCTGGACGTGGATCTCTCTTCGGTCGTCATCCCGCCTCACCAGCCCGGCTTTGACCAGGTCATCGTTGTCCCGCAGGGATTGACCCTCAACCAGGTCGTCGCCGCCATGAGAAATCACTTCTCGGTCTACCCCTACGTCAACGACTTGGACCGCGATGTGCCGATCAATGAGCGCGACCCCAAGGCTGGCAGCTATGCCATCCGTGTCCGCAATCGGGTGGAAGCCGATGAGGAGTTCAAAAACCTCTCGGCCGACCAGGTCAAGCAGCTGGGTCTCACGACCCTCACTCTCCTGGAGCGCCTGGTCTACGAGCTCAAGTATTACTCGGAGACCCAAAGCCATCTGGACATCAGCAGCGTCACCCGTTGCGATGGCTCGCGTCGCTCGGGCGGCAGCGTCCCGTGCGTCTACTGGTTCGACGACGAGCTGTTTGTCTACTGGTTCAGCTCAGGCTACTCTAGCGGCGGCATTCGCGCTCGTTCCGCAGTTCGCTAATCCTTGTTCCTTGTAACTTGAACCCTGCCTACCGGCAGGCAGGCCTTTCTGACCCTTTCGTCTTTGACGAAAGGGTCTTTTTTGTGTAGAATCAATTATAGTTATTTCATCAATTTATCAATCAACCCGGAGGACGAAAGTGAAAAAGTCGACGATTCTTTTGTTGGTTCTTTGTTTGGCCTTGGCCGCAATAATGATTTTTGATCCGGCCGCCATCTTTTACATCAAAACCGGACTTTTGTTTGCCAAAGAGAATTTTTTGAGCGGATTGCCCGCCTCGTGGTCTAATGTTTTAGCCGGCATTCTCTTTGTGGGCGGGTTTTTTACTTGGCTTGGCAGCGTGATCTGGATGGCCAGCGGCAAGTCCGAAGACAAAAGCGCCGCGCCGGCCGTGGTAGGTATCATAATTATCTTTTTGGCTGTGGCCATCCTTTGCACTTTTACGCGTTAACGTTTTTAAGCCCGATGACAACCATCGGGCTTTTAGTATACAATGGTGGGCTTTGTGGACCTGCCTACCCTGCCTACCGGCAGGCTAGGCGCCATCTTTGTAAAAATAACATCCTTACATCCTTAAGGATGTAAGGATGTTATAAAAGACCAGGTGGCCGGCGCGTCAAGTAGCCAAACATAGTAAAAGCTGTTATAATACAGATAGAATTAAGTTATTTAAATTCAATTTTATGGGGTTTTTTTATCATATTTTCGGCGTAATTTATTACGTGATTTGGAGCGTAATTGGGTTATTGGTTTTGGCCGCTCTTTTTATGGTGGTGGGCACCAAACCCCTGGATGCTTTTTCTCAACTCAAAAGCCTCAAGGCGAATTTGAGCGGCGTCCAATCAGTGGTCAATCAGGCCGGCTCCATCGGCGATGTGGTTAAAAATATCCAGACTGGCGGCATTCCCAATCTCAATACTTTACCCAAGGCCACCCAGGATTGTTTAAAGAAGGAGATTGGCGAACAGAATCTTAACGGGATTATGGCCGGCGCCATCAAACCTTCACCGGATTTGATTTTCAAGGCAATGGGATGTCTTAAGTGATAAAATTTCCAAATCCCCGGTTGAAGAATTAAGAATTAAGCAAGCCTGCCTGCCGGCAGGCAGGCTAAGGATTAAGCGCCCGATTTCAAATGACGAAAAGAGCTAAAAATATTAAATTAGCGGTTTTGGCCGTCATATTTTTTGGCGGAATATTATTATTGTTTAATTATCGAGTTGGAATTAAACAATCTTTTGAAGATTGGAACAGGGTCAGAAAATTGCCCAAAGCTATATCAGTTGAGGCTTCCACTTCGTCCGTGTTAGAAATATCTAACACGGAAAAATTGAATAGCGGCGATAGTAATGGTAAAAAAGTTGAGAAAAAAATCAGCGAAGTGAAAAATCAGTTGCCGGCCGAGATAAATTTAAAAGTGCCGTTTGTTTTGCAGGCGCCAAATGCCCTTTGGGATGCCCTGCATGAAGACGCTTGCGAAGAGGCATCGGTGATAATGTTTAACGCCTTTTTTAAAAAGAAAACCGGTTTTACCAAACAAGAAATGGAAGACGCGATTCAAAAAGTCGTAGCTTGGGAAAAAAATAAATTCGGTTTTTTTGAAGACACAACGGTGGAAGAAACCGTCCAAATCCTCAAAGAATATTTTGGTTTGACCGGCGTTAAAGCCGTTTATGATATTACGATTGATGATATTAAAAAAGAATTGGCCGCGGGACGGCCGGTAATTGTGCCGGCGGCGGGCAAACTGCTTTTTAACCCCAATTTTCGAGGGGGCGGTCCGCCTTATCACATGTTAGTCATAAAGGGCTATACCAAAAACGGATATTTTATCACCAACGACCCGGGTACCAAGCGCGGCGCCGACTATATTTATAAAATAGATGTTTTGTATAAGGCGATTCACGACTGGGTGCCGGGTGGCAATGTTTTGGATGGACGGAAGGCGATGATTGTTGTAAGATAGTTTCATGATTGATTTTGAGAATCAGTTAAACAAAGAACAATTAGCTGTCGTTAAAGAAGGCGACGGCTTTTGTTTAGTTTTGGCCGGCGCCGGCAGCGGCAAAACGCGCGCCATTACTTACCGTACCGCCTATTTGTTGGAAAAGGGCGTCAAGCCGGAAAATATGTTGCTTTTGACTTTTACCAACAAGGCCGCTAACCAAATGATCAGCCGGGTTAAGACCTTGACCGGTATACAGACCGGTTTTTGGGCCGGCACTTTTCATTCTTTAGCTAATCGGGTTTTGCGTCATTACGCCGGGCACCTGGGATTCGCTTCCAATTTTAGTATTTTAGATGAAGACGATGCCGAGACCATTCTCAAGCATTGTCTTAAAGACATGGGTTTGGCTGACCGCGCCAATCGGTTTCCATCGGCCCGCATTATTAAAAGTCTTTACTCTTTTAGCCGCAATTCGCAAAAATCTTTAAATGAAGTGATAGAGATGAAAGATCCGCGCCTGCTGCCTCATTTAGTTGACATTGAAGCGGTGGTTGGCCAGTATCAAAAAAAGAAACAAGAAGCCAACGCCGTGGATTTTGACGATTTGCTGGTTTTTTGGCTGAGGCTCCTGGCCGAGCGCGATGATGTAAGGCAAAAATTGGCGGAGCAATTTCAATATATTTTAGTTGATGAATATCAGGATACCAACCGCATTCAGGCGGCCATCATTAAATTTTTGGCTTCGCATCATCATAATCTGCTGGTGGTGGGCGATGATGCCCAGTCAATTTATTCTTTTCGCGCGGCCGACATCAGCAATATCTTGGAGTTTGAACGCGATTATCCGGGCGCGAAAATTTTTCGGTTGGAGACCAACTATCGTTCCACGCCCGAGATTTTGGATTTGGCCAATGAAGTCATCAGGCAGAACATCAAACAATTTCCCAAAAATCTGACCAGTTTGCGCGAGTCCTACTTTAAGCCCCAGGTAGTGCGCCACGACACACCTAATGACGAAGCGGCTTTTATCGTCAAAAAGATTGCCGAGCTTCAAGCTTCCCGCCTCATCGGCGGGCAGGCAGGTTTCAAGCTTCAAGACATGGCCGTGCTTTTTCGCGCCGCTTTTCACGCTCAGGCGTTGGAAATGGAACTAACCCGTCGCGGCATACCTTATGATTTTCGCGGCGGTCTTAAATTTTTTGAGCGCGCTCATATAAAAGATATTTTGGCTTTTTTGCGCATTTTGGAAAATCCCCGCGACTCGGCCGCTTGGTTCCGGGCTCTGACGCGTTTTCGGGGGATTGGCGCCGAAACGGCCAAACTGATTAGCGCCGAAGCCGGCCGGGCGCCGTCTTTGGAAGAGTTAGTGAAACAGGATTTGGCCGGCCTCATTAGCCGGCCGGCTCAAGCCGGTTGGGAAGATTTTAAAACTTTGGCCGATGAAATGATAAAAAGCAAAGAAAAGGGTTCGGGCGAGATAATTGAAACTTTGGTCAATTCGGTTTATGGCGATTATCTGAGAGATGAATATGAAGACGCTGATGACCGTTTTGATGATTTGAAACAATTGGCCGGCTACGCGCAGACGCAGAAAGATCTGGGCAGTTTTTTGGCTGAGGCGGTCTTGGATGAGAATTATGGGCAAAAGTCAAAAGCGGCCGTTGATAAATTAGTCCTTTCAACCGTCCATCAGGCCAAGGGGCTGGAGTGGGAGGCGGTTTTTATAATCAATTTGGCGGCCCGGGCCTTCCCCAACGAGCGGGCGCTTTTAGAAGAGGGCGGCGAAGAAGAAGAGCGGCGTTTGTTTTACGTGGCCATTACGCGCGCCAAAAGCCATTTGTATTTAACTTATCCGCAGAAAAGTTTTGATTTTAATTATAATTTGGCCTCGCCGTTTTTGGATGAAATCGGCCATCATTTGATTGAAAAACGCGGTAAAGAAAAAGATTTTTTGGATGACGACTTTAGCGACGATCTGCCCACGATTGAAGAGGGCAAAGACGCCCGCCGCCGTCCTCGCGAATTTTTGAAAAGCATTGAGGATTTGTGATTTGACCCCGCCGCCTGTTTGGATACAATTGAGCGCTCTCAGCCACGCAACAAAGAAGAACCGTGATTTAAATTTTGTCAGCAAAGAACCTTGAAGGCGGCTGGGGTTGACAGTCAACCGGATTGGGTGTACTATCTAGTGTAGTAGCTATATGCCCAGTAATACAACCCCGCCTGCCCGCCAATTGCCAGCAAGCTAAATCAAATATGAAATATTTGATTCAGGAAGGGTCTGCTAGAAGTATCTGTCTTTGTCAATTGGCTTTGGCAAGGCGGGCAAGTTTTACTTCGTAGAACACAAAAAATTTTGTGGTATTACTAGGCTATCAAAAGTATAAATAATTAGTTAGAATCCCCAATGATAAAGTGCGGGGTTGATATACTGGGTATGAAAAATAACAAAATCAAAACATCTTTAGGCGAGTTGGAAGCCGAAATAATGGAGGCCGTTTGGAATTTGGAAAGCGCGTCAGTGCGTCAAGTTTTGAATCGGCTGAAGAAAAAAAGAGATATTGCTTACACCACAGTTATGACGGTGATGGGCCGGCTTTGCGATAAGCTGGTTTTGAAGCGCAAGTTCAACGGCGATGGCGCTTATGTTTACACAGCATTTCAGGCCAAGGCCAATTTTTTAGCCGCCGCTTCCAAGCGGGCCATCAGCGGCTTGCTTAAAGAGTTTGGCGAAGTGGCGGTGGCTCAATTTGTTGACGCGGTTGAAAGCAGCAGTCTTAAGAATTTGGAAGAGTGGCGCCAGAAGCTCAAAAAAATCAGATAATATGCCCAGTAATACAACCCCGCAAGTTTCACTTCGTGAAACATAAATGACAAGTTGAAATTACTAGGCTATCAAAATTAAAAAAATAATTAAACTAAAATCCTCCAAGTGATGAAATCATGCGGGGTTGATATACTGGGTATGCCAAAGAGCGATTTACAAAAAAAGGCCAATATCATTTTTTGGGAGACGCTCGGGTTGGGCGCGGTTTTTCTGGCCGGGTTGATTTTTTTGGGCGTCAAACTATATCCGCGGTTGGTTTTGGTGGGCCATGGGCTGAATCAAAAAATTGACGCGATTTGCGGTTGCGCCAATCATTGGCAGTTCGTCGATCATCCGTTTATTTTTTCATCTTTGATTTTGTTGGGCGTTTTTTTGGCGGTTTTTATCGGGTTCACTATTTTTAAGACAGGCCGCTCAATTATAGCGACGCGCCGTTTTATCGCTCAAAATCTTGAGCGTCGCCAAGAGGCGTCATTAAAATTAAAAAATGCTTCCAGTCGGTTGGGTTTGGACAATCAGGTGGTGGAAATTGATAAAAGCGAACCGGCGGTTTTTTGTTTTGGTTTTTGGCAGCCCAAAATTTGTTTGTCTTCTGGACTGATTGACAAACTGAATCAAGAAGAATTGACGGCCGTGCTTTTGCATGAGCGGCATCATCTTTTGGCGCGTGAACCGGTTAAAACTTTGTTGATGAAAGTGGCGGCCGGGATTTTATTTTTTATCCCCGTCTTTGGCGTGTTTTTTAAAAAATACATCACCTATACTGAATTGGCGGCCGATGAATGCGCCACGGATGGGTTTAAAAACAAAATGCCGCTGGCCCGGGCGCTCTACAAGATTATTAAATGGGAAGAAGAGATTTTGGTGCGTCATTATCTGATGGTTTCATTTTTTAGTCACATTACCGAAGAGAGGATTAATAAACTGGCTGACAGTAATTATCAGCCTCAGTTTAAATTTTTGAATTTCAAAGCCGCCGTTGGTTTGTTGGTTCTCGTGGCCGCTTTTTTAATGGTAGATTCGGCGCTTAATTCACCCAAAATCAGCGCGGCCGAAGCCGGCGCCTTTTGCCCCATGACTCAAGAAGAGCCGGTCCATTACGTGCAGTGTTCAATGGCCGAGCCCATGGCCGCTTCAAGTTGTTTGCCGGAGGCGCCAGAGGCCAAAACCTGGTCTTGTCAGAAGTAAGGGCTGTGGATAGGTCTGTTTGACAAAAAACCCAGTGCCTACTATACTATGTAGTAGGTTGTTAATTTAATGGAATTTTAAATTTTGACGGATATGCTTCAACCAAAGAAGTATTTATATATAGTCAATTTTGTTTTGTTATTTGTGCTTTTGGCCATGCCGATATTGAACCAAGCGGTTTTGGCGCAAAGTAAAGAAATGATGGGTATGCATCATTCCGGTTTTTTGAATCGTCTGACCAACATCAGGTTGGGGGGTGGCGGCGACGCCAAATTGACCGGCGATTTGGCGCAAGACGCGGCCAGCCTGGCGATCTCGCGGGGTGTACCCCAAGTTTACGGGCAAGAACTGGGCGTATCTTTTGATGATGTTCAAATATCTATGGACATAATGAAACAGTTTGATCCGACCTATGGCAACAAAAAAATTGTTTTGGCCGGCGAGGATCTAAAGCGCTATATTGATGTCGGCATGAGAATTGCCTGTGAGTATTGTTGCGGCGTCAAATCGCTGATTTCTAAAGACGGCGAAGCGGCTTGCGGTTGTGCCCACTCACAAGCCATGCGCGGTTTGGCGGCTTATTTAATTCAAAATCATACTAAGGAACATTCCAACGATCAGATTTTACGGGAGCTGGCGCGTTGGAAGGGCAGATTTTTTCCTAAACAAATGACTAAAAAAGTGGGAGAGCAGATGCAGAGCGGCCAGTTTACTCCGGATGTCGCTTCACTGCTTTTAGATCTTAAATTGCCCAAATACAGCGCCTCCAGTAAAGCAGCTCCGTTGCCGTCGGATATTAAAGACGCGCCCGGCATGGTGGGCGGTTGTTAAAAATTTGGTATGTCAGATCACGCCAGAGTAAAGATTAAGAGAAATTTTTGGAAAATCATCATGGGTGTTGTATCTTTAGCCGCTGTTATCG
>CAZQSS010000032.1:0-10307 GCA_964596405.1 uncultured Gammaproteobacteria bacterium | reverse complement strand
GAACTGATTGGGTTGTATATTTCCGAGCACCCGTTTACCGAGTTGGAAAAATATTTGGGCGGTGATTTTCCGCGCATCAACAGTTTGTTTATTGAACAGGAAAAAATCAATCCGTGGGTTTCGGTCTGCGGTTTTGTCAGTTCAGCCAAGCGCATTTTAACTAAAAAAGGCGAACACATGCTTTTTGTCAATTTGCAGGATTCCACCGGCCAGGTAGAGGTGGTCTTTTTTCCGCGACTTTATGCCCAGGCCAAAGACTTGCTTGAAGAGGGTAAAACCATCTGTGTCATCGGCAAACATTCGGACCGCGAAGGCGAGAAAAAACTGATTGCCGAGCAAGTAGAAGCGTTGACTGCTCAAAATGCGCCGGAGATTAAAAAGAAATTTGGCAATTATATTGCCGCGGCCGGCGGGTCGGCCGTTCAGCGCCTGCTGATTCCGGTTAAACAAAATTTAAACGCGGAGACAATTGAAAAATTAAAAGAGATTTTTAAAAAAAATCCCGGTCAGACCAAAGCCGTTTTATCGGTGGGGGATAAAAAAATTGATACGGGATTTTTGATTAACCCCACGCCCGAGTTTAAAGAGGAAATAAAAAAGATTATCTAACTAAAAAACCTCCCCGCATTGGGAGGTTTTTAAAATTATTACAGTTATTTCCACAGTTGGCTGATGGAACCTTCTTCGTGAATGATCTTGATGGCCCGGGCCAAGAGGTCGGCCGGCGAAAGGACTGTCATTTCAAACTTGGCCGCGGCGATTTTTTCCAACGGCACCGGTACGGTTTCCACTACCAGCAGTTCTTTAATGCCGGCCTCATTGAGAGTCTGGATAGCGTTGCCGCATAAAATGGGGTGGGTGGCCATCACCCGCACTTCTTTAGGTTGTTTTTCGGGCGGCAAGTGTTGGCGTAAAAAAGCTAAAGCTTCGGCAATGGTGTGGCCGCTCGAAATTTCATCATCAACCAAAAGGGCGGTTTTGCCGGCCACGTCACCGATAAAATCCACAAATTCCGGCTTGCCGCCTAAAGTTTTTCTACGCTTGTCAAACATGGCCAGGGGCAGACTTTCCGGCAAAAAGGCGCGCAACGGGTCTAATTTTTTGCTTTCGCCAGAATCGCAGGCCACTAAAACATAGTCATCAAATGATCGGTTTTTTAAGTGAGAACAAAGCAGGGGAGCGGCATCCAAAACATTCATTGGCAGCCGGAAAAAACCCTGAATTTGCGGTGAATGCAGATCAATCGCCACCACTTTATCAGCGCCGGCTTTTTCAATAAATTTAGCTACCAGCCGGGCGACAATGGAAATGCGCGGCCGATCTTTTTTATCGGAGCGCGACTCAAACATATACGGCATCACCGCGGTAATGCGGCCGGCCGAAGCGTATTTTAAAGCATTGATTAACACGCAAAAAGCAAAAAAGTTTTCACTGGCAATGGGCGCTTGGGTGCCGATGACAAAAACGTCGGCGCCGCGCACACTTTCAAAGATTTCCGCCACCGGGTTGCCGTTGCCAAAAACGGTGATTTTAGAATCACCCAGTGTAACACCCAAGTGTTGGCAGATTTCCTGGGCTAATTTGGGGTGGGAGAGGTCAGAAAAGATTTTAAGTTTATCCATAAACACAGATAAAGCAGATTTTGACACAGATACACACAGATCACAGATCTGTGATCTGTGAAATTCGTATTAAAATTTGTGTGATCTGTGTTTTATTATTGTAACTCCCAATTGGGGTCAACGTCAATTTTTTGCCAAGGCGTAAAAATTCTTTTTTGCGCCTGGAAATAGCCGGCCGCGGCAATCATAGCGGCGTTATCGGCGTAGTACTGTGAGTCAGATATTAGATATTGGATAGTAGATATTTTTTTGATGGCCACGCCTAGGGCGGTTTGCAAATGGCGATTGGCCGCTACGCCGCCGCCGAGCATTACGGTTTTGATTTTATATTTTTTGGCCGCGCGGACAGTTTTAGCCACCAATACATCCACGGCCGCCTGTTCAAAACTCGCGCAAATATCGTTCGTCGCTTGCTCTTTGCTCTTTGCTCTTTGTTCTTTAACATAATAAAGAACAGCGGTTTTGAGACCTGAAAAACTAAAGTCAAAATCAGGCGAGTCCATCATTGGGCGAGGGAAGTTGATGGCGCGCGGGTTGCCCAGCTTGGCTCGGTGGGAGACTTCCGGACCACCGGGGTAGGCAAGACCGAGTATCTTGGCCACCTTGTCAAAACATTCGCCGGCCGCGTCATCGCGGGTCTGGCCGATGATTTTATAGTCAAGATGTTTTTTCATTAAAATCAATTCGGTGTGGCCGCCGCTCACAATCAATACGAGAATTGGGAATAAGGAATTATGAATTAGGAATTTAGGATTTGAGATTTGGGATTTGTTTCGAATTTCGTGCTTCGGATTTCGGATTTCGCTAACTGACTGGAGCCAATTCGCGTATATGTGTCCGGCCAAATGGTTAACGGCGATGAGCGGTTTTTTCCAGAGATGAGCCAGGGTACGAGCGGTCTCCACGCCGACTAAAAGCGCGGTTACAAGCCCCGGTCCGGCCGTAACGGCAATGGCGTTAATATCTTTGGGTTTAATACCTTTCAAAGCTTCTTTTAAAAGCGGGGCGATAATTTCCACATGATGGCGGGCCGCCACCTCGGGCACCACGCCGCCGTATTTTTGGTGAATTTTAATCTGGGAGGCCACCAAATTTTTGCGGACAACAAGCCGGCCGGCTTTAGCCTCAACTAAGGCGATTGAAGTTTCGTCACAGGATGTTTCAATACCGAGGATTAACATACCCAGTATATCAACCCCGCATGATTTCATCACTCGGGGAGCTTATTTAGTCTTAGTAAAGATTGTTTATTTTTTGATGACCCAGTCTTCAAATCCGCCGTTTCTTTTTGTTCTGCTCGGGCAGAACTTGCGGGGTTGTATTACTGGGCATAGCAAGCTAATTTTAGCAAAAATTTTTAAACAAAACAACCCTTTTTAAAGAGAGGGTTGTTTTGAGAGCTGGGTTTACTTCTTTTTGTTATCGTTTTTTTTGAAGGACTTGAAGGGTTTGGCCGGTTTGGTTTTCGGCCCAAGCATCATCACGCCGAAGAAAACCACGAACAGAAAGATTATAATAGGTATGGTTATCATATAGTGTTTACAGTATAACACAAATCGGTTAAACAAAAAAGGCTTTGTTCAAACAAAGTCTTTTTTGGTAGCCCCACGGGGAATCGAACCCCGATTACCAGGATGAAAACCTGGTGTCCTAACCATTAGACGATGAGGCCGTGTGAAACTAAAATATCAAATTTAACTTGAAAAGTCAAATGAGAAACCCACATCCTTCGGTCGTCTGGGGCGGCCTTAGGATGATTTTTTGTTCAGACAAAAAATCATTTTTGTGGTTGGAAATAAAGAATGCCGCTGATAATGGCCGCAAAAAAGCACCAGACCGATATAAAATTAACGGTGTAAACGAGCCAGGTGACAAGAGAAGAAATCAAAAGAAGAACGCAGAATAATTTGAGGATTGGCCGACTGGAAACGATGCCCGAACCGACGGTAATGAGGATATAAAGATAACTTAGGAGCGTTGGATAAGGCGCCGGATTAGGGTAGTAGAGGCATTGATTAACTACGCGGGCGGCTTCGGGTTTAATGAAAAAACTGGCGTAAAACAATATGCCGATGACCGCCCCGATGATACAAAAACCAAAGAGAATTCGGCGTCTAATTTTGTGAGGCTCCATTATCATGGCCATGACGGGCACATAGATGGGCCAGAGTAAGAGAGCAAAAAATAAAAAGATGTATGTCAGGGGGAGGGTGTATTCCGGCCGGCTTTGCAGTGATAACCAAAGCAACCCTTCAACAAATTGTTGCAATGAAAATAACATGGGCACGGCCGCCAAGAGCCAGGCTTTTTTGTTTTGGGTTTTAATTAGGGTGGCGGCGCCCACGAAGCCCAAGACGGCGCTGGCGGTAAAACTGGCAGTAGCGGAAAAACACATAGGATCGGGGTTAGGCTTTAAGTATAGTTTGTTTGGCAATTTTCGTCCATTAAAAAGGTGGGCGAATAATAGGAGGGTGTGGATAAATCTGGGGTAGAGGACTTGACAGGTTTTTGGTAGGGTGTTACTATGTGTATAGAATACACTAACTATATGATTAAAGCTCAAAATTACAAAAAATACAAACATGCGGTGATTGCCGTTGATCCGGTAATTTTTGCGTTAATCAACAATCAGCTCAATGTCTTGCTAATCAAAATGAAAAAAGCGCCTTACACCAATGCCTGGGCGGCGCCGGGCGGTCTTGTCAAACCCGACGAATCTTTGGAAAATGCGGTGCGGCGTTTGGTCTCGGC
Organism: uncultured Gammaproteobacteria bacterium; assembly: GCA_964596405.1. Lineage (GTDB taxonomy): Bacteria > Patescibacteriota > Patescibacteriia > Magasanikbacterales > UBA10003 > CAZQSS01. Next base: position 5,934 of record CAZQSS010000032.1, on the reverse strand, counting down.
CAAAACCGGCATCACCCACGAGGCTCATTTTGAACAGCTTTATACTTTTGGCCGGGTGAATCGTGATCCGTTTGGTCGCGTCGTTTCCGTGGCTTATCTCGCTTTGATCCGCCCGGAAAACGTGAAATTAAAAACTACCGGTGAATATCAGGATATTAAATGGTTTCCCATCAGTCATCTGCCCCGGTTGGCTTACGATCATGAGGAGATAATTGATGTGGCTATTGATCGGTTGCAAAAGCGGCTGGGTTATACCAATATTGTCCGTTCTCTTTTGCCGGAAAAATTCAGTTTAACCGAACTCCAATCAGCTTATGAAAGTATTTTGAATAAAAAATTAGACAAGCGGAATTTTCGCAAAAAAATCTTAGCCCTGAAATTGGTAAAAGAGACCGGTGTTAAAGAAGAGGATAAGGCTTACCGGCCGGCCGCGTTATATGAATTTAGCCAGGATAAGTTAATTATAAAAACCATCTTATCGTAAGTTGGACAACAAGGGTTGACTTTTATGGCTAAAGATGCTAAAAATAGGCTAATTAATCCGTTCTTTAAAATTTACCCGCCGAGTTCTGGGTGCCACAGTGCCGAATGGCGGCGCGGTGGACCGAGAGGCGGGCCATAAACAAGGAGGAACCAATGAACAAGATCATCGTGAATCATTTTTCTGACGCTTTGATTGCTGTCGATGTTCTGCCGACGTTTATGCCGGGTGGCGGTTTGCCTGTGCCGGGCGGTGATGAAATCGTTCGGGTAGGCCAAGCGCTTATGATTGGCTGGCCCAATCTGAAGTTGCGTTTTGCCACGCAGGATTGGCATCCGTTGGGGCACATTTCTTTGGCCAGTTCTTACGTGGGGCTCTCGCCATACAGCTTGCTCACCGAAACAATGGTGGCGGGCTGGACGGACGCGGCCAATCTGATTGCCCCGGGCGCGCGTTTTACTCTGGCCGAGTTGAAAAATTACTTGGCCGGGGGTCAAGCAACAGGTGCTCTGGCCCAATCACGGCATTGAAGGCACGGCCGAAGCTGAACTCCATCCCACTTTTATGCGGTCCGAGTTCGCCTATATTCTCAAGAAGGGCACTGACCCGGCTTGTGATTCTTACGGCGCGTTTGAAGACAACTTGATGCGGCCGACCGGTTTTGCCGATGTCCTGCGTCAGGCGGGTGTTAAGCGGTGCTTCTTCTGGGGTCTGGCTCTGGATTATTGCGTGCGTTTCAGCGCCGAGGGCGCTATTCGCAACAACTTTGAAGCCTACGTGATTGAAAATGCCACGCGAGCGGTCGCGCCGGAGAGCGCGAAAGACGCCCGGGACGCCTTTACCCAGCTGGGCATCCATCTTGTCAATTCCAACGATTTGGATCTTAACATACCCGGGCAGACTGGAGGCTAATATGAAAAAGATAGCGATCTTCGGCGGCAGTTTCAATCCGCCGGGCAAACACCATCGGTCGGTCGTCAACACGCTCATTGCGAGCGGCGAGTTTGACGAAATCGTGGTGATACCCTGCGGCGGTCGGCCGGACAAGCCGAGCGTCAATGACATCCCGCCGGAACATCGGGCGGCCCTGGCCGATTTGGTTTTCGGCCGGTTGCCCAAAACTCGGGTGGAGCTGTTTGATCTGGAAAGCGATACGTTCACTCCCAACTGTCGCCTGGAGGAAATCTTTAAGGACCAGGGTGAGGTGTGGCATGTGGTGGGTACCGATCTGGTGGTCAACGGCCGCCGTGGCGAGTCGCTCATCCAGAAAACTTGGAAGCAAGGGATGGAAATTTGGCAGAATCTGAATTTCGCGGTGATTGCCCGTCCGGGTTATCCCTGCGACCAGGAAGATCTGCCGCCCCACTTTAAGTTTTTTGATGGCGAGTTTCCGCGAATTTCCAGCACCAAGATCAGAGAATTGATTTATCGCGGTGAGGATTTCAGCGGTCTTTTGACCGACGCGACCGCGAGCTATATCCGGCGTTACGGTCTGTACCGCGGCATTATGCCTCATCACGTTCACCATTTGCAATTGGCCGAGCCGCGGGTTAAACTCTCGTATGACGAGAGAAATCCGGCGGCTTGCGAGATGGCCGAGACGCTGAAAAGCTACACGGTGGAATCCGATCCCAACTTGATTGTCGCTTTGGGCGGTGACGGCACAATGCTGAGGGCGATTCGCCGGCATTGGCGCGAGCGGCTGCCTTTCCTGGGCCTGAATTTTGGGCACAAGGGGTATCTGCTCAACGATGTGCCGCCCGCGCCATCATCAGTGGATGATTTGATGCGGGGCAACTTAGCCGCTTATCACATGCCACTACTTTACGTGGAGACACGCGACGCCACCGGCCGGGTGCAGGAGGCTTTGGCTTTCAACGACGCCTGGGTGGAACGGAAGAATCAGAATACGGCTTGGCTGCAGATAAAACAAAAAGGGCAGGTGGTGATGGAGAAACTGGTGGGTGACGGGGCGCTTGTGGCTACGCCAAACGGCACGAACGTTTACGCGCGCGCCATGGGAGCACAGCCCGTGCCCATCAATTCCCAGACTATCGTGCTTGTCGGTTCCAATGTGTTGGAGCCCAATGGCTGGAAGGCGGCTCATTTACCTTTTGATTCTTTGATTGAAATTTCCGCCCTGGATCCGGCGCGGCGGCCAATAGAAGCTTCGGTAGATAATCAGTTCTTGGGCGAAGTGGTTTCCATGAAGGTCAGGTTGAGCCGGATTGCGGCGGCCGAACTGCTCTTTGATCCTTCTTACGACATCAATCGCAAGATGGTGGAAAGTCAGTTTCCGCGCCACAGGGTTCTCTACTCAGCCGATAAGCGTCTGTTGATGGAACTTCGCGCACTTGATCTTTATAACGTATAACTGTTTGGGGAATCCGCCAAAGGCGGATTCCCCAAACTCTTTTTTCAGAAATTTGTCACCAAAGTGAATTTGATGCCAGTTTTCTTGTCTTAACAATATCCGGGGTCAGCAGCAGCTGATGTGGAATTCCACCAAAGGTGATGTGGCCATGGCTTTTGCCTGGGATAGCACGCCCTATCAGGTGGGTGAGACCATCGCCGAAGTGACACAGCGCGCGCACCGCGGCGTTGACAGCCTGCATTGGTCTTTGACCCGTTTGGAAAAACCGCACTTGCTCAAGGTGTCGCTGACACCCGACCTGTTCAATCTCCGGCAGCGGATGATTGGGCAGGGCGTGTTACGCGCGGATTTTCTGAAATAACAACTCGGGGGAGCGGATGATGAAAGTCATCTGGCTCCCCACCTTTTTCCTGGTCACCAAAATTGGCGATCAGAAAAGAGGGCACTTTAACAATTAATCCCGATTTTGCTTCGCGCAAAATCGAGGATCCTCGATTCCGTCGAAACGGAATCGGGACAACCAAAGGAGAAAAACCATGAAGATTCAGACATTCAGCATTGTCGTGGGTACTCGCGCTTGCGATGCTCGTTGCCCGTTCTGCGTTTCCAAGATGACCGGTTTTGGGGTTTTACCCAAAACGCGCCGGATTGACCGGATCAATTTTGACAAGGCCTGCCGTTTAGCCGAGTTAAGCGGTTCGACCACGGTTCTGATGACCGGTAAGGGCGAACCGACGTTGTATCCCGAAGAAATCACGGCTTATCTGAATTTGCTCAAAAAGTGGGAGTTTCCCCTCATTGAATTGCAGACCAACGGTCTGATGTTGGGCCGACTGGCTCAGGGTGAAACTGACGGATTGCCCAAGGGGTTGAACCGTAAAATTCTGGCCGCTTGGCGCCGCAAGGGATTGAATACTGTCGCCATCTCGGCGGTGAGTGTGGAAAATTGGCGCAACGCCACAATCTACAGCATGGATTATCCCGACTTGGCCACGACCATCAAGTTTTTACATTCTTTCGGTTTTACCGTGCGGCTTTGTATTATGATGCTGGAAGGTTTTGTGGACACACCCCGCAAGGTGCAGGCCGTCATTGACTTCTGCCGCGCTCACCGAGTGGAACAGCTGACGATCCGTTCCATCCGCAAGCCCCAGGTTTCCAATTATGATAAAAAAGCCACACAGTTTGTCACTGAGCGCGGTTTGACAGACTTTGAAGTAAAAAACATCAACACTTGGTGTCTGAGGCGTGGTAAGAAAATGATGACCTTGCCGCATGATGCTGTCGTGCTGGATATTAACGGTCAGAATGTTTGTGTCACCAGCTGTCTGAATGAAGACGGCGAGAGCGACGATATCCGCACCCTCATTTATTATTCCGACGGCAGTTTGCGCTACCGTTGGGATTATGACGGCGCGATTATCTTAGGCGGCACCGGAAGCGAGTAGATTCAAAACAGAGCGGGTGGAAACCCATCCGCTCTTTCTTCCAAAAATAATCAATCAAAGGAGACTTATGTTCATCAATCCAAAAAGCATTCCCAAGATTTTGCGCCTGACACCCGATGAAATTCAGAAGATCATCGAGTCCAAAGTTGCAGATTTGCGCGAACATTTTGCCACGTCAAATTACCACCGGACGGCGGTCATCGGTCTTTCGGGTGGCATTGATTCGGCGCTTTCGGCCACGCTCGCGGCGTTGGCATTGGGGCCGGAAAATGTAATTGCCGCGCGTTTGCCTTTTCGGACTTGTAATGAAAAAAGCAACCATATTGCTGAAGAGATTGCCGGCGCCATTGGTCTTTCTTCCGCGAATTTATTTACGGTGGATATCACCCAAGCAGTTGACGCTACGTTGCGGTCAACAGCCGGGATTTTGGGTGGTGATGAGAAGATTCGCGTGGGCAATGCGGCCGCGCGCGAACGGATGAAGGTGCTGATGGATGTTTGCACGGCCTTTAATGCTTTGCTTATCGGCACGGAAAATCGCACCGAGGAGCTCCTGGCTTACTTCACTATCGGCGGCGACAGCATTTCCCATATTGAACCGATTCAGGATCTTTGGAAAACTCAGGTTCTCCAGCTGGCCGCGGCCATCAAAACGCCGGCCGGCCATCATCTGCCCCAGAGCGTTTTGGATCGCGCGCCTTCGGCTGAGCTTTGGGAAGGCCAGACTGACGAAGGCGAACTGGACTTTACTTACTTGGCGGCCGACATGGTTTTGGCTCTGACCGAAGAGGGTAAAAATCCGCGGCAGATCGCCAAAGAAGCGGCCATACCGCTCGCCATCGTCAACAAGGTTTTGAAGCGCGTCAAGGTTACCAAGAGAAAGCGCCACGCGCCGTATCGAATCAAGACTCTCTGAAAAACAAAACCCTAGCGTTAACGCTAGGGTTTTTTGTTAGATGAGCAAGAGGCCTAAAAGAGCGGTGAGAATGCCGCCAAAGACATCCAGCAAGTAGTGTTGCTTGGTGGTCAGGGTGGAGAGGGCCAGCAAGATGGCCCAAAAGAGAAATAGAATGCCGATTTTTTTGCCGCCGCGCCAAATGGCCAGGGCCAGGAAAATGGGGATGGCCACGTGGAGTGACGGAAAACAGTTGGTGGGCGAATCAAAGAATTTCAAGAACTCAAAAAGCGGATAGCTCGTATCACCCGCCGGCCGCGGATAAGTGGTGGGGTACAGGACAAAGATAACGAGATGCAATATTTCTATGGCGCCGATGGCGAGGTATGTCCGGCCAAACCGTTCGGCCGGCAGGGCATACATGGCGGCCAGACCGTAGAAAAACAGAGAGAGAGATAAATGTAGGTGGTCCAGCCGGTGAAGGGAATATATTGTTCCCCCCAGATGAGCGGCAGGTAATGCGGTTTGAAAAGCGGAAATTGATTGATAGGCCAGTAAGCCGCCAGCAGAAGAATCATCAGCAGGGCGGCGGCCCAGCGCGGAATGCTCTCCAGCCAAGTTTCCACCTTTTTTAGCATTTTTTCTCCTCAATTTAGGTTAATTTTTTAAAGTTCTGTCTTAGATAAAATCAAGGTTTGGGAGCACCACTTTGTAAGTAATTGTTAATCACTTCGTT
>CAZQSS010000031.1:0-10316 GCA_964596405.1 uncultured Gammaproteobacteria bacterium | reverse complement strand
GCCACCCCCGAAGAAGTCTTTAGGGGGGGTTGCAGTTTGAACTAGAATTCAAGTTTTTAAGATTGACAATTGGGGCAGTTTGTGCTAGAGTTAAAGAAAGATCTTTAAAAATAAAAAACAATCTAGCCACCCCGCAATAACGGGGCAAGGAGGTCTTAAAGATGCTGACCGAGGCGAGAGACGTGACTCTTGTTATCTCGGACCTCCACATGGGGGAGGGCGCCGAGAGTGTGTTGGAAGATTTTAAACGCCATCCGTCCAAGCGGTCATTTCAAGACACGAGCGAAGATCGCGTTTTAGACGATCAGTTCGATGATTTTATCAGACTGGTGCTGCGGTCTCGCGCCGGCAGAAAAACCTGCCTGAGATTTTTGGGCGACACTTTTGATCCGCTGGCGGTCACTTTGAATCGGCCTTTGCCGGTGCTATCGCGTGAAGAAGATGATTTTGAAAAGTTTGTGAAGATTGTCAATGGCCACTCGCTCTTTTTCCGGGCGTTGAAAGATTTTTGCGGCGCCAGTTCGGAATTTGCGGTGGTTTTTCATATCGGCAATCACGATTTGTTTCTCTGCTGGCCTTCCATTCAGGCGGCCATGCGCGGTCTGGTTTCCCCTGATCATCCCGAACGCGTCAGGTTTGTCTACGATGAGCTGGATCGGGGCGTTTATTTTCGTCACGGTGAAAGCGAGCCGCACGATTTTATTGACCCTAACCGCCTCATCATCAAGCAGGCCGATTTTGCCCAGCTTTTCAAAACGGAAAACGTGGAAAAGCTTATCCAGAAAGGCGAGATCCCGTCCTACGACGCGCTGAACGTGCCCCTGGGTCATTTTTTGACGGCTGATTTGGAAACGCCGCTCAAACGGGCGAACTACCTCATCGGCCGTTTGCATATCCACGGTTTTGTTTGGCTGGATGCCTGCCGTAATCTGGGTCTTGGTTCGTGGTATCGTCACCGCTGGTTCTGTTTTGTTGCTTTCTACTTCACGATGCGGACCATCTTCAAGCACACGCTTTTTGCCGTGCGGCCGCTCAAGTGGAAAAGCGGTTTACGCAAGATTTTGGCCGTGATTTGGTGGACCATTGTGGGCATGCTCACGAACGCTACGCCGCGCGACATGGCGATGAAAGTTCTCAAAGAGCGTCCGGAGGTTGATGTGGTGGTGTTTGGGCACGAGCACTGGTACTACCAGGAAACGCATTCGTATCCCGGCAAAACTTATATCAACACCGGCGCTTGGATGGAACTTTGGAAGGCTCACCCGCGTCCAATTTCCCGAAGGTGGGAGAAATATCCGATTTTGGCCGGGGTGATGGCCTTTTTGCGTGATTGTTATCGCGATGCCAATTTGGCGCCGGTCAGATTGTTCCCGGTCGCGGTCATCAGTTACAACGCTGTTGGCGAACGCTCGGCGCGGCTGATGCGCTTTGACGAAGACGAACGCGTTCTTAAGGAACTCAACTAAAGAGACCCAAAACTCAACGGGTCTCTTTTTAATTTGTTTTTGTCTGTGTTATAATATGAGCATAATTTTATCAGCCATAGAGTATTAGAGCTTTAAAGCTTTACAGCTTTACGGCTCTAGAGCTTTACGGCTTTATAGCTTTCAGAGTTATGAAAATACAAAAAGTAGTGGGGCGGGAGATTTTGGATTCCCGCGGCAACCCGACGGTAGAAGTGAAAGTGTTTTTAGATTCCGGCGCCATTGGCGTGGCGGCCGTGCCCTCGGGCGCGTCAACCGGCGTCCATGAGGCTTTGGAACTGCGCGATGGCGGTAAACGTTACTTGGGCAAAGGCGTGCTCAAAGCGGTAAAAAATATCAACGGTCCTTTGGCCGGATTGCTTTTAGGCAAGGATGCGTCAAATCAAAAAGCGATTGATCAGGCCATGATCAGTTTGGACGGCACCAAAAACAAATCCAAACTGGGCGCTAACGCTATTTTAGGCTGTTCGTTGGCAATGGCGCGGGCCGCCGCTACTGAATCCGGTCTGCCTCTTTACAAATATATTCGCCAAGCCTACAAAATCCAAAGCGCCAAGTATTCATTGCCTATTCCAACGATGAATGTTTTAAATGGCGGCGCGCATGCCGATAGCGGTTTGGAAGTCCAGGAATTTATGATTGTGCCCATGATAAAGAACAAAGAACAAAGAACAAAGAACAAAATTGATTTTGCCGAAAGTGTGCGAGCAGGGTCGGAAGTTTTCCATACCCTCAAAGCAATTTTAAAAAAGGGCGGATTTGTGGTGAGTGTGGGTGATGAAGGCGGCTTTGCTCCGCGGCTTAAAAATAATGAAGAAGCTTTAAAAAAATTAGTTGAAGCCATACAAACGGCCGGTTATAAACCGGGCCAAGACGTGGCTTTGGCCGCCGACATTGCTTCTTCGGAATTTTATGAGAATGGAAAATATAATTTTGAGGGCAAAAAACGTTCTTCAGACGAGATGATGAAAATTTATTTTAGCTGGATTAAAAAATATCCTTTGATTTCAATTGAAGATCCGTTTGCCGAAGATGACTGGGAAGCATGGACAAAGTTCAAAGTTCAAAGTTCAAAGTTCAAAGTTGACCCAATGATTGTTGGCGACGATTTGTTTGTAACCAATGTGGAGCGATTGCAAAAAGGCATTAAAGAGGGCGTGGGCAACGCGATTTTGATCAAGTTAAATCAGATTGGCAGTTTGTCCGAAACCATTGACGCGATTCAGTTGGCCCAAAAGAATAATTATAAAGTTATGGTTTCCCACCGATCGGGTGAAACCGCTGATACTTTTATCGCGGATTTGGCCGTAGCCACCGGCGCCGAATACATCAAAACCGGCTCGCTCTCGCGTTCCGAAAGAGTGGAGAAGTATAATCGGTTGATGGAGATTGAAGAGGAATTGACAAATGTGGTATAATGTGATTAAATAGAGCCCAGCGGAACTAATTTTTAAATCCATTATTATGAGCCTATTAGAGCAGATAAAGGAATTTTTTGTTAAGCCTGAAATTTATGAAGAGGCTGCTATCGCCTATTTTAACCGTCTTCCAAATAGTGTACAGGTCAGTTGGTTTAGGGATGGTAAATTTATTGTTGGCCGCATTACTGCCGACGGACAAGAATTAATGACGCAGGCATTTTCAGCAAAAGAATTTGTTGAGATGGTCAATGACGCTGTTTTTTCATTTTATGGAATTCCTAAAGAGTATTTTAAGGTTTTGGACAAGAAGAAGATGCATCCTTCCAAAGAAGGATTTGACAGACTTAATGACGCCGCAATTCAAAAATCGACCATGTCGTTAGAAAAGGAGCCTTGTCCAGTTTAGGAAGTTTTATGACGAAATATGCCAATGTTAAAAGGAGGACAATGCTTGGGTTGTTAAATTGGTTGGCTACGAAAAAAGGCATGTTAGTTCAACCCGGAGGCAGACATCAATATCTCGTCAAATGTGCCTTTTGGGAGCGACCGTTTCCGATACCATTTAAACACAATGAAATTAACAGATTCATTGTGGACGGCCTGATGAAAAAGTTGATAGCGTCCGGAATTTGCACTCAAGAAGAATTTGATGAAAAAATAAAATAAAAAAAGCCTCGGTGTTGAGCCGGGGCTTTTGAGTTGCGGAGTTGTGGCCGCTACTCGTTGTACGCCGCACCACAGTTGGGACAGTCTTCCCGTCCGCTGACCTGATGTTTGCCGCAGTACGAGCAGACGAGCTGTTGTCGTTTCGGGAGAACTGTGGCGACCGCGGCCTTGGCTTTGGGAGGCAGATTAGTTTCTTCGGTGCAGATGATGGCACCACTCACCACCGCGCAGAGACCACAGATGATCATGCCGAGCAAGCTCACGACATGGCCAGTGTGACAAAAGATAAATGTGTTGACGATGAAGAGCCCGAAGCCGACGATCATTGATACTACCATGGCATCCTCCTTTGGTTGTTGACTGTTAACTGTCAAAGATCAAATTTAAGCCTATTTATGCTTAATAGGCTAGTATAGCACATTTTAGCCATCTTGTCAAGACACGCGATTTAAGCTAGAATAATGATACTATGTCTAACATTAAAACAAGACCCGTAGCTCTCATCATTCTAGATGGCTGGGGCGTGGCTCCGCCCGGTGACGGCAATCCCATGTCTAGGGCCAAGTTGCCCAATTTTGACCGCTTTATCCGCAATTATCCGGCCATGACGGTTTTGGCGTCCGGTTATGAAGTCGGTTTGATTTGGGGGCAGATGGGTAATTCCGAAGTCGGCCACCTTAATATCGGCGCCGGCCGAGTTTATTATCAAACCCTTTTGCGGATTAACAAAGACATTAATGACAAAAGTTTTTTTCAAAACAAAGCTTTTTTGGAGGCGGCGGATCATGTCAAAAAAAATAATTCGCAGTTGCATTTGATGGGCTTGCTTTCCGGCGGTAATGTGCATTCGGCCGAAGAACACATGTACGCGCTTTTGGATTTTGCCAACCGGCAAAAAGTTAAAAAAGTTTTTATCCACGCTTTTTTGGATGGCCGCGACGCGTTGTATAACGGCGGTTTGGATTCCGTTAAAAGACTGCAGGCCCAGATGGCCAAATTCAAAGTCGGCAAGATCGCCTCGCTGGCCGGTCGTTTTTATTCTTTGGATCGCGACAATCGCTGGGATCGGGTAGAAAAAGCTTACCGGGCCGTAGCCGAAGGCAAAAGCGAGGTTACTTATGACGACCCGCTCAAAGCCATCCAAGATTCTTATGACAAAAAAGTTTATGATGAAGAGTTCGCGCCGGTGGTAATAATCGAAAAAGGCAAGCCGGTGGCGACGGTTAAAGACAACGATGCCGTCATCTTTTTTAATTTCCGCGCCGACCGCGCCCGGGAAATTACCAAAGCTTTTGTTTTGCCGAGTTTTGATAAGTTCCAACGGACTTACATACCCAATTTGTTTTTTGTGGCCATGACCGAGTATGAAAAAGACCTGCCGGTCAAAATCGCTTATTCGCCCGAGGTGGTAAAAAATTCTTTAGCCGAGGTAATTGCCAATGCCGGTCTCAAACAATTCCATATTGCTGAGACGGAAAAATATGCCCACATCACTTTTTTTTTGAATGGCACGATTGAAGCCCCGTTTCCGGGCGAAGACCGGCAGATTATTCCTTCGCCCAAAGTTTCCACTTACGATCAAAAACCGGAAATGTCCGCGCCGGAGATTGCCAAAAACGTTCTCAAAGTTGTAGAAGAAGATAAATACGATTTTATCGCCATTAATTTTGCCAACGCCGATATGGTGGGGCATTCGGGTTTGATGGAACCAACCGTCAAAGCAGTGGAGATGATTGATAAGTATTTGGGACAAATCGCGGATTTGATTTTAGCCAAAGGCGGGGCAGTGGTGATTACGGCCGACCATGGCAATGCCGAGGAACTGGTAAATTTGCAAACCGGCGAAGTGGATAAAGAACACAGCAATAATCCGGTGCCACTGCTGATTATCGGCCGCGAGTGGGAGGGTCAAAAAGGCGTGGGAGGCGATCCGCTGGGCGGCGATTTGAGCTTGATTCAGCCGGTGGGCCTGCTTTCGGATGTGGCGCCGACCGTATTGAAAATTATGGGGATTCCGCAACCGCCCGAGATGACCGGAAGACCCTTAATCTGAAAATTCTAAATCCGAAGCACGAAATCCGAAACAAATCTAAATGACCAAAACTCAAAATTATTCGAAAGTTTAGAAAATTTGAATTTTAATTTTGTTTCGAATTTCGGATTTAGATTTTAGAGTTTGATAGTTATATGCCTGAATTGCCGGAAGTGGAAACAATTCGCCGTCAGTTGGAGAGAATCATCGTGGGGAAAAAAATAAAGAGCGTTGAGATTATAGATTTTCAAAAAAAGATTAAGCCAAAGAATTTGAGCGAAAGATTAAAAGATTTGAAGATTGAAAGAATAGATAGACGAGCCAAGTTGTTGATCATTAAATTATCCAGCGGCGAAAATTTGCTGATTCATTTGAAACTGACCGGTCAGCTGATTTATCAAAAAATAAAAAAGACCAACAAATTCACCCACGCGATTTTTAATTTTACCGACAGTAGCCGTTTGCTTTTCAATGACATGCGCAAGTTTGGCTACTTGGTATTAACGGATGACGGCGGGTTAGAGCGAGTGAAGAAAGAATATGGGGTAGAACCGTTGAGTAAAGAATTTAGTCTGACCAAGTTTAAACAAGTTTTAGTCAACCGGCCGAATCAGAAAATAAAACAATTGTTGCTGGATCAAAAATATATTGCCGGCATTGGCAATATTTATTCTGACGAAGCGTTATTTATGGCCGGTATTTTGCCGCTCCGGCCGGCCAAAAGCCTAAAAGAGGGGGAGATAAAAAAGTTATGGCCGGCCATCCCCGCGATTTTAAAAAAATCCCTGAAGGTGGGCGGCACCTCGTCGGATACTTATGTTGATGCTCACGGCCAAATCGGCGGTTTTGTCCCGCATTTGAAAGTTTACGGTCGCGAAGATGAAAAATGCCGGCGGTGCGGCAGTTTAATCAAACGGATTAAAATCGGCGGGCGCAGCGCTCATTATTGCCCCCGTTGTCAGCGATAGGAATTATGAATCATGAATTATGGATTGGGAACAACAAATACTTGGTTCACGATTCCTAATTCATAATGCTTAATTCTTCATTTTTACCAAGATTATGAGTTTGGACATAAAATTATTTCGACTGATTAATGGCATGGCGAAAACCAGCCGCTGGTTGGATTATTTTGGAATTTTCTGCGCCGTTTATTTGATTTTTTTTATGGGCGCCGGCGCGTTGGCCTTCTTTTTTTATATGCCCAAAGAAGGCGAAAATGTCAGCTGGCTTAAGGAACAACATTCTCGGCTTAAATATCTTTTTGTTTTGATTGGTGGCTCAGCCGCTTCGTATTTGGTCAGTATTTTAATTGGTTTTGGGACGGGCCGGTTGCGTCCATTCGCTAATTCATTGGAAGTTCACCAGTTGGTTAGCGCTTCTTTTTCTCATAAATCTTTTCCGTCTTCGCACGCCACCGTGGCTTTTGCCATCGCCATGAGCGTTTTTCTTTTTAATCGGACCTGGGGCATCCCCATGCTCGCGGCCGCTTTTTTGGTCAGTTGGGGCCGGGTTTTTGTGGGTGTTCACTATCCGTCAGACGTGGTGGCCGGCGCTATTTTGGGCGCGTTGGGCAGTTATATTATCTACAAACTAATATGAATATTGTAATTTTAACCGGCGGCGTGGGCAAAAGGCTTTGGCCGTTGGGGCGCAAAAATAATCCCAAACAATTTTTCCCGATTATCACCGACCAGCCGCTGATTAAAGAAACCTACGACAGATTTGCCGGTCATTATCCTAAAAATAAAATTTTCTTTTCCACCACGCCGGATTTATTGAAATACCTTAAGCGTCTTTTTCCGCGCGTGCCGGCCAGCCAGTTTATTGTGGAGCCGGCGCGGCGCGATACCGGCCCGGCTATGGGTTTTGCGGCCGTTTCGTTGTTTTTGCGCCAGCCGGACGAGCCGATGGTTTTTGCGCCCGCCGATCACAATATTTTGGATATTAAAAAATATCTTAATTGTTTTAAAGTCGGCGAAGATTTGATTAAAAAAACCGGCAAATTGCTGGATATCGGCCTTGCCGCCGGCTTCCCCAGCACGGTTTTGGGTTACACCAGAATCGGTAAAAAATACGGTCACTTCAAGGGGGTGGAAGTTTATCATTTTGAAGGACACACGGAAAAACCGGAATTGAAAGTGGCGGAAAAATATCTGGCGAGCGGCGATTACCTTTGGCATGGGAATTATTATATGTGGACGCCGCGGGCATTTTTGGCGGCTTTTGCCCAGTACGCGCCTAAACTTTCCGGTTCTTTGGAAAAGATGAAAGAATTGTTGTCCAAAAAAAGAACAGCCGAGATTAAGAAGATTTATAATCAGATGGAAAAAATTTCTTTTGATTATGCCGTGACGGAAAAAATTAAAAAGAGCGATGTCTTGATTATCAAAGGCGATTTTGGCTGGGGTGACGTGGGCGCTTGGGATGTTTTACATCAGCAGTTAAAACATAAGGCCGACGAGCGGGGCAATGTCATTCAGGGCGAAGTGATTTCAGTGGATACCAAGAATTGCCTGCTTTACAGCAAAAAGAAAAAATTAATGGCGACATTGGGAGTGGAAAATTTGGTGGTGGTGGATACCGAAGACGCACTTTTGATTTGCCCGCGCGATCGCGCCCAGGAGGTTAAAAAACTAATTGAAGAGATGGAACGGCAGGGCAAGGGAAAATATTTGTAATTATGAAAAAAAGTTTATTGATTATTTTGGCCGCGGCCATTCTAATAGCGATTGGGGGCGGGAACATGATCTATAAAATTTATTGGCAAAAACCGGCTGCCAGTGCGCCGGTAGTTTTGTTTGAGGTTGGCGACGGTGAACAATTAGGCCATGTCATCAACCGTCTGCAAGAGCAAAAATTGCTTAAAGATGTCTGGCTTTTTAAACAATATCTAAAAATTACTAAACTGGATACCAAGATTTTAGCCGGTATTGTTGAAGTTAAAGAGGGTTTGAGTTTGCGGGCGTTGGCTGGGGCATTGACTGACGCGGCTTTGGCGGAAAAGATAATAAAACTGCAGGAGGGCTGGAATTTGAGCGATTACGGGCGTTATTTGGAATACAACGGTCTGGCCATGGCTGAGGAATTGCACGAATTGGCGGGTTTTCCAGCCGTTGATTATCGGAATAATAAAGAAATGCCCGCGCCGAAAGATTTTTCCAATCGTTTTGATTTTTTAAACGACAAACCCAAACATGTCGGTTTGGAGGGCTATCTTTTTCCCGATACTTACCGCATCGGCAAGCAGGCCAAGATTGAAGAGGTTGTGATCAAGCTTTTGGAAAATTTTGGCAAAAAACTGACGTCGGAGTTGAGAGCGGAAATCACCAGGCAAAAAAAATCTATTTTTGAAATTGTGACCATGGCGTCTTTGATTGAAGCCGAAGCTAAAACCAAATCAGACCGTCGGTTAGTTTCTGATATTTTATGGCGGCGGTTGGATATCGGCATGGCCTTGCAGTTGGATTCCACCGTTAACTATGTAACTGGCGCTAAAAAACCGGCCATCTCTCTGGAAGAGCAAAAAACAGAATCACCTTACAATACTTATAAATATCCGAGTTTGCCTTTGGGCCCGATTGCCAATCCCGGCGCCCAGTCAATTTTAGCGGCGATTTATCCGGAAAAGAATGATTATTGGTTTTTCTTGTCGGATAAAGCCGGCGCGATGTATTATGCCAAAAATTTGAAAGAGCACAATGAGAACAAAACAAAATATTTACATTGAAATTACAAAATCCCAAGTTCAAATGTCAAATCAATCCGCCCTGCCTACCGGCAGGCAGGCCGTGGGCGGGTAAAAATCCTAATGTCAAACCTGCTTGCCGATAGGCAAGTGTCTAAAATTTGAACTTAAGGCTTTAAGCATTGATTTGAACTTTGGCATTTGAACTTTGAACTTAAAGAATATGTTGGTGTCGAACTTTGATTATCAATTGCCCAAAGAGTTAATTGCCCAAAAACCGATTCATCCGCGAGACCACTCGCGGCTTTTGGTTTTAAATCGCCGGACCGGCGCGGTCAAGCACCGGCATTTTTATGATTTGCCAAAGTTTCTTAAAAGAGATGATTTGCTGGTGTTCAACAACACCAAGGTTTTTAAGGCGAGATTGTTTGGAAGAATTAGGAATTATGAATCAGGAATTAGGGGCGAGGTGGAGATATTTTTGTTGCGGCCGATTGATAAATATAATTGGGAGGTTTTGGCCAAGCCGGGAAAAAAATTGAAAGAAGGCGGTGTAATCAGTTTTGGCCGCGGGCTCATCTGCCAGGTTAAAAAGAAAAAAGAAGAGGGTGTGGTGATAGTCAAATTTAATCAACCCAAAGAAAAAGTTTTGATTATGGCCGATAAAATCGGCCACGTGCCGGTGCCGCCCTACATCGCTAGAGAGCCCAAAAAGTTAGCCGATTATCAAACTATCTATGCCAAAAACACCGGTTCAGTCGCCGCGCCCACGGCCGGATTCCATTTTACTCCGCGCCTTTTCCGAGAACTTAAAAAGAAAGGTGTTAGATTCGCTTTTGTCACGCTTCATGTGGGGCTGGGCACTTTCCGGCCGGTCAAAACCGAGCGGGTGGAAGAGCATGAAATGCACAGCGAGTGGGTGGAAATTGATAAAGAAACAGCCGAAATGATCAAACAAGCGAAAAAAGCCGGCCGGCGGGTGATTGCCGTCGGCACCACCACCGCCCGGGTGTTGGAAGGCGTGG
>CAZQSS010000030.1:0-10504 GCA_964596405.1 uncultured Gammaproteobacteria bacterium | reverse complement strand
TCGTGTTCTTTGTGTTCGGGTTGAGATGTTTCAACTGATTGTCTTTCGGGCATATTCAGATAATTTTAAAATTGAACAACTCCTCTTTGTCATTCCCGACCGCGATCGGGAATCCAGTGATCATGCGACTGGATCCCCGGTTTCACGGGGATGACATTGTGTAAAATTAGTCAACAATCTCAACTTAACAACCAAACTTCTTTTTCAAATAATCTCTCAACTCGTCAATCGCCACTCTTTCCTGTTGCATGCTGTCGCGGTCGCGGACAGTGACTTTTTTATCTTCGGCTGATTCAAAATCCACGGTCACGCAATAGGGCGTGCCGATTTCATCCTGCCGGCGGTAACGTTTGCCGATAGAGCCGGTTTCATCGTATTGCAACATAAAATGCGGGCGCAATTCTTTGGCGATTTTCCCGGCCAATTCGGCGAGCGGCTCTTTTTTAGAAAGCGGCAAAATCGCCACTTTGATTGGCGCTAAATCTTTATGCAAACGCAATACAATTTCTTTCTCGTGCTTGGCCTCCTCATCGCCGCTCCGAGCCTCAACTTCATCATAAGCATCAAGTAAAAACAAAAAAACCGCGCGGTCGCAACCAAAAGAAACTTCGCTTATCCAAGGTATAAACTTTTTATCGGTCTCCAAATCATGATAAGACAAATCCACGCCGCTATATTGACTATGACGCGATAAATCCCAATCGCCGCGATTATGGACGCCGGCAAATTCTTTCCAGCCCATCGGCGTATTATACTCAACATCCCACGCGTCTTTGGCATAATGGGCGCGCTCATCTTCTTCGTGCTGACGCCAACGCAAATTTTCCGGCCGGTAAATCATTCTTTTATACCACTCCATTGTCCACTCCCTCCATTCCTCAAAAAACTTGCCAACTTCTTGAGGATTGACAAAATACTGCATTTCCATTTGTTCAAATTCACGCGTGCGAAAAATAAAATTCTTGGTGGTAATCTCATTACGGAAAGCCTTGCCAATTTGAGCGATGCCAAACGGCAGCTTTTTTCTCAGGCTGTCTTTCACATTTAAAAAATCCAAATAAATTCCCTGGCAAGTTTCCCCGCGCAAATATGCTTCTTCTTTCGCGCCTTCAACCGCGCCCAGCTCGGTTTTCATCAAAAGATTAAAATTGCGCGGTTCGCTCAACTCGCCCCCGCAATCCGGACAAGCCACATCCTTAATCGTCAGCGGTTTTTCTTTAATATAACCCGGCTCCGCTTGTCTGGCTTCCAACAAATGATCCGCGCGAAAACGATGCTGACACTTTTTACATTCTACCAGCGGATCATTAAAACTCTGCAGGTGGCCGCTGGCCTCCCAAACAATTTTAGACGTGAGAATAGACGAATCCAAACCCACCACATCGTCGCGCGTCTGGACTATTGCCTTCCACCACGCCTTTTTTATATTATTTTTTAATTCCACTCCCAAAGGACCATAATCATAACAAGAAGATAATCCACCATAAATTTCCGAAGACGGAAAAACAAAACCGCGGCGCTTACATAAAGAGATAAGCTTTTCCATTTTGGATTCAACCGCTGGCTGGTTAGATTGTTTAGACATACACAATAATTCTTTAAATTCTAAACTCTAAATTCGAAATCCGAAACAATATCAAAATTCAAATTTTCAAAATTTCAAACTCGCTGTTTGGGTTTTTGGATTTTGGACATTAGAATTTGTTTCGAATTTCGGATTTAGGATTTCGGATTTAAACTAGATGGTCATTATTTCTTTTTCCTTTTCTTCACCCATCACTTTAATTTTGTCGTTAAAATCCTTAGACTGTTTATCCAGTTTCTCCTGCAAACGAAAACGCTCATCTTCGCCCATGGTTTTGGCTTTTTCTTCGGCAAAAATTTTATCGCGAATCTGGTCGCGCAACTGGCGCAAGGCAATGCGCGCCTGCTCCATTTTTTGATTTACCACCTTAATCAGTTCTTTTCTGAATTCTTCGGTCATGGGCGGCATCACCAAACGCACCGCCTTGCCGTCATTGACCGGCTGCAAACCCAAATTGGCCGCCGCAATCGCCTTTTCTATTTCTTTCAAAATGCTTTTATCCCACGGCTCAATGGCGATAGTCTTGGAATCCGGAATGGTAATTGAAGCCATGCCCTTGAGCGGCGTCATGGCGCCGTAAGCTTCCACCTGCACCAAATCCAAAATACTGGCATTGGCGCGGCCGGTGCGCAAATGGTCAAAATCGGTCTTTAAACGTTCTTCAATTTTTTTAAATTCCGGACTGTAAGCGTCAAAATTAAACATACAATTTGATATAATTAGGGCTACGAATTACAAATTTTTACAAATATACATATACGATTTGTATATTTGTATCCATTTGTAATTTGTAGACTATTATAGATTATTTTTTAAGCGGTTCAAAGGTCAGATACAATACTTTGGGATCGACCGGATCAATTCTTAAAAGAGTTGGCGCGCGGGTGCTGGGCAATTTTTTAGTCACCCACTTTAAACCGCCATCAACTGTTTTGTACAAAGTGGAAGGTGTGGAATAATAAATTTCTTTGCTGTTTTGGTGATTGACCGCCAAGGTTCTGATGTCAGCGCCATTGGGCGGTGTCAACAAATTTAGAGCCTGCCAAGTTTGGCCGCCATTGCCGCTTCGGATCAGGCCATACTGGGAAGCCAAGAGCAAGCCTTCATTTTTTTCATCAAACAAAGCCAAATCGCGATAAACAAAAGCGCCGCCAAATTGTTTTAGACCGTCACTCAAATCTTTCCAACTCAAACCGCCGTCGGCGCTGCGGTAGATGCCGCGATCTTGAGTCGCCGCGTAAACAACGCGCGTATCAATCGGGTTAACAATAATTTTGGCTATCGGATTTTCAAACCGTTTAACCACCACCCAGCTGCGACCCCGATCGGTACTCTTAAACACGTCGCCGGCCGTATTGCCCGCGTAAATAATTGAGCTGTTAAAGCTGTCTATCACCAAACCGGTCACCGCCACCTCGGGGCGCGCTTCCTGATAAATGGCGCCATAAGTGCGGTTGCAATCATTAGACTGATAAATCATGTTGCCGATGACAATATAGATGACGCATTTGTTTTTGGGATCAACCGCCACCGCTTTGACTGTGCCGCCCTTAATTTGATCGGGCTGCTCCCAGCCGGCGCTGCCGCTATAACTGTAGAACAAACCATTATCAATGCTACCGGCGTATAAAGCCAGATGATCGCTCGGATCAATGGCGAAACTGGCGATACCGGCCGACCGGAAATCACGCTTGGCGCCGGTGGTCAGGAGCTGTGAAAGGTTAACCCAGGTCTCACCCCTGTCAACGCTTTTAAAAATACCGCCGTCAGTTTTGCTGGCCGGATTACTAGCTCCGCCGACGTTAAAAAAATTAAGCGGATCGCAACCGGCGCCGCCTAAAATCAAAAAGACGGCCACGATACTTAAGACAAAGATGGACTTGCGCATATGAAATAAATAATACTAATTACGAATCAGTACGAATAGTACGAATTCGTCTTAGTTTTAAAAATTAACAATTAAATTTTCAAAAATTAAACGCGGGTGAATGTTCTGATGCAACAATTTTTTTGCCTCTTCAATTTCTTGGATTGATTTGGCCATCGCCCGCGCGCCGCGCTTTTGACTCTGAATTTTTATTTTATCCGCGAAAGACGCGTTGTCAATCAATTCCCCCGCTTCGCTCCGGCACAACATAATATCGCGCCACAATCCCTGCCAGATATTTAAAACTTTAACCAGCTCATCGCGTTTTTCAATATGATCACCATGATCGCCGGATTCTGATTTGCCGAAAAATTTACTCAACTCTTTAAATCGCTTGCCCAAAGAATTATCCAAAAGATTAAAAAACTTTTTTGCCTCCGTGTTGTAAAATTCCAATTCGGCTGTCTCTTGCCATAATTCCAGCGCCCGCCCGGGCCGGTGATGACTCAACCGCGCCAAATTTTCCGCTTCTTCTTTTTTAACGCCTAATCTTTTAAGCGCCTCGGCAATCTCCGTGGTAGCCACCGGGTAAAATCGCAAAAGCTGACAGCGCGAAACAATGGTCGGGAGTAATCTTTTCTCGTCGTCGGCCAAAAGAATGGTGGTGGATTGCGGCGCCGGTTCTTCCAAAGTTTTCAAAAGCGCGTTGCCGGCGCTCCGGCTCATAAATTCCGCTTCATCTATAATCACCAGCTTATGATTGTTTAAAAAAGAATGGTGGGAAAGATAATTGCGGACGGCGTGAATTTGATCAATGGAAATATCTTTGTTTTTTTTGCCGGTTTTCTTATTCGGCTCGCGCTCCACGTAACAAATTTGAAATTCCCGGGCCAAATCTTCCGGCGCCTCCTTTTTACCCAAAACCCAACCGGCCAATTCCGTTGCCACCCGACGCTTGCCCACGCCGTGCGGCCCCACAAAAAGATAAGCATGACTGATGTGTTTTTCTTCCCAGCTTTTGCGCAAAAAATCCAGTTGTTTGGCGTGGCCGATAATCATAATTAAGATACGAATCTGCAAATTTTATATACGAATCTACGAATCACATTTGTAGATTTGTATACCACATTCGTTGATTCGTATCATCTTTATATTATAGCACAAGTTATGCGGAAAGCAAGGCCTGCCAAATGGCTTCGGCCGCCTTATTCCAACCAAACTCTTTAACCCGATTTAAGCCCGCTTCTTTAAGCTGACTGGCTAATTTTTCTGATGAGACAATTTCGTTCATCGCCTGCGCGATTTCGGCCGGCCGATAAGGATTTACAAGAATAGCGGCGGTGTGCGCCACTTCCGGGCAGGACGCTAAATTTGAAGTGATGACTGGCAGGCCGCAGGCTTGCGCCTCCAAAATCGGGATACCAAAACCCTCGTAAAAACTGGGAAAAATAAAAGCAATGGCCGCGCTCATCAAAACCGGCACATCCGCCGTCTCCACCCAGCCGGGTAAAATAATATCGTTTTTGTATTTTGACGATTCTATCGCTTTCTCAACTTTAGCAAAACCGTGGCCGGGCTTGCCCAAAAGCACCAATTTCGTTTCTTGTTCTTTGTTCTTTGTTCTTTGTTCTTTAAATATCTCAAACGCCTCAATAATACCGGCGGTATTTTTCTTTTCTTCCAGCCGGCTGATGCTCAAAAAGAAAGGCCGGTGAATATTATATTTTCTCAAAACAGTTTGGATTTTTTCCTGATCCGTTACGGGTTTGAATAAATTATTATCGTAACTGTTATAAATGACTTTGATTTTTTCTAACGGGGTTTTAAACAAATATAAAATTTCTTCGCGGGTGAATTCCGATGGGGTAATAATCTGAGCGCGAGCGAGGGCGAACCGGATGTAAAAACGCGCGTAAACTTTTTCAAAAAGCGTGTAGCCGGCCGGGAAACGCAATCCGCCCAAATCATGAATCGTTAAAAAAGTTTTTTTGGGAACGACGAGTGGCAAAACGTGCGCCGGCACAAATAAAACATCCGGCGGCTGGCGCCACACCTCATAGGAAAGACGAAGTTGTGTCCAAAGCCGGCGCGGCGGCCAACTTAAAACTTTTTCTTGCCAATTCGGCGGCAACCGGGCCAAATCCCCTTTGAGCGGCTCCCGCGTGTAAAGCCGGACTTGAACATCAGCCGGAATAATCTTTTTTAACTCTTGGATAACAAAATAAGCGTACCATTCTACGCCGGTTTTTTCGTTGTTATTGGCCCTAGAGGCATCTATCCCAATTACCATATCTCAAAAGCGTTAAGCGTCCTGTCATTCCCGACCACGATCGGGAATCCAGCGACTGCGCGGACTGGATCCCCGTTTTCACGGGGATGACATTGTATGGACATGGCTCAATTATGCGATATTTTGCCCAACTTGACAAGAAGGCGGGTTTTTGCTAAGATTCTGTGTTAAGATTGAACGAGGCTAAAAACGGTCTTTAACAACCCAACCCAAGGAGGCAGACGTGAACGAAGTCAGGAAGTTCTACAGGGGCGAGGTCTTGCGGATTCTGAACAAAATCGAGCGACGAGAAATGTGGCTCCGGTCGGACGAAGCGAACAAGACCGACATACTCTCCGGTTTCAATCGCAGAGCGGTGAAACAGGAAATCCTC
This sequence comes from uncultured Gammaproteobacteria bacterium, assembly GCA_964596405.1. GTDB lineage: Bacteria > Patescibacteriota > Patescibacteriia > Magasanikbacterales > UBA10003 > CAZQSS01. The sequence continues at coordinate 4,389 of CAZQSS010000030.1, read as the reverse complement.
CTGCTCAAGCGGGACCTGGTCGAGGCCAAGAAGATACTCAAGCGATACGCAAAGGGCTGAAAGGAGAAAACAATGAAAGAGTTGTCCGAATTCACAGTGTGAGGCCTCTGATTGGGTGCGAACCAACGACCTCAACTTCTGCAACAAGTGTGGCACCAAGCTTGTGCTTCGTCCCCAGACTACCAACTGCGAGCAATGTGGGGCCACGATTGCCATTATGGACAAGTTCTGCGAGGGCTGTGGCCTGCCGCGCGCCGACGCTCTGAAGAAAAAAGACTGAAAGGAGACAACGAAAATGCACGAGAGAAAGCCCTGCGAGTACTGTAGCTCAACCAAAACGACCAAAGACAACGAGTCCTGTGCCCACTGTGGCGCGCCCAGACTGCAGACAATCGAAAAATGTACACAGAAAACTGGTTTGCGCGGGTTGTCGTAAAAATGACGCGAGGCCTGGAAGCAACTATTGTAGCCAGTGCTGGGATGACCTAATAGCCTCCACAAAAACGAAACCATATTTTGAGATAGGCCCTTTCAAATTCGGTCCCATCCACTAAACACCTGAACCCCCAAACCCCAGAAAGCGCAACGCTTGCCTGGGGTTTTTCTTTATCTTGACAAACATCAAAAATTTTGTTACCATCCAAACAGACTCTTTAACAACCAAAAAAGGAGGAAAAACAATGAAAAAGATTCTGCTCGCCGCGCTTCTGTCCTGTCTGGTAATCCTGACCGCCAACTGCGGTAAGCCCAAGGAAGCTCCGCCCATTCCGCACGACTTCAAAATCAGCGGTTCCATTCAAGAAGTTTTTGTCCAGCCGGGTATTGATTGCCTTTTGAGCGCCTGCCCGACAGTGACGGCCTTTTCCGTCAAAACCGAAGACACCAAAATTCACATGGTGGCCTTGCGCGGCGACCGAACGGCCGAAATCATGCCAAGCGCAAAAATTGAGCTCGTCTACAACGACTTGTGGCTCGTGGCCAAACGTTGGACAACGATAACCGACGAAAAGGGTTACAAATTCGACATCTGGCTATTTTATTACGCCGCCACGCAGTACAAAATACTGGAGTCGGCGCCAGTGCCTCAACCAGCCAATCCTGTGCCTAACCCAAGCGCGCCCAAGGAGGCCAAATGAAGATTTGTCCGCAATGCCAAGCCGGACCGTTTGCTGACATGAAAGAACTTGTGTTCTGCGTCAAGTGCGGCATAAAACTCGCCCACTGTCCCAAATGTAAAAAGTGCGGAACCCAGATTCTACCCGGCGACATCTACTGCATGGGCTGTGGCCTGTCACGCGGCCAGGCGCTGATTGCCTCAATGTCTCCCACTGACGAACCATTCACTCTCTAACGCCAAAACCCCTTCGACATCACGTCAAAGGGGTTTTTATTTGTTACTGGCTTGTCCCGACGCACGATTTAAACTCAAAAAATAAGGCAAGTCGGGATCCCGTTCGCGGCGGGAAAAATTTAAAGCCACGGCGAATAAATTTTCACTAGCAGTAACAATCCCGTTGCAAGTTTCAAGAAAGACGATTCTGTTAAGTAACCAAAGCCGCAGGCGGCATCGCGTATAAAGAGCATTCCGAGATCAAAACTGTAACGAACTTGCGACTGGGATATGTTGTTAGTGGGGCGTCAGCCCATTCGTGTAATCCCGATTATTATCTAGACGCCAAAATACTGCGTTTGTAAGAATCCAAATTTTCCAAGGCAATGCCTGTGCCTTTGACCACGCACATTACCGGCTCGTCGGCCACAAAAGCCGCCACGCCAATCGCTTTAGAAAATAATTGTTCAATATTTCTCAACTGTGAGGAACCGCCCGAAAGGACAATCCCCTTGTCCATCACATCAGCGGAAAGTTCCGGCGGCGTATCGTAAAGCACTTCTTTAAGGGCGATGATCAAGCCTTCCAATTCATTTTGAATCGCCTCGGTGACGTCATCCGAAGTCAATGTAATGGTGCGCGGCAAACCTGTAATCATATCCCGGCCCTTTACATCCAAAGATAATTTTTTATCCAAATACATGGCCGAGCCGATTTGAATTTTTAAATCCTCGGCCGTGCGTTCGCCGATGGCCAAATTATATTTGCGGCGAGTGTATTCCTGAATGGATTTATCAAATTTGGTGCCGCCGATGCGCACTGAACGGCTGGCCACGATGCCGCCCAAAGAAATAACGGCCATCTCGGCAGTGCCGCCGCCAATATCCACAATCAAATGCCCCGAGGCGCTGCCAATGGGGATGTCGGCGCCAATAGCGGCCACAATCGGCTGCTTGATAATATACGCGGCGCGGGCGCCGGCGTTAATGGTCGCGTCAATAACCGCGCGGCGTTCAGTTGAAGTAATACCGCCCGGCACGGCCACCATCACTTCCGGCCGGAACAAACGCATGCCGCCCACGGATTTATTTATAAAATAACGCAACATGGCTTCGGTGGTGTGGTAATCGGCAATCACGCCCTCGCGCAGAGGCCGGCTGGCCACAATCGTCTCGGGCGTGCGACCGATCATTTCGTACGCTTCTTTGCCCACGGCTAAAATCTTTTTGTCATCTTTGGATATGGCCACGACCGAAGGCTCGTGAACAACCACGCCCCGGCCCGGCACGTAAACCAAAACACTCGTCGTGCCCAAATCAATGCCAATTTTCTTTATAAACATACCCAGTATATCAACCCCGCATGATTTCATCACTTGGGGATTCTTAATTTAACTATCTATTTTCTAATTTTGATAGCCTAGTAATATCAATCCGTCTTTTGTGTTTCGCGAGGCGAAACTTGCGGGGTTGTATTACTGGGCATAAGTTTAGAAATTTATCCTGAACTCTCTGTCTGTCCTTAAATCTGTTTTTGACCGGTAGACCGTGCCGCCAGTCCCTACCTTTTTACCAAAATCCAGCTCTACTGTCAACGGAACCGCCCCTGTCCCCAACTGTTTTTGCACAAAGAGATTATATTTGTCCGCCCTGATTTGTTCGCCGATTTCTTTGGGTAAAAAATATTCCAAGGTGATTGTCTTTTCTTCTTGCGGTTCAATGGAGATAAAACCGCCGAATACCGTCTTGTTCAATTCTTCGGTTGTCTCCGGCTGGACCGGCTCTTTTTTAATATTCATAAATCCCTGGGTGCTGATCAGTTCGGCGCCGCGCGGCGCGTAAATCCGAGTGTAACTGCGGTAACGCGTGGTCTTCCAATTAAAATCGCCGTGATGATTATAGCTGATAACGACTTGCGCGCGCCAGCGACGACCATCGGGCAAAAGCCGATAAGTAATTTCGCGGCTGACCTCCGGATCGCTTTTTAAACTATTGAGATTCGCGTCCACCACCATTAAATAATCCCCAACGGATTTTTTTACTTCGCCGGCCCAATTATTTTTAACCAAAACATTTTGTAACTCATCGTAATTACTATACATCATAATTTGCCGCTCTTGGGCCAGACGGGTCAGCATGGGCAACATATTTTTAATCTGCAAAAGAGATAATTTCGTCAATTTGGCCAACAGTCCCCGGCTCAAATCACCCAAAATAACTTTCCGATCACTTTTTTTAATCCCCTCGTCTTTAAAACCCACTTCCACGTGATATTCTAATTCGTTGACAAAAGTTTCGGCGTTAAAAGTTTTATTGCCGACACGCAATGGGCCGGTGATGGCCAAAAGTTCTTCCACCAGCCGCGGCGTGATACCGATGATGCTGTCAATTTTTGAGCCTTCACGTCCGTTTTCAAAGCGATAAAGCCAGTGAGTGTACCGGGCCGAGGTGGGAAAATCCGGCGACCAATTGGCATCCCGAAAAAACCAACGCGGTTGTTTAAGATAAGTTTTAAGCGGCGCGGGCGAGGCCACGTTAAAATCATCTGGCGCGTCCCAATCCAAATTTTCCGAACCGTTGGTTTCTAAAATAGAAACGCGGCCGCTGTTAATTCTGACCACGGCATAACTGCCGATAAACCCGCCGCCGGGCCGAATTTCTGTGTTATTCAAAAAAAGTACCAAATAAGTTTGGGGTTTTAAATAGCCCATCACTCTGGGGACGGCGCTCAAGATTTCCGACCAGGCATTCAACCGGCTCAGCAGACTGCTGGCGGATTGGGTCAAAGGATTTTGCGTTTTATCAAAACTGGCCAGAGAAAAATTCGCCCAGGCCGCCCCGGCAAAAATTAAAACTATGGTCGCAACCAACGAGATTTTGGCTCTAACTGATAAGCCGTTTTTTATTTTGAACATACCCAGTATATCAACCCCGCATGATTTTATCACTCGAGGAGTTTGTTTAGTTTAGTAAACATTATTTATTTTTTGACGACCCAGTTTTTCAATCCGCCGCTTCTTTTTGTTCTGCTCGAGCAGAACTTGCGGGGTTGTATTACTG
>CAZQSS010000029.1:0-11067 GCA_964596405.1 uncultured Gammaproteobacteria bacterium | reverse complement strand
AAGAGAAATTTTTGGAAAATCATCATGGGTGTTGTATCTTTAGCCGCTGTTATCGCTTTGATTGTCTGGCTGGGCGGTCAAGCCGCGCCAACAGATTCAAGCGAAAAGATTTCAATTCAAGGCGCGGAACACATACCGGTCGGCGCCGCTCATCCTTCTTACAACAGCAATCCACCGACTTCCGGCTGGCATTATAGCGAGCCGGCGTCATGGGGTATTTACAATCGCGAATTATCCGATGAACAAGTGGTCCATAATTTGGAGCATGGCGGAATTTGGATTTCATACAAAGACATTGATGAAGAGACAAGATTAAAACTGGAAAAGCTGGCTTATAGATACCCAAAAAGCGCGATTCTTACGCCCCGCGCCAAAAATGACGGCAAAATTTCTTTGGCCGCTTGGGGGCGCGTTTTAAAACTGGAGGCGTTTGACGAAGGGTTAATTGAACAGTTTATTAAAAAATATCGTAACAAATCACCCGAACCTCTGGCTCGTTAATTCTTTGTTCAAAATATATGCGTAAGATTTTAATAACCACTTTTATTTTACTTCTTTTCCCTTTCGGACAAGCGCAAGCGCACGGAGATAATAAAGTATCAATTAATGAGGCTTTGGAAGGTATTTTTAAAAGTCAGGGCGTGGCCGAAATTAAACAAATTGATTGTCAAAAAGTGACTGATGAGCAGTTTGAGCAGATGGGCGAAACTTTTATGGACGCGATGCATCCGGGCCTAGAACAGCATGAGGCAATGGATCAAATGATGGGGGGTGAAGGATCCCTGTCATTAAAAACGGCTCACATTGTCATGGGGCAGAGGTATCTCGGCTGTTCTGACAGCCGGTGGGGGAATAACGGCGCCGGCATGATGAGTTGGGGCGGCCAGCGGGGGAATTATTCAATGATGGGCGGCTATAGTCCGATGACCGGCTGGTTCGGCTTCGGCTTTGGTTGGGTGTTAATGATTTTGTTTTTGGTTTTGATTGTTGTAGCCATTATCGCTTTGATTCGTTGGCTCATAAATCAGGGCGTAGATAAAAAAAATTAATCTAATTTAATTTAAGTTTAAATAATATGGATAAACACTTGCATCATCAGGAAGGCGACCACGATTGTTGTGGCGGCGATTCCATGAAATCGGCGCTCCAGGACTTAGCTAAGGCCGAGGAATCAACTCAAACCGAGATGGAAAAATTGAAAGCGGAGATTTTAAAAGAAATCGCTCCTTTGACCAAGAGTAAAATGGTTATTCCCTGGGGCAGCGCCATTGTCACGGTGGTTTTGGGTATCTTGGCGGTTGTCTCGGTAGTGCAGGCGGTGGAATCGGTAGCGATTTTAAAAAAAGTTCAGAGCGGCGATTTTAAGGCCGCCGCCAGCCCGGCCGCCGGCTCTGGCGCCGAGAGCCTGCCCAACATGGTGGGCGGTTGCTAATTTGTTTTATATGACCAGACCATGCTCTAAATATTTTCATTTGAATTTTTGGTTGTTTTTGGCGATTTTGGTGGTATTTTTTACCGGTTCTTTTGTTATGCTCGCCTTCTCATTGCGGACTAATGCCGCTTTGGGTAAAAAAGTGGCCGAGAATCGGGAACTAAAAAGACCGGCCGAGCTGGATGTTACTATTGTGGCTGAACCGTCTTGTCGCGAGTGTTTTAGCGTCGCCGTTTTTTTGGAAAATTTAAAAAAGCAAAATGTTAAAATAAAATCAGAAAAGACCGTGGAGAGAATGAGTCAAGAGGGCGAGGCTTTGATAAAAAAATTTAATATTGTAAAAGTGCCAACGGTAGTTTTGAGCGGCGAACTGGAAAAAGACGAATCTCTCCAGAAAATTCTTTCTCAACTGGGCGAAATTCGCGGTTCGGATTTTGTTTTGAAGAGTATCGGCGGCCCCTACGTGCTGGCCGCCACGGGTGAAATCAAAGGCGAGATGAAATTAGTAATGTTGGCTGATCCCACCTGCGCTAACTGTTACGATGTGAGAGTCCACGAATCAATTATTAAGCAATTTGGCGCGACTCCGACCGTGGAATTGGTTGACAGCCGAACAACGGAAGGTAAAAATATGGTTGAAAAATATGGTATAAAATTATTACCCACGATAATTCTTAAAGGTGATTTTGAAGCTTATCCCGAACTTAAAAAGGTCTGGCCTCAAGTGGGCACAGTGGAAAAAGACGGCGCCCGAGTTTTCCGGCAAGGGGTTAAAGGCATGGGTGTTTATAAAGATTTAATTTCCGGTAAAACGGTTGAGCCTCAAAAACAGCCGGCGGCTCAATAAAATATATATCTATATGCCCAGTAATACAACCCCGCAAGTTCTGCTCGAGCAGAACTAAAAGAGTTGTTAGTCTAAGCTGGGCAAGTAAACTAAACTAAAAAAGAAATTTTAATTTACAATTCCTCGAGTGATGAAATCATGCGGGGTTGATATACTGGGTATGGATTTACGTTTGAAAATATTGTCGGGCACAGTCGTGGTTTTGGTTTTTGGCGGCATTACCGCCGCGGTAGTGGCCACTGTCAAAAGTTCGCCGGCTGATGGGGGTAAACCGAAACTGACGCTAGAGACATCCAGTTTTGATTTTGGCGAAGTGGCCATGGCTGACGGTTTGGCCAAGCGGGTGATTAAAATTCAGAATACCGGTGACGCCGATTTGAAAATCACGCAGATGCAAACTTCTTGCATGTGCACCACTGTGGCGTTAGAAGTCGGCGGTGAAAAGAGTCCGCCTTTTGGCATGCCCGGCCACGGCGGCAGCGCGCCGGCTTTTTGGTCAGCCACGATTAAACCGGGCGAATCGGGCAGTTTAGAAATCATTTTTGATCCCAACGCGCATGGCCCGGAGGCCACGGGGGCGATTACAAGAAACGTAACCATCGTGAGCAATAGCGCCGGCCGTAATGGATCAAAATCCATTATTACTTTTGAAGCCGATGTTGTAAAAGGGGTGGCTAAAAAAACACAAGGCGCCGACACGGTTTTATCTTCTTCTCAAAATGGCGTGACCGTAACCGTCCAATCGGTCAAGAGGGAAAACAATCAGACCGTGGTTGAATTCATCGCGGATAATCATGCTTTTGATCTGACTTCTTTTGATGTTAAAAGCCAATCCAAACTGGCTTTAGTTTCTCCCCGGGCTTATGAAATCAAAGAAGGGCAGGTGGGCGGACACCATCTTCAGGCAGTGTTGACTTTTGACGGCAGTTTGGCCGGGCCGCTGGTGATTGGGTTTAATTCGGATTTGATTTTTAATTTGGTGATTAACTAATCTTGATGGAAAATGAAACTAAAAATTATAGTCCGATAGTTTGGGGAGTGGCGGGTGGTTTGTTGATTGGCCTTCTTTTTTATCTGTTACAGGCGTTGGGCATGCAGAGTTGGCAGGGGCCGCTTTATCAGTTTCGTTATCGTTGGTATTTTATTTTACCTTTGATTTTGGGTTTTGCCGTTCAGGCCGGTCTTTTTAGAGCGATTCACTTGAAAACGCGGCACGGCGGCGGTGGAACTTTGACGGCCTCGGGCGGCGTTTCCACCACAGCCATGATTGGCTGCTGTTTGCACAATTTGGTGGCCTTGTTGCCGATTTTAGGTCTTTCCGGCGCCGTGGTTTTTTTCGGCGCTTATCAGAGTTATATTTTTTTGACGAGCATCGCTTTCGTTCTGGGTGGGGTGATATACATGGGGTGGAAATATCAAAAAATCAAAAGGCTTTCTTGCCACCGGCCAACGGGTGTAAAATAGAAGGGTATGAGTAAAACAAACAAAATTTTAATCGGGCTGGCCGTTCTGCTGTTAGCCGTTTTAACGGTTTATGGTTATATTAAGGCCGTGCCCGGGAATTTAAATCAAAGCGGTAGTCAGCCCAAGATTGAAATCCTGCCTCTTACTTTTGATTTTGGCGAAGTGGCTTTTGGTCGCGTGGCCCAGACAACTTTCAAAATCAAAAATGTCGGCCAGAGCGTCTTGGAAATAAGACGGGTAACTACCTCTTGTAGTTGCACCACAGCCAAAGTTAGTCGGGATAAGTTAGAGCCAAGCGAAGAAGCTGAGTTAGATGTGCAATATGATACGGCGGCCATGGGCAAAAGTTCTCATGGCCTGGGTTTGCAAGAGAGGATTATTTATGTCAAGACCAATGATCCGGTGACGCCGCAAGTGGAAGTTACCACCTCGGCCGTAGTTAAATAATATTTTAAATTTATGCTGGCAAATTTTTCCATGTTAACTCCGTCCACCGCTGTTCCGTTGGTGGCAGTGACCGGTTTTATTGACGGCATTCACCCTTGCGCCATCGCGATTTTGATTTTTTTTGTCGCTTTTTTGCTCACCTTGCAACGGAGTTATAAAAATGTTTTGGGTTTAGGTTTGGTTTATATTTTTGTCATCTTTTTGACTTATTTGGCCATTGGCGTGGGCTTGCTCTCCGGCATTATGTTTTTCGGCCAGCATCATTTCTTCGCCAAAGTCGGCTCCTGGCTTTTGATTGTTTTGGGTCTGCTCAATCTGCGCGACGTGTATTGGCCTCAAGCGAAATTGGGTTTGAAAATGCCGCGCGTCTCTAATGAAAAAATTCACGCGCTTCTGGAGCGCGCCACTTTGCCGACCGTGGCCGGGGCCGCGTTTTTAGTCGGCCTTTGCTCGGTGCCGTGTTCCGGCGGTATTTACGCCGCCGTGACCGCCCTTTTGGCTTCGCAGACCACTTTTTTTACCGGTTTCCTTTATTTGATGCTTTATAATTTGATGTTTGTGGCGCCGCTCATTATTATTTTGGTGTTGGCGGCCAATCCTTATACTTTACTGAAGATGGGCGAATGGCAACAGCGCAACCGAAGGAATCAAAAGATCGTGATGGGTTTGTCCATGTTGGTTTTGGGCATTGGGATTTTATTATTTATTGTTTAACGGAGTATGATTGATGAAAAAAAATTGAAAGAATTGCTTCAACGGGCCGCCGAGATTAAAAAAGACAATAAATTGGATTTATCATCGGACGAAGATTTGAGCATCGCGGTGATGAATCTGGTGAGTTTGGAAGAGCATTTTTTCTTTACCGGCGCTAAAACTAAAAAACCGGCTTACTATGATCTTTTGGCCCAAGTCAGGGAGATTAGAAAAGGCTTGCTTAAAAAGATTATTAAAGACGCGGAGGGCGAAGTTTGGTGTATTTCCAAACATTTATTGGCCGCTTCAATGCGCCTGATGGAGGTTGGCACCAAATATTATTCTCAAGATAATAAAAAAGAAGCGGAAGAACTGTTTGCCAAAGCGTATGACCTTTATTCTTTATTTTGGGGTCTGAATTTAAAATTGATTGATGTCGGTGAAGTTAAGAAAATCGGCGATAATCAATTGAATGTCCACGACCAAGCCGCCAGCGGGCAAAAAGACCGGGCTTTGATGACAGGTCTCAATAACCTCGTGGAAAAATTAGTTGATTGTTGTAAAGAATAACGCATATTTTTATGATGAGAAACGGCCATCACGGGCGTTCGGATAATCAAGAATCAGGCGCGTCTTCTGGCTGTGGTCATCAAAAGTCGGAGATAAAAAACAGTCCTTATGAAAAAGACAAGTAAAAAATTAGGGCTGTTTTTGCTGATGGCAGTGTCGTTTTTAGGAACTAGCCAGACGGCGTTGGCCGGAATGACAGAGAGCCAGCGGGCGGTTTCGTTTAAAGCCAAAGTGATTGAAATTGTCCGCGAGGAAAAAAAGACTGATGAGCACGACCGAGAGGTTATCTTACAAACCGTTAAATTGCGCGGCTTGGCCGGTGAATGGAAAAACAAAGAAGTTGTCTACGACGGTATTAATTTAGGCGCGGAGATAGCCGGGCGGGAGCCTTACAAAAAAGGCGATTTGGTGTGGGTGATGAAGGATGTGGATCCAAACGGCCAAGAGGTCTATTTTATTACCGATTACTCGCGCACCGGCAAATTATATTTTTTGGCAATTTTGTTTGCCGGTTTAGTGGTTTTGGTGGGGCGATGGCGCGGTTTTAAAGCCTTGGTGGGTTTGGCAATTACTTTTGTAGTTTTGATGCAGTTTATAATTCCCCGCATTGTCGCCGGGTCAAATCCATTGCTTGTCAGTATTATCGGTTCTTTGATTATTTTGGTGACGACTCTGTATTTGGTGCATGGGTTCAATTCTAAAACCACCGTGGCGGTCACCGCCACTCTTTTGAGTTTGCTGATTACCGGCGTTTTATCCATGGTTTTTACTTATCTGACGCGGTTGACCGGTTTTGCCGATGAAGAGGCCTCGTATCTTGTGAGCATGGGCCAAAACATTCTTAATATTAAAGGCATCTTGTTGGCCGGAATGGTGATTGGCGCTTTAGGTGTTTTAGACGATATTACCGTCAGTCAGGCCTCGGTGGCCGAACAGATTTATCAGGCCAATCCGGAATTAAGCAAACTGGAGATTTATAAACGGTCAATGAAGGTGGGCATTGATCATGTCAGTTCCATTGTCAATACTTTGGTTTTGGCTTATGCCGGCGCCTCTTTGCCGCTCCTTCTGCTTTTTAATATCAATCGGCCACTTGCCGGGTCGGTGGGCGCCGTGTTAAACAACGAGACGATTGCCACGGAAATCGTAAGAACTCTGGTGGGCAGCGTGGGTTTGGTCATTGCCGTGCCCATAACCAGTCTGATCGCGGCGTATTTTTTAAAAAATAAAATCGTCAAACCGGAGGCGGCCGCGCCGGCGGCACATCGTCATTAATTGTTAATTTTTAAAGATATGCAAATACTGGGAGTTGTTCTTATTTTAACGGTGGTGGCTCTTTTTTTATTGTGGATACGGTCCAAGCGACATGAAAAGGGCGTTTTGGGTAAAACGACGGGCGACGCGCAAGTTTTTGACGTGGTAGTTAAAGGTGTTTACGCGCCGGCGGTGTTAAGGGCGCGGCTTGGCCAGAAAGTGAAGATTAATTTTTTACGCCAAGAATCCAGTGAGTGTTCGCGCTTCGTCAGTTTTCCTGATTTTAAAATCAGGCAAGAGTTGCCCGAAGGCAAAACAGTCACCGTGGAACTGGCGCCCACCCAAAAAGGCGAATACACGTTCACTTGCGACATGTCCATGTATCAGGGTAAGTTGATAGTGGAATAATATGCCCAGTAATACAACCCCGCAAGTTCTGCTCGGCAGAACAAAAAGAAATGGCGGATTTAAAAACTGGGTCATCAAAAAAATAAATAAGCTTAATTTAAATTAAATAAACTCCCCAAGTGATGAAATCATGCGGGGTTGATATACTGGGTATGGAATCTCAAAAAAAACAAACATACAATATCTCCGGCATGCATTGCGCCAGCTGCGCTTTACGCATTGAAGATAATCTTAAAAAGTTGCCCGGCATCAAGTCGGCCAGTGTTAATTTTGCCACGCAAAAGGCCGCGGTGGAATACGATCGCGCCAATGGCGATGATGCGGCTGTGATGAAAACGGTAAAAGAAACAGGCTATACCGCGACTTTGGCCGGAGAAGAGCCGGAAGATTTTGACCATGAGCAGGCTTTACGGGAGAAGCAGATTAGGTATGAAAGAAATACATTTTTAGTAAGTTTGATTTTGACTTTGCCGGTGGTGATTTTGAGCATGATTTTGCGAAATAAGAGTTACGAAAGTTTTGTGACGCAGGCGATTTTGGCCGGCATTGTGCAATTTTTTATTGGCGCCAGGTTTTATACCGGCATGTATTACGCGGCTAAAAATAAAGCCGCTAATATGGACACCTTAATCGCGGTCGGAACGAGCGCGGCGTATTTTTACAGTTTAGCCACCACTTTTATAATTGAAGGCGAGGTTTTTTATGAAACCGCCGCCCTCCTGATTACTTTTGTGGTGCTGGGTAAATGGCTGGAGGCAAAAACCAAAGGCCAGGCCGGTGAAGCCATCAGAAAACTTTTGGGTTTGCAGGCCAAAACAGCGCGCATTATCAGAGACGGCGTAGAAATGTCAGTCCCGATCAAAGACGTGTTGGTGGGTGATATTGTGATGGTGCGGCCGGGAGAAAAAGTGCCGGTGGACGGCCAAGTAATTGAAGGTTATTCCAGTGTTGATGAATCCATGATTTCCGGTGAAAGTTTGCCGGTGGAAAAAAAGGTGGGTGATTTTGTGGTGGGCGCCACTTTTAACAAAACCGGCAGTTTTAAATTCCGCGCCACCAAAGTCGGTAAAGATACGGTTTTATCCCAGATTATCAAAGTGGTAGAAGAAGCGCAAAGCTCCAAAGCGCCGATCCAAAAATTTGCCGACGCGGTGTCGGGTTATTTTGTCCCGGCGGTGGTGGCTTTGTCGCTCATTGCTTTTATCAGTTGGTATTTTTTGGTCGGTTCTTCTTTTGTGGCGGCGCTTTTGGCGGCGGTGGCGGTTTTAGTTATCGCCTGTCCGTGCGCGTTGGGTCTGGCCACGCCCACGGCGATTATGGTGGGCACGGGCCGTGGCGCCGAAAATGGAATTTTGATCAAAGGCGGCGAAGCCCTGGAGGTGGCCAACAAAATCAAAGTGATAATTTTTGACAAAACCGGCACCTTGACCAAAGGCAAACCGGAAGCAACGGATATTTTAAATTTTAATCAATCAGTGGAACTTTTGCAATTGGCGGCTTCACTGGAAAACAGCTCAGAGCATCCGTTGGCCGAAGCGATTGTCAATCGCGCCAAGCAGGATGGATTAAAATTAAGTAATCCGACGGAGTTTGAAGCCATCAGCGGTTTTGGCGTAATGGGGAAGGTAGACGGCCAAACGGTGGCCGTTGGCACAGAAAAATTGATGGATAAGTTATCCGTGACCGTATCAACCGCCGTCAGAGAACAAAAACAGGGGTTGGAAGATATGGGCAAGACAGTGATGATTGTGGCGGTTGAAAATAAGTTGGCCGGTTTGATCGCGGTGGCCGATACAATTAAAGAAACAACCAAAGAAGCGATTGGTCAGCTTCATCAAATGAAAATCAGAACGATAATGATTACTGGCGACAACGAACGCACGGCGCGGGCGATCGCGCGTCAAGCCGGTATAGACGATGTTTTGGCGGAAGTTTTGCCGGCCGACAAGGCCGCGGAAGTCCAAAAACTTCAGGCCAAAGGTTTGAAGGTGGCGATGGTTGGTGACGGCATCAACGATGCGCCGGCTTTGGCCGCGGCCGATTTGGGCATTGCCATGGGTAGTGGCACGGACATTGCCATTGAAGCCGGCGGCGTAGTGTTGGTGAAAAATGATTTGCGGGATGTGGTTAAGGCCATAAAATTGAGCAAGGCCACTTTGAGTAAAATTAAGCAAAATATGTTTTGGGCGTTGTTTTACAACAGCGTGGGCATTCCTATTGCCGCCTTAGGATTGCTCCGGGCCGAATTTGCCGGTTTGGCTATGGCCCTTTCCAGCGTATCAGTGGTGTTGAATTCGTTGCTTTTAAAGAGAAAGAAACTATAAAAATAATTTATTAATTTAATCTTATGGGAAAACTTTCCATCAAGAAGTATGCCGGGCTTTGTGTGCTCGGTGGAGAGGTCGCGTACACCGCCTGCCTTATTTACGGAACAATGCTGACTGGTAAAGTAGCCGAGTTCCATCATGCGATTTTTGAGTTGTTGCCGGGATTTACCTGGTTGGGTATTGGCAGTTGGTTGGCCGGAGCGGTGACCGTGGCAGTTTGGTCCGGGTTGGGCGGAAGTTATATCGCCTGGATGCATAATGTCAGTTTGGAAAAAAAGTAATGGAGAACAAGACACGACTATTTAAAAACACTTCCATACTCTAGAGCATGGCAGTGTTTTTAAAAGTGAAGAGTTTTACTTGGAGTAGTAAAAGAATTCCAAAATAATGATAATAAACCAGCCGATTTGCAGGACAAAGAAAGCCATGATCTGAATATACTCCAACGCCTGAATGCGCGACATGCCGAGGTTTTCCGCCGCAATGGTGTAAATATCTTCGAGTGATTCCAGTTTGTCCTTGACGGCTTGACGCCAATCATTAAGACGGAATTTTTTAGAAGCCAGTTCGTAAACGCGGCCCATGTACCATTCGCCGATAAGTTTAATGTCTCTTTCCAGAGTTTCAAATTGGGATATGGATTCGGAACGGATGCGGATGACTTCTTTAAACGCTTGGACGACTTCCTTGTTCCCTAAACTAAACCAACGGCGTTTTGGTTCGGGGTTAATGAGTTTGGAAGTTTTTCGCAATCTTTCGTCCAAATCTTCGCTCAAGGCCCGATAACGCAGTAGTTGGTAGTTGGCCAATTCCAAAAGTTCCAAAATTTCGCCAAAATCACCCTTGGGGTCAAAAATAAAGGCGCCGTCCCAATCAATGATCGCCAGGTCATCTTTGGCATATTTGAAAGAAGAGGCCAGAGTATATTTAATTTCTTGTTCGTCCAATTCCAGTTTTTCTGATTTCAAAAGGCTGGCGATTTTCGGCGAATATTTTTCTAAAAATTGTTCGGGGTCGCCCTCGTAGCCGGAGATCTGATAAATGGAAAATTCTTCACTGGTATCAATTTTGGCGCCATTTTTTTTGGCGAGGTCTAGGCAGGCTCTTAAGAGTTGGTCTTTTATTTCAATAGTCGCGTCACTAAAGATGTCGGGCACTTCGCTTGAAGCCTCAACCACCAAGGCGTCCGGATGGTAGGTTTTAAGACTCACTTCAATTTCCTTGCCGCCAATTTTAACTTTTTCTTGACCGAGGATAAACTGATTGGGAAAGATTTTTTCAAAATAATGTGGCGCGCTCTTAACCGGCGGCAAAGAAGGCAACTCTTTGCCGCGTTTAGCCTTGTTGATTTCGGCGACAACGAAAGAAGTGATTTTGTGCATACCCCGTTAGAAGTTAGTCACCCCATGATGAAACGATTATTAAATTAAAAGACTCGTCTTATTGCTACCGTTAGATTTGTCGCAAAAAATTTAAATAAATTTTTTGTCAAGAACTTCTAACGGGGCATATTTAGAGCAATTTAACGCATCTACATTATACCCCAAAAAACGATAATTATCAAGATAAACGTTGTAGATAAAAATAACGGTTACCGAAACCTATCGGGTAGATAATAAATCGGT
>CAZQSS010000028.1:0-11595 GCA_964596405.1 uncultured Gammaproteobacteria bacterium | reverse complement strand
CAGCGGCTCTCGGTGAAGTCCGAGTTGCAGTAGCCGTTCTGGTGGCAGGCCTTGAAGAGGGACGCGAAGGTGGCGGTGAGGACGGCCATGGGCTTTTCCACGATCAGGTCAAAAACCTGATTCACCAACTCCGGCTCTTTGAGTAGCCGACGCAGGTGATCCACCGTGCCGTTCCGCTGACGCAGGGCGTTGACTGTCACGCGCACGAGCTCAAACACAAACCCGATGACTGAAAGCAGTGTTCCCAAATCCCAGTCCTTCTTGTTTTCGCGGCTCATGGCTCGCTCCTTTTCTCATTTGGCTTACCCCTCACCCCAGCACTATGCCGAGGCCTAAGGCTTGCCATTGTAAAGAACAATATAGTATAGCACATTTTGAGGATTTTGTCAAGCCCCCCTACCCAAAAATGGCTCAATTTAGCCAAAATCAAATAAAAAACCCTCAAAAGCGTTGCGCTTTGAGGGTTGTTTTTGCCAGTTACGGCCGGTGAACGCAGACCTGCATTGTGGCCGGATCGCAGTCGCCGTTTTTGACGGTTACCGTCACGCATTCGCCACGCTTGTAATCCAGCGCGGAAATCGGCACGGCAAAACTTCCATCGTCGTTGGCCGTCCTCTCCACGCTGTTGCCGTCCGCGTCGGTGACGGTGACGGTGGCGCCCGGATCAGTGGCGCCGGGCTCCCCGACCACCATGTCGCCACCGGAAGAAATCGGTCCGATCTGGGCCGAAACCTTGTCGGGATCCAGATTGGTCTGGCAGGGCTCTTCCTTGTCGTCGTTTTTGTTCTTGTCCTGCTGATCCTTGATGGCGTCTTTTATGTCGCCACAGCTGGAAATGGCAAAAACGAAAGTCAGCAGTGAAAACGCCACCATCTTACCGAACGTTTTTCTCGACATGACACCACTCCTTTTTGCTTGGGGCAAAACCTTTTGATCGCGCCCTATGCGCCATCATCGGTTTGCCACTTTCAAAGTCCGCTCAATTTAACCACATTCTAAAGATTTTGTCAAGCCCCTCACATGAAAAGGGCACATTCTAAACAAAAACCGCCCCCGCAGTGCGGGGACGGCTTTATAGCTTATAACTCTACAGCTTCACTTACTTCATCTGTTCGGCCACTTCGGCGGCGAAATCGCAAGAGGCTTTTTCTATGCCCTCGCCCACTTCATAACGCAGTATGGACTTAACGCCCAAGCCGTTGCCCTTACTCTCTAAATATTTACCGACAGAAACATCTTCGTTTTTGATAAAAGACTGTTCCAGCAAACAAACCTCGCTGTAAAACTTATCCAACTTGCCTTTCAAAATATTCTGGATGATATTTTCCGGCTTGTCCCGCATTTGCGGTGACTTGCCTTGCGTCTTGAGCTGTTCTGTATAAATCGCCTTTTCTTTTTCCAAAATTTCAGCCGGAACATCCTGGCGGGAAACGTATCTAGGATTCATGGCGGCCACATGCATAGCCACATCTTTAGCCATTTCTTCATCAGCCGGACCGGTCAAAACCACGAGAGCGGAAATTTTGCCGCCCATATGAATATAAGCGCCAAAAACTTCACTGCCGGATTTTTCCACAACGGTCGCGCGGCGTAAAACCATTTTTTCACCGATTGAAGCCGTGGCCTCGCCCAAGGTTTCTTCCGTTACCGTCTGGCCGGCCAAAACTTTTTCCACCACCTCGGCCAACAAGGCCTTGAATTTATCGCTCTTGGCGGCAAAATCAGTTTCGGAATTGAGTTCCACAATCACGGCTTTACTCCCCGCCACTTTGACAGCGGTTAAACCTTCGGCCGCTACTTTGCCGGCGCGCTTGGCCGCTTTGGCGATACCTTTTTTCCGTAAAATTTCAATGGATTTTTCTTTGTCGCCATTGGCCTCGGCCAGAGCATTTTTCACATCAACAATCCCGGCTCCGGTCAGGTCACGAACCTCGGAGATGAGTTTAATATCTATGGACATAATTTTAATTATACTAATTATGAACTAAGTTCAAAGTTCAAATGCCAAAGTTCAAATCAATGCTTTAAATCCAAAGTTCAAATTATTTTTTCTTTAAAATTGATGAGAAAATAAGAGTTAATTCATGGGCTTCTTGCCACAGCTTGCGGCATTGTTCTTTCTTGTCCGGATTGACTACCGCCAACATCCTTAACCAATGCATCGTTTCTTTAGCTTCTTTTTTACAAATACCGATCTTGTGTCTAAAGTCTTTCTTAGATTCCGCGCCATCCGCTTCCATATAGTTAGCGCCGACTGATGTACCGGAACGAACCGCCTGATTAATTAGAGGACGACAGATATTACTTTCCGGCAAAGTTCTCAAAAATTTTATCATTTCTTCTCCAAAAACCGCGGTACGTTCTTCCAAGTCATACGGTTTTTTGACACCTGCCTCGCCGGCAGGCGAGTTTGGATTTTGAACTTGATTTGACATTTGAACTTTGAAATTTGAAATTAACCTATATCTTCTTAATCTGCAAAAAGTCCAGTTCCACCGGAGTTTCGCGGCCAAACATAGAAACCAGCACTTTGACTTTACCGCGCTCTTCATTGACTTCGGATACCTTGCCTTCAAAATTCTTAAATGGCCCGTCCACAATGCGCACCGGGGAATCAACGGTCACGTCAATGGTGAACTTCGGCTCTTCCACGCCCATTCTTTTCTGCAGGGCTTTAATTTCATCGTCGCCAATGGGGGTCGGCGTGGTGCCGGAACCCACGAAACCGGTTACACTTGGGGTATTGCGCACCACATACCAAGAATCGTCAGTCACAATCATCTCAACTAAAACATAACCGGGAAAAATCTTTTCGGTGACAATTTTGCGCTTACCGTTTTTAATTTTAATTTTCTTTTCGGTGGGCACCAAGACATTGAAAATCTTATCGGACATGTCCATGGATTCAATTCTTTGCTTGAGATTTCTGGACACGTTTTCTTCGTAGCCGGAATAGGTATGCAGAACATACCAGCGTCGCCCCAGCTGTTGGACTTGTTTTGGCATAGGATGTTATTTAGCTAGGTAAAATTAATTTTTCTAAACCCAAATTGAAGATGAAATCCAAAATACCCAAAAAAGCGGCTACGGCCAAACTGACCACAATCACCGCCAAAGAAAACCGAAAAGTGTCTTTTTTGGTCGGCCAAACCACCTTTTTAAGTTCGGCTTGGGCAGTGATAAAATAATCCGTAATTTTAGCTCCAATATTCATAATAAACGCTTTAATAAATTATTCTAATTTCTAATTATACTAATTAACCTAAGCAACTCCTAAAAACTAATTTCTAATTATCTAAACTATACTTTTTTTTTATTTCCAACTTTTCTTGAGATAGCATTGAAGATCAAATGCAATTCTTTTGCTTCCTGCCAAAGAATTCTAGCCTGTCCCGCCAGTTCTGGCACGGTAACAGCAACCATCCTTAACCAATGTTTGGTTTCTCTAGCCTCTTTTTTGCAAATACCGATTTTGTGTTTAAAATCTTTGCCCGATTCGGCATCGTCTGCTTCACAATAATTTGCCCCAACGGATGTTCCAGCCGCTACCAATTGTGGAATTAACCGTTGAGTAACCGGATTGACTGGAATGTCTTTTGCAAATTTTATGATATTTTCACCAAATTTAGCCGTTCTTTCTTCTAAATCATATCTTCTGGGCACTTGGTCATTAGTCATTTAATTTTGATTAGAATAATTAGGTCAATTAGAAATTTACTTTTGGGGTCTTTAAAAAGCCCTCTGCGGGCTTGTTGATAAAGTATAGAACAAAACAAAGGGCTTGTCAAGTTAAGACAAGCCCGAGGGATTCTAGAAGCTTTCTTTGAAAGCCTTAAGGCGGCCGATGAGATTGAGGTGGTGATATTGGAAAGGCGGAAATTCCACGCCAGCAGAGAGAAGTTCGTGATCCAGGCGGTTGACCTCGCTCATTACAAACCGGTTGAGCTGCTGCTCGGAAAGACAGCCCATCTGCGTGACAATGATCAACTGATCAATATGCCGCTTGGCCTCACGCCGCTTGAACTCTCGCGTGATTTCGTGGAGAGTTTTGGCGGCGCGGTCGGGGCGAACCGAAGTCGGACGCGGGCCGATAATGCCACGGAGACGTTCGGCCACCCACCGACTCCAAGAAAAAATTGCGAACGGCGGGGTCTTTTCCAAAATTTCAATGTTTTTGCGCCAACCCTGACGCAAAAAAGTTTTTTGGCGACGACTGGTAGCGCCGGCCCGGACGATCTCATGCTTGGAATCAAAGACCAGGGAACTTTTCACCTGCTCAAGGAGCTGCCACCATTCATTCTTAATGGCGACAAATTCGCTGTGGCCAGCCAGCTTCAAAATCTTGTCTTCCAAACCCAAAAGTTCCTGCCGGTTGAAACGCTGGTTGCGCCAGAGCCGCTTGTTCAGCTCATAGTAAGCCGCGCGCCGCTCTTTGATGCCGGGCAACGAATCGTTTTTGGGATGAAAGATGGCGGATGAAACTTTCTGAAGCAAAACGTTCAGTTCTTCCGGATACCGGATCCAGGTGACCGTGTAGCTCTTGGGCCACTCGGTTACCTGCAACATCGCCAACACTCCGTGTTCCGAAACGGCCAAATACAAATTGCCGGCGCCGTCGTATTCCACGCCCGGACAAAACTCTTCGGTCAGCCACGGTTTACCCTGCGCGCCCAATTCCTGCTGTTTCATTTTGTTGACCTCCTTACTGTCAGGTTTTTTATTAAAGAGCATTTTCGCTAAATATACGCTAATTCCACATTTTTGTCAAGCCACCCCTTTACATTTTATCCCTTTTGTGCTAGAATATGGCTAAATCTAAAAACCATACTTATGAAAAAAGATACTCATCCGGACTATTTTCAAAACGCTAAAGTTGTCTGCGCTTGCGGCCACACTTTTAATGTTGGCTCAACCATGAAAGAAATTCGCGTGGAAGTCTGCAGTGCCTGCCATCCGTTCTATACCGGCAAACAAAAAATGGTAGATACGGCCCGCCGCATAGAAAAATTCCAGGAACGCACGGCGAAAAAGAGTTCTGTTTCCGCTGTCCGCAAAGGCAAGACCGCCAAGAAGGTCGCCCGTAAGGCCAAGAAACAAGCCGAAGCTTAACTGTTTAAATAAAAAACAAACATTCATATTTTTGATGTTTGTTTTTTTATTACTATTACCCTATCATATATAATGTATGGACTTAAACCAGGCCAAACAACAATTCAACGAAACCGAGCTGGCGCTCCAGAAACCCGAAACATCGGCCGACACCAATAAACTCAAAGAGCTGTCCAAAAAATACAACGAGCTCAAAGAAATTATTGAAACGGCGGATAAACTGGAACAGATTACCCGGCAATACGAAGAAACCAAAAATATCTTTAACCGGGAAACGGATCCGGAAATTTTAGCCATGGCTCAAAAAGAAGCCGAAGAACTGGGCAACAAAAAAACCAAACTGGCGGCCGAACTGGAAGAAATGCTGGAGCCGGCCAATCCTTATGACAAAAAAAATATTATCGTGGAAATCCGCGCCGGCGTGGGTGGCGATGAATCCGCTCTTTTTGCCGCCGAACTCTTCCGCGCTTACTCGCGCTATGCGGAAAGTCGCGGCTGGAAAACCCATTTAATGTCCTCCAGCCGGATTGGCATCGGCGGTTTTAAAGAAGTGATTTTTTCAGTTGAAGGCAAAAACGTTTTCCGTTTTATGAAATACGAAAGCGGCGTTCATCGCGTTCAACGCGTGCCCGAAACCGAAAAAAACGGCCGCGTCCACACCTCCACCGTGACGGTGGCGGTTTTACCCGAAATGGAAGATGTGGATATTAAAATCAATCCGCAAGATTTGAAAATTGAAACCTCCACCGCCGGCGGCCACGGCGGCCAATCGGTCAACACCACTTACAGCGCGGTGCGCATGGTCCACTTACCCACCGGCCTTGTGGTTTCCTGCCAAGATGAACGCAGTCAACAGCAAAACCGCGAACGCGCCCTGCAAATTATGCGCGCCCGCCTTTTTGCCCTGGAAGAAGAAAAACGTCAAAAAGAACTGAAAGAAGCCCGCCTGTCGCAGATTGGCACCGGTGAACGCACGGAAAAAATTCGTACCTACAATTTTCCTCAAGACCGCGTGACCGATCACCGCATTGGCAAAAGTTGGCACAACATCAACGGCATTATGGAAGGTAATTTTGAAGAAATTATCAACACGCTTCGCGCGGAGTTAAAAAATTTATGAACGGTGTCATAAAACAAGTTGTTGTCTTAGCGGCCGGCGAGGGCTTGCGCTTACGGCCTTATACTCTAACTACTCCCAAACCCCTGTTAGAAGTGAACGGCCGGCCGATTTTAGAATGGAATTTTGACGAACTGCCGGAAAATATCTCGGAGATTATTTTGGTGGTCGGCTATCTGAAAGATAAAATCATCAACCACTTTGGCAATAATTGGCGCAACAAAAAAATAATTTACGTGGAGCAACGCGAATTAAAAGGCACCGGAGATGCCCTGCGCCTCTGCCAACCGCTTTTGGACGAACATTTTTTGGTCATAAATGGTGACGATCTTTATGCCAAAGAAGATTTGGAAAAATTTTCCCGCTGTAACCTGGCAATTTTGGCCAAAGAAATCTCCAACCCGGGCCGGTTGAGCTTGCACACCTTGCTGACGGATGAACAAAATCATTTTTGCGGTTTTGCCAAAACCGATGAAAATATCAAAACCGCCCGCGTCAACGCCGGCCTCTACGCCCTCAACCGCCATTTTTTTGACTATCCCCTCCAACCGATTAAAAACGGCGCCGAGTTTGGCCTGCCCCAGACCGTCGCCCTAATGGCTCAAGATTATCCGATTGAAGTTATCAACGCGACTTTTTGGCAGTCGGTCGGTTATCCGGAAGACATCAAAAAAGCCGAAGAGGCAATAAAACAAAAAGTGCAAAGTTCAAATGCCAAAGTTCAAATCAATGCTTAAAGTTCAAAGTTCAAATTTTAGACACTTGCTCATCGGCAGGCAGGTTTGACATTAAGATTTTACCCGCCCACGGGCGGATTGATTTGACATTTGAACTTGGAATTTTGAAATTATGACTCTTTCCATCAAACAAGCCCTTCTTTCCGTCCATAAGACTTTAAAAAATGGAAGCGCCTCACCAATCTTAGATGGCGAGGTTCTTTTAAGTTCTGTTTTAAACAAACCCCGAGAATATCTTTTGACATATCCGGAAAAAAAACTGACTACCACCCAAGAAAAAAAGTTTCGCCAACTGGTAGCCCGTCGCGCTCACGGCGAACCTATCGCTTACCTAACCGGCCATAAAGAATTTTATGGTCTAGATTTTATAGTTAACAAAAATGTACTGATACCTCGTCCTGAAACCGAATTGTTGGTCGAAGAAACAATCAAACGAATCAGGAATTATGAATTAGGAATTAGGGAACGAATTGTTTTGATTGATGTGGGGACAGGTTCGGGGTGTATTCCGATTGCTATTGCTAAAAATACCCCGAATAAAAATTTAAAAGTCCTGGCTACGGATATTTCTGCGGCTGCTCTCAAGGTCGCCCGGCAGAATGCCAAAAAAAATAGCGTGAAAATTAAATTCTATCGCGGCAATCTTCTTTCACCCCTAATTCATAATTCCTCATTCCTAATTCCCGCTTCTTCATATATCATTACAGCGAACTTGCCCTATTTAACAAAGAAGCAAATATGCGAAAAAAGTATCCAATGCGAGCCTCGCTCGGCGCTCTATGGCGGCCGGAACGGTTTGGAATACTACGAAAAACTATTCAAACAAATATCACAACTCGGCGCTCAAGTGTTTGGGTGCTCAAGTGTTCAAGTGCTGCTGGAGATTGACCCAAGCCAAACATCCAAAATCAAAAAACTAATAAAAAAATACTTACCAACCGCTAAAACCGAAATCAAAAAAGACTTGGCCGGCCACAATCGGGTAGTCTGCGCGTCCTTGACATTTTCTGTCGAACCTGCTAAGATGACACATTAAATCGGTCTTTGAACATCTAAACCCAAAACGTACGAAACAGAGGAGGTTGCCTATGAATCGCAAGGGTTTGTATGTGCATCTGTTCCAACTTCTGCTCGCCATCTGTCTCTTGGCGCCAATTGTCCAGTGTTCACCAACTGAAAAAACCGCCGACACAACAGCCACAGAGTCTCCACCCTATCCGTTACAACTTGGTAGTTTCAGAAGCTTCGCCTGTCCAAACATTCCCACCACCCACGAACTTCCGTGTACCGGAGCCATATACTTCTCAATGGGTAATTCTGATGGGGCAGGCACCACAGTGCTGATTTGGATGGGTAATTTTAGGAATAGAACAAACATCCAACGGATCACAACCAATCTCGATACATATTACGACATGCGTCAGCCCACTCTAACAGAGATCGCCGCTTTCAACGATAAGTATCCTAACGAGCACAGAAAGTATGTGGCCACTGCTCTAGGTAAAGCCTGGGTGGGTCAAAATAATTTTTGTGCCATGACCGACCAGAACGATTGCGAGTCACATCTGGATCATTACACAGACGGCCTGGATGAGGAATACTGGTTCCTGGTTGTCAAAAAGTAAAAGTAAACGCCCAACCACCAAAACTCAAAAGACGGTCACCCAACGGCGACCGTCTTTTTCTTTTTGTCATCCCGCCCATGGCACTTCCATGCTCTAGAGTATGGAAGTGAAGTGGAGGAATCCCTTCCAGACAATTCAAGAGATTCCTCCACTCCCCGCCTCATCGGCGGGTCGGTCGGAATGACAGTTAACATCCTAATTTCCCAATATCATCGAACTATCCACCACCTCAATCCAAGTCGGGCCGCCGTTAAATTCCATTTCATGGCCGTTCGTGTCAAAAAAACGCGTGCGGCCATTTTTTGTTTTCTTCTCCCAACGGCCTTTAATCAGCTCGCCGTCAAGCAAGATGGTGGCTTCGCCGCGGCCCACAGTTTTAATTTCCCGACGGCCGACTTCGTCTAAAACCGTAATCTCAACAAATTGCATCACCACATTTTTGGCTTTGATAATACTACCCTTTTCATCTTTGTGTTCCAAACCGTCTTCCAGTCTTTCGTAACTGTTGTCGCCCCGATTATAACGCCATTCCACCAGCACCTTGCCAAAATTAATTTTAAAACTCTGCGGCTCGCCGCGGTCTTTCAACTCTTTTTCATTTTTATAAATCCAGCTCGGTATATCCTTTGGCTCTTTTTCGTAGGCGGCAGATAATAATTTTGAAGAAGTATAAACATTGTAGGGCTTGGGCCGTTTTCCATCGCGCCAAAAATACTGGCCGCGGTAAAACTCGTTCAAGTCAAACACCCGGCCGGTTTTTAATTCTTCCAAAGCCGCATCCGAGCCGCCCACATGGGCGTAGAGCGCGCCCAGTTCTTGCGCCCAATCAATATAATACGGCCGGGTGCTCCGCACCGGACCGATGCGTTCCAGCTGGCTGGTGCCGGGGAAAACAGATAAAAAACGGGTCAGACCGCCTTCCACCGGCGCCTCCCAAACCAAAGAGGCGTCGCGCAAACCCGCTTGCGGACGGGATTCCGGAAAATTATCAATCATCACCGCCCAGAGGGTCGTGGTCGCCTCAATCGGTAAAACTTTAACACCGTCAATCAGGCGGCGGGCGGTGTTTTTTGTATCCTCTTCGGCGCGGCCGATCATATTGGTGGGGCCCACATTGGGCGCCGAACCAAAAAGATTCCACCATAGATAGCCGGTCCACAAACCCAACCCCGCCACTAAAAAAACAAAAAACGCCGCAAAAAATTTACGGCGTTTTCCTCTAGCAAACATATAATTTTTATTTCTCCTTGGTCTCGGCGTCAGCCGATTCGTCAGCCGCTTTCTTTTCTTTCTTCAATTCGGCTTCAGTCTTAATCTGGCTCAAATCCGGAGCGCCGGCAACAGCAGCCGTGGTAGCCTCTTCTTCAACGCGAGGCGGTGTCACGGTGGCAATTACATCTTCGGCATGAGACAAAACTTTAATGCCGGCCGGTATTTTAAGATCGCTGATATGGATCACTTCGCCAAAAGCCTTGAGCGATGAAATATCAACATTAATTTCTTTGACCAAATCCTGCGGCAAACATTCAATTTCAATTTTAGACGCGGTTTTCAAGAAAATACCACCCAGACCCTTGACTGCCGGGGATTCGCCCACAAAGTTCAAACCCACATCAGTCTTAATCTTTTCGGTCAGACTAACCTGACGCAAATCGACGTGGACAAAACGGGTGGACAAATGATGTAATTGAAAATCCTGAATCAAAACCTTGATGGGCCGGCCTTCGTCAATCACCAAATCAACCAGTTCGCCCTTGGCCTGATTATAAGCCTTGTCAAAATCAACATAGTTCAAAGTTATGTTCTGGTTTTTAAAACCGTGGCCATATAAAACAGCCGGAATTTTACTTTCCAGACGCAATTTTTTGACCTTATTTTGGGTTTCGGTTCGAGCGTGAGCTTTTAAAACAATAGACATAAATGATACTAATTATTATATATGAACCTGCCTGCCGGCAGGCAGGTCTACAAATATCTATAGATTCGTATCTATTATACTCAAATAAAAAAATCTGTCAAGTGCGGCTCCTCTAAGACAGATTTCTGCTTTAGGATATATTTTTACAGCCCTTCTATCCAATTTTGCCTTAAACGGCCCAACTGATTAAGTTCCAACACATCTTCAATACTAATACTGTCTAAATTTTTAAACTTTACGGCGTCGTCGGCGGATAAATCCGTAATCATGCCCACCGAATTTAAACCGGCCGGAGAAATCATAATTAAAGCCAACACCGCCGCCTGGCACTTGTGACAACGCAAATGAATCAGGTGAGCCGCTTCGGTTTCTTCCAGCACCCTGGCTTCCATCATCTTTTCTTTATGCCGGCAAACCGGACAATAGCTGATAAGTTTTATTCCCTCATCAAATAATGAATTGGGATTAAGATTGTGTCTCATAATTTAATGATATCAAATAAAACAAAAAAATTCAAGCGACAAAAAACTCCCCCGCAGTGCGGGGGAGTTTTTGTGATAATTTGATTATCTGTCGCGTTGAGATCTGAGACAAGTCGGACAATAAATTGGTTTATCGCCACGAGGCTCAAAGGGTAACTCGGTGATCGGAGTGCCACAGGTTGCGCAGGTTAAATTAACCTGATACATCTGTCGCGGGGCCCGCGGACCACGTGAACCGCCACCGAAGCTGCTGCCGCCGCCGCTAGGGCGTCTATCTTGACGATAAGCGCGATTGCAATCGGAACAGTAAACCGGGCGGTCGCCCGAAGGTTGAAAAGGCAATTGAGAAATGTGAGCCCCGCATTTAGAGCAGGTTAAATCCACATCATACATTTGCCTGGGTGAATCGAATGCCATAGTTTTTTCTTTGATTTTTGTATAAATCGACCTCCCGCTTAAAGCGGATAAATTTTGACGCGCCGCCTAATGGGAGGCTTCCCAAAACTTATTGCCTATATTATAGCACAAAATCAGATTTTTGTCAAGCCCCTGTTTATCCACGCCGCAGCCAATATTCGTTCACCACCTTTTCTCTTATCTTATACGT
>CAZQSS010000027.1:0-11774 GCA_964596405.1 uncultured Gammaproteobacteria bacterium | reverse complement strand
GCGCTCGCGCGATTTTGCGTAACTACTGATAAGCGAACTTTTGACTGTTTAAGTGCGAATATGCTAAAATTTGGTCATCATCTTTAATTCACAAGTGGCTTATGAATCAAAATAATTACTATCCTAGTCAAGATCCCATTGTTAAATTGCGGCAAGAGATGAAATTGCGCGGATTTAGCCAAAAAACAATCAAAAGCTATCTGCATTATATCACCGACATGCTTAATAAGGCAAGAAAGGGTCCGCGGGCTGTAAATACGGATGACATTAGGAGTTATTTGGAGAATTTAGCGAATAATGGGCGTTCGGCCTCCACACTTAATTCCGCTTACAGCGCCTTGCAGTTTTATTTTGAGAAAATTTTGCTTCGCCGTTTTTTTGCCAATATTCCGCGCGCCAAAAAGGAAACAAAATTGCCCGAGGTTTTAACAAAAGATGAAGTAAAACGGATTTTAGGCGCGATTAACAACGTCAAACACAAATTGCTTTTGGGGTTGATTTATTCTTCCGGCCTGCGAGTGGGCGAGGCGGTGAGCGCCAGAGTCGGTGATTTGAATTTTTCCAATAAAACATTGATGGTGCGGCAGGGTAAGGGAAATAAAGACAGGATGACGGTCTTGTCCAGTAAACTAGCGGGGGTACTGGAGAAGTATGTTAAGAACAAAAAAACGGATGATTTTGTGTTTGAAAGCGAACGCGGCGGTCGGCTGACCGAGCGGTCGGCGCAGAAGGTATTTAGCGATGCCTTGCGCGCTTCCGGAGTAAAAAGAAACGTCTCCTGTCATTCTTTGCGCCATAGTTTTGCCACGCATTTGCTGGAAAATGGCACGGATATCCGGTATATTCAAGAATTGCTGGGTCATGCTAAACTGCAGACGACACAAATTTATACCCATGTTGCCAGTCATAATTTAGTTGGCATAAAAAGTCCCTTAGATACATAAAACATGTTAATTGCCGATCTCCACATCCATTCCAAATACTCGCGGGCTTGCTCGGGCGAGTTGACGTTGGAAAATATTGATAAATGGTGCCGGATTAAGGGCGTTGATTTGGTATCCACGGGCGATTTTACTCATCCGGCTTGGTTTAAAGAGATTGAAGAAAAATTGGTGGCCGATGGCGCGGGGTTTTTGATTCTAAAGGAAGCTCCCACCTCCCCCAACCCCTCCTCGGGCAGGAGGGGAGTAAATCCGCGTTTTATTTTGGGCACGGAGGTTTCTTGTATTTATCGCCAAGGCGGCCACCGCAAAGGCGGGGCAAGCCAAACACGCCGACTGCACTTGTGTTTGTATCTGCCTGATTTGGAGTCAGTCAGAAAGTTCAATGAAGAATTGACTAAGAGAGGCTGTAACATCCGTTCGGACGGTCGGCCGATTTTAGGATTATCGGGCAAAGAGATTGTTAAAATTATCAAAGCGATTTCGCCGCGCGGCCAGGTCATTCCGGCTCACGCTTGGACGCCCTGGTTTTCGGTTTTTGGTTCCAAGTCCGGTTTTGATTCGCTAGAAGAATGTTTTGAAGAATTGACGCCGGAAATTTTTGCCATTGAAACCGGATTATCCAGCGACCCGGCTATGAATTGGCGGCTGTCGGCGTTGGATAAAATTGCCTTGGTTTCCAATTCCGACGCTCACAGTCTACCTAACCTGGGCCGGGAGGCTAATGTTTTTGATCTGGACATTCAAAAGACAAGTTATGACGAATTGTTCAAAACCATCAAAGAAAAAAATCCTCGGCGTTTTTTGAAGACCCTTGAATTTTATCCCGAAGAGGGAATGTATCATTACGACGGCCATCGCGCTTGCGGTATCAGTTGGATGCCTAAGGAAACTAAAAAGCACAAAAATATCTGCTCGGTTTGTAAAAAAGAAGTGACAGTCGGCGTTCTTAATCGGGTGGAGGAACTGGCCGATCGGCTCGAGGGTTTCAAACCGGCCGGCGCCGTGCCCTACACCAGTTTGGTGGAGTTGGATAAAATTATTGCTGAAGCCGTGGGCGTTAAATCGCGTAAAAGCCTGGCCGTTGGACGCGAGTACGACAAGTTAATTAAAAACGGTGGCAACGAATTTAATATCTTGTTGAGTTTGGATTTAGCCGAATTGAAAAAAATCACTCTGTTGGAAATTGTTGAGGGTATCCGCCGGGTTCGCGCCGGCGAAGTAAAACTGGCCGCCGGATTTGACGGTGAATACGGCAAGGTGAGTATCTTTACTCCGCAGGAAAAGAAAGATCGGCAAAAAAAACTTTTTTAAAAAGAAAAACCCCGTTCAGTTGAGCGGGGTTTTAAGTTTGTTACCAATCCAGGTCGGGCTTGGTAAAGTCAATGTTTTGAGTGCGGAGGTAGGGCAGAACTTCGGCCGCCGAAAGCGACTCCAGTTCGTGGGGCATCAGGCTCGGGGTGCGGGCCAGCCGAACGACTTCGTGTTCGGTCAAAAGAGCGAAGACTATGGCCGGATGAACATCTCTTTCGGTTTTGGCCAAAAATTCGTAGACTTTCTCCAGCATCCACGGCTGGGGGAAATCAAACTGTCGGTAAATCGGCCCCATGAGTTTTTTGAGCCGGAAAAAGTTTTGGGCTTCTTCCGAGTCATTGAAAACCACGGCGGTTTTTTCCACTGATTCGCGGCAAAGGGCCTCCAGGCAGACCTTGTGGCGTTCGCGTTGGTTTTTGCCAAACCAATTGACGATTTTTTTGATCTCCGGGTAATCATCCAGCTTCAGGCCGGTGCGGGAGAAGACGTCTTCCACATCCAGCCAAATGTAACCGATTTTGTCGGCGTACATTACCAAGTTGCCCTCGGGTGAAGCGGCGTTATCCGGAATCGGATCATCAAAGCGGCGCGAATGGTAGAGAATACCACTGAGGACCTGATGAGTCAGATTCAGGCCGCGACCCTGCCGTTCAATCTGTTGGGCAATGATAACACTGAAAACCTCGTGGCGAAAATCTTGGCCCGTAGTTTTGCCGAGGAATCTTTCGCCCACGTGACCGAAGGGCGGGTGACCCAGGTCATGGCCGTAGGCGATGGCCTCGCAGAGGTCGGCGTTGAGCCCCAGCAGATGGGCCAGGATCACGGCCGTTTCGGTCACTTCTAAAGTGTGGAAGTGGCGGTCGCGGATGTGATAATTGGCCGGGAAAGAAATAACCGCGGCTTTGTCCTTCAGTCGCCGCAGAGCTTTGGACGGCAGAATTTTGGCTATCGCGTCAATTTTGTAAGGCGAAAATCCCGGCTGATCAAAAAGCCAGCCATCATCGTCGTCTACCGAATTGTGCCGCCGCCGCGCCACCCCATCGGGCGTGCGCAGCAGCCAGAGCGAGCTCAAGTAACCTGTATTTTTGTCCACTAGCTCCTCCTTTTTGCGTTTTTTAAAAGATCTTTTGTTGATTTAATCCTACTAAAATTTGAAGAAATGTCAACCCCGTTTACAGTTTTTGAGGAAATCTGAGCTTATTAATGATAAAGCCGTTAGGCGGCTTCGCCTTATTAACTTCCAACCAAGAGAGTCTTTGCTGAAACTGTAACGGGGTCAAGCGGTTGACAGTTAAACTTTGATTTTGTATGATGTCTTTATCAAACCTTTAACACAAGGAGGAAATCGTGGCCAAGCCAGTCGGAAAAGCGAAACTTTGTTACTGCAAGGTTTGCAAAAAGAAAACGCGGCATGTGAAAGCGCTTTTTTCCATGCCCTTTGACTGCGCCAGTCCGCATCCGGATGATAATGTTTGTTGCGCCACTTGCCAGCGGCCGTTTTCAAAAGAAATCAGAAAGATCGCCATTGGCTTGGGCGCGACCGTGCGCTACTGCCATCGTTGCACCCCTCTGCCGATAGACACGTCCGATTGGATCCGCGTCTGCATCCGCGTATGCATCCGCAAAAGCGGCATCCGCCATCACGGCGAGTAGAAACAAAAGACCTCTCTATAACAGAGAGGTCTTATTTTTGTTATTCTTTCTTTCTCGCGATTCGCCAGTGCAGGATGAAAAGCGGTGTGCCGACTACCAGCAAAGAGATGTCGCGCACCAGGTCGCGTTGTCGTTGGGCGGTGCGGCTTTCTTCATCATTCTTTTTTTGCCGTTCTTCCTGTTTTTGACAGTCTTCGGTCGTCATCTGAGTTTTGCTATCCGGTGTCGGGCCGCAAACTAGAGTGGGATAATAATTGAAATTATCCGCCTGGGTAAAAACATAAGTTCGCAAAAGGGTATTGACCACATCCGCGCCCGAGAAAACAATCATCATTAGGGCGACAAACGAAACCAGAAAAAAGTAAACGGTTTTAATTAGGGTGATTTTTGAGATTGGGTGTGTGTCCATAGATAGAAGAGATTAATGAGTTAGATGCCCCCGAGAGGACTCGAACCTCTAAGGCCTTGCGGCCATCAGCTCCTAAGGCTGACGCGTATACCAGTTCCGCCACGAGGGCAACGGCTAAATCATATCCAAAAAAACGGTTTTTGACAAGACCATTTGACCGACTATTTGACTAAAATTTATAAAGAATGTTACTATAATTCAATTGCCCTTTATTTCACGATCGTGAAATAAAGGGCAATGAGGAAAAACAGAAGGAAGATTGAGCGAGAAACTTAAAGACTTAAAAAATAATTCATCTAAGGGCAGCGTTATGAAAAGAAAGACAAAAGAAAACGCCAAAGATATTACAGCCGTGATTTTGAAAATTCTTGGCATGGCTTCGGGCTTGACGTTGGTGTCGATGCTAAGTGGTGGGAGGAACAGTGATAAGTTGTTTAAGGGCCTGTTAAAGTTTAGCCGTTGGCAGATATTAAAGACATTAAAAAAGTTGCGGTTGCGTGGCTATGTTGAGTTTGATTTGGAAGATGAAAAGGCGCCTATTGTCCTCACCGAAAATGGTCTAAAAAGAGCGCTACATTATCGTTTGCCCGATTTGTTTTCCCGTCGTCCTCGTCGGTGGGATTACCTGTGGCGAATGGTTATTTTTGATGTGCCAGAAAAGAAACGAGGCGTAAGGGACGCCTTTAGGCGGGAATTGAATTGTATTGGATTTTACCAGCTTCAGAAAAGTGTTTTTGTTTCGCCGCATAAATGTGAAAAGGAAATTATCGCTTTAGCGCGCACTTATAGGGCATTATCACACATGTTGATTTTGACCGTTGCCTCGCTTGGTCCTTTGGAGAAAAAAGTTAGGCGTAATTTTTTCGACAAGGCATAGTAATGACTGCCGGCGGTCTCTGGTCTCTAATGGATAAAAATAGATAAAAGATACGTTGCCCTTTATTTCACGATCGTGAAATAAAGGGCAATTGAAAAAAGCGGCAAATCGTTGGTGAGCCGTTGGTGAACTACGGGAAAGGTCGCGAGAAATTAATAGAAAGCGAGAAGCGGATCGATGTTTTGACAGGGCGGTTAGTTTGATATAAGATGGTGGGGATTTATATTTATGATTTTTTCGCTGGGAAAAACGGTTTTGGGGTTTGTTGCCTTAATGGGCGCTGTTTTTTTGTTTTCTCCCCCCACGCCTGTTTTATCAGCCGCCGCCGGTCATGTTGTTATTTCTCAAGTGCAAATTACTGGCGGATCAGGCCAAACCACTAGAGATTTTATTGAACTTTATAATCCAACCGAAACGACACTTGATTTATCTGGTTGGAAATTACGCAAGAAAACTAAAACCGGTACCGAGTCGTCAGTGCGAGTTTTTGAAAGCGGCAAAATTATTCCTGCCCATGGTTATTTTTTATGGGCTAACTCAGAAAATGGTTATTATATGAGCGTTAGTGCCGACGCATCAAGCACAGCCACACTGGCTGAAGACAACAGTATCGCTCTTTTGAATGCCAGCAGCACTTTAGTTGATGCTTTGGCTTGGGGCATCGGTCATGTCAATCCTTTTGTAGAAGGCACGGCTTTTTCTTCCAATCCCGGAGCTAATCAGGCTTTAGTGCGCCGTCCCAACGATGGGAACG
The DNA here is from genome assembly GCA_964596405.1 of uncultured Gammaproteobacteria bacterium. Taxonomy (GTDB): domain Bacteria; phylum Patescibacteriota; class Patescibacteriia; order Magasanikbacterales; family UBA10003; genus CAZQSS01. The sequence goes on along the minus strand of CAZQSS010000027.1, from coordinate 5,826 downwards.
GGAATGGCGAAGATACAGACAATAATACTAATGATTTTTTGTTGGCAACTTCGTCTCCGCGCAATTCCCAGTCTGCTCCCCCGCCTCCGCCACCGCCAGATTCGCCGCCGCCCGAGCCGCCTCCCCAGCCGCCAGCCAATCCCAGCGGCAATGAAAACGTCCAAATTTTTATCAATGAATTTTTGTCCGACCCGGGCCAGAATGAAAAAGAGTGGGTGGAATTGTATAATGCCGGCAATCGTGCCTTGGATTTGACCGGCTGGCGAATTGAGGAAGGTTCGGAGGAAGAAAGCAAGTTGAGCGGCCTGATTAGCGCCCGCGATTATTTTTTAGTAGAAGCGCCCAAAGGTAATTTAAATAATGCCGGCGATATTATTCAGCTTTTTGATTACAACGGCGGTCTGCAAGACAAAGTAGCTTATGGCAGTTGGGACGATGGCAATAAATTTGATAACGCGCCGGTGGCTTACGACGGCAAAAGCGTCGGCCGGCTGATTGGCACCAACACCGGGAATAATAAAACCGATTTTGCCCCGACTCTGCGACCCACGCCGCGCGCGGATAATCTTTTTGGCGTGATTTCTGCCAATCTCAATCAAAGCACTCAATCATATTCTTCTCTTTCGTCCGCTTCCATTATATTAAATGAGATTTTACCCAATCCCAAAGGCTCGGATCAGGATAAAGAATTTGTTGAATTAAAAAATGTTTCGGCCGACAATGTTAGTTTGGGCGGCTGGAAATTAACCAACCGTGGTGGTAGCTCCTACGCCTTGCCGGCAACCTCCACCATTCCAGCCGGAGGTTTTTTGGTCGTTTCGCGTCAAAACAGTCGTTTGGCTTTAAAAAATACGGGCGGCGAAGCTCTGGAACTTTACGATGCGGCCAATCATTTGGTTGATAAAGCGATTTATGAAGATGAGGCCGCGGACGATCTTTCTTATAATCGTTTGAGTTCTACTTCCACGGCGTGGCAATGGTCAAAAGCCTTGACGCCTGGGCGGGAAAATATTATCAACGCCCCCAATTTGGCGCCGCAGATTTTTGTGGTTTTACCTAATGCCATAATGGTGGGCGAGGAAGCGGTGTTTGACGCCTCGGACACTTTTGATCCGGATGACGAAGACCTGAATTTTCAGTGGGAGCTAGAGGGCGGCATCAAGGCCGAGGGTGACAATTTTATTTATGTTTTTGAAAAAGCCGGTTCTTACGGTTTGATTTTGAAAGTGACCGACAGTCACGGCAATAAAGTAGAAAAAAAGATGACCGTGAAAGTGACAGACGATAACGCGCCCGAAGTTTTAAAGTCCGCGGAGTCCGTAAAGTCTGAAAGCGGCGTGACGAAGGGGTCGTCCGGCGGCCGAGTTTGTGTCCGGGGCAATGTTTCGGTTTTGCCCGGTGTCTTTAGCAGCCAGACATTTTATATTTTTGATTCGGCCGAACAGAGCGGTTGGCCGGTTTATATGTTTAAAAAAGATTTTCCGCCGCTGACTGTCGGCGATTTGGTTGAGGCCTGCGGCGAGTTCGGGAGTTACCAGGGTTATGAGCGGTTAAAAACAAAAACTCGATTCGATATCCGTCCGTTGGCTCAAAATCAAAAAATTGAGCCGTTGGTTTTTGGTGTCGGCGATATCACCGAAGAAAATCTTTTTGCTTTGGTAAAAATTTCCGCTGAAGTGCTGGAAACAGGCAGCGGCTATTTTTATTTGGGTGACGATGAGGGCGAAATCAAAGCGCAGTTGAAAAAGAATATTGAGTGGAAAAAAGGCTTGCTCAAAGCGGGTGAGAAAGCGGAAGTGACGGGAATCATCGGGAAAAGCAAAAACGAGTTAGTTCTTTGGCCGCTTTCCGCCGAGAGTATCAAAGTGACGGCGGGCAAAGAGGCTAGCGAGGCGTCTGCTATTTTAGGAAGCAAGAAAAAATATTGGGCGGCCGGGGGCGGCGGGGCCGTCAGTTTATTTTTGGCCTTTTTGGGTCGCGGTAAAAGCGCGCTTTTAAAATCGGTCGCGGCCGGTTTTATATCCAAGGCCGCTTTTTGGAAAAAAAGAGACGATAATTTCCCGCCATTGACCCCGCCGCCTGTTTAGGTGCAATTGGGTGTTCCCAGCCACGCAACAAAGAAAAAGCATAATCCAAGATTTTATCAGCGGAGCGCCGTAAAGGCGGCTGGGGTTGAATTAAAGCTGCCGATGTTATAGAATAGGAGAAAGACATTTATGATGAAGAAAATCTTAATTTTATTATCCGTTTTCTTGTTTTTGGCGCTGGTGCATCACGCGAGCGCTCAGCGGGCTGAAAATCAGGCTGTGCTTTATTTGTTTTGGGGCGACGGCTGCCCGCATTGCGCCGCCGAAGAAGCGTTTTTAGAAAAAATTCAACCTCAATATCCGCAGCTGGAAATCAAAAAATTCGAGGTTTGGTATAATCGTCAGAATCAAAAATTGATGGCCAAGGTGTTGAAAGAGCTTGGCCAAAATAATGCGGGCGTGCCCCTCACCGTCATCGGCGGCGAAACTTTGGTCGGCTATCTTAATGATGAGCAGAGCGGCGCCTGGATTGAAAAAAGAATCCAGACTTGTTTGAGCCAAGATTGTTCCGACCCGATCGCTTCCCTTTTGCAAAAAGAATCGCCGCCCAAGCCGGCCTCGGCCAAAACCGCCGATTGGAGTAAGGTGCCGGAAAAACTCAAACTGCCCATCTTTGGCGAGATCCAACTTAAAAATGTTTCTCTGCCGTTTTTAACTTTGGCCATCGGCCTCTTGGATGGTTTTAATCCTTGCGCCATGTGGACGTTGGTATTTTTGATTACTCTGCTCCTGGGCATGAAAAATAGAAAACGGATGTGGCTTTTTGGCAGTGTTTTTATAATCGCTTCCGGTTTTGTTTATTTTATTTTTATGGCCGCTTGGCTGAATCTGATATTGTTTATCGGTTTTATTGTCTGGGTCAGAATAATTATCGGTTTGGTGGCCTTGGGCTCGGGGATCTACAATATAAAAGAATTTTTTACCAACAAAGAGGCAACTTGCGAGGTGACCAAAGGCGAAGGTAAAAAGAAAATTTTTGACCGCCTTAAAGACCTTGTGCGGCGCGACAGTTTTTGGCTGGCGTTGGGCGGCATCATCTTGTTGGGCGCGACTGTGAATTTGGTAGAGTTGGTTTGTTCCGCCGGCTTTCCGGCGATTTTTACTCAAGTTTTGACCTTAAGTCATCTGCCGACATGGCAATACTACTTATATCTGGCTGGTTATATCTTTTTTTACATGTTGGATGACATAATTATTTTTGTGATCGCCATGGTGACTTTGCGGTTGACCGGCGTGAGCAATAAATATACCCGCGCTTCGTATTTAATCGGCGGTATTTTAATGGCGATAGTCGGTATTTTGTTAATTTTCAAGCCGGGTTGGCTGATGTTCGGGTAGACTCTACGAATTACTAATTTTTACGAATAATACTAATCCGGTAATTTATGAAACGCGAAATTCCCGATTGGGTTAAAAAAATTCCGCCGGAAGTAATTAAAGAGGCTGAAGACGAGAGAAGGCGAGAAGAAGAGAGGCGCGATGAAGAACGTCGTCGCTTGCCTTTATATGAAGACGATGGTCCGCCGCCGGAATGCCCGCCACCCGACGACCCGCCGCCCAAAAAAGACGATGAAGAGGCAGACAGAGGCGCGACAACCACTGTTTGGGAGATGAAAGGCGAAGACTAAAAGATTGAAAGATTTAAAATGCCTCGCCGAATGGCGAGGCATTTTTATTGTATAGATGAGATTAAATCGCTGGGGGCTCTTCGTCTTCTTTTTTATAAAACAGAGGGGGTTGGTTGTCGTGATTGTGTTCCAAAAATTTTCGGGTGGCGTAAGAAAAGTTTAGTCCGATCTCGGCTAAAATCGTGGCGGCAACAGCTAATAGATATAAGTTAAAAGCCACGGCCATGCCAATCGCCGCCGTCATCCAAATAGCGGCGGCCGAGGTGACGCCTTCCACCTTGTCGGCTTTGTGCATGATCACGCCCGCGCCGATAAAACCAATGCCGGTTAAAATATTGGAGGCGATACGGGTGGGGTCAACCGGCACGCCGGTGGTTAGAAGCATAGCCGATTCGAGTGAGACAAGAGTGAACAAGCACGAGCCAAGCGAAATCAACATAAAAGTGCGGCCGCCGGCCGGTTTTTTCCAACGTTTACGTTCCATGCCGATAATCACACCCAAAAGCATAGCTAAAATTAATTTAAAAACCATCTGAAGTTGAAGATTTGAAGAAATTGTTTCAAACATATAAAGTTGGTGATTAAAGGATTATCCTCTATAATATAAATTATAGCACAGAGCTAATTTTAAAGACACTGATTATGCCTCTCAAATTTAAGCCCATCCAATTTCCTCAAGATGAGCAAGCCCACGACAACATTATTGAGTGGTGGTATTTTAACGGTCATCTTCAAGATAGGGCGGGCAATCGTTATGCTTTTATGGATTGTCTTTTTAAAACCGATGTGAAGCGATGCGGTATTCCATTTTTGAGCCGGTTACCGGTACGGACCGCTTATTTTGCCCATTCAATTTTATCGGATATAGAAAAACAGGAAAGTTATCCCGAAGTCCAAAACATGGTCCTGGCCTCCAAAGACAGTTTTACGCGGCCGCTTTTATTTATCAATTATATCAATCCGCCTTTTTTGGATGGCTACGCGACCTCGGTGATTGAAGAGACGGCGTTGTTTGAATATCGCGTCAAGACGGAAAATTTTGATCTGCGCCTGACGGCAACCAAAAAACCGCTCTTGGAGAGCGGCCGGGGCATGATTGAAGTTTGCGGCAAACAAAGTTTTTATTACTCGCTCACTAGTTTACAGGTGGTCGGTCAAATTAAAATTGATAAAAAATTTATTGAGGTGACCGGCCGGGCTTGGATGGATCATCAGTGGGCCGATGAGGGTTACCCCATGGATCAGTGGAGTTGGTTTTCCGTTCAGTTGGAAAATAACATTGAAATAATGTGTTGTGAATATATCCGAGGCAAAGACCGGGCCTATCTGGCCGATATTGTTTACGCCGACGGTCGGCAAGAAAGTTTTAAAAATTTAAAATTAACGGCTGGCAAAGAAATTTTTCACAGTAAAAAAACTAATGCCAAATACCCTCTGAATTGGCAGATAGAAATTTCCGAGAAAGATATTAAATTGGATGTGACCGCTTTGCTTAAAAATCAGGAAATGGTTTATGGCTCCATTAGTTATTGGGAAGGACCGTCAGAAATCAGCGGCGCCATCGGCGACAAAAAAGTTAAGGGCTTGGGTTTTATTGAGCTGGCCGGTTACCCGTCAAATTACAGTAATTTAAAATACGCCAAAGACGAGTTTCAAAAAGTGGCTAAAGATTTACTCGCCCGTCTTAAAAAGAGATAGAGAAAAAAGAAAAATGCTCCACGATTAGTGGAGCTTTTTTCTTGGAGCGGGTAAGGGGAGTCGAACCCCTATCTTATCCTTGGCAAGGACACATAATAGCCGCTATACGATACCCGCCTTCGCCCGCCTAAGACGGGCTTCGGCGGGCAGGCCCGTTAATCCGTCTTAGGGGGATTATAAATTTGGTTGCGGGACCCGGACTCGAACCGGGAACCTCCAGGTTATGGGCCTGGCGAGCTGCCAATTGCTCTATCCCGCGGCTATAATATAAACTATTTTTAGGCAGTTGTCAAATGCCCGCCAATCTGTTAAATTAAAGTCAGTCTGGAAGCGTGGCAGAGTGGTCGAATGCGCCGCACTCGAAATGCGGTATATCCGAAAGGGTATCGGAGGTTCGAATCCTCCCGCTTCCG
>CAZQSS010000026.1:6520-11974 GCA_964596405.1 uncultured Gammaproteobacteria bacterium | reverse complement strand
AATAAAAATCCGCTCAGTTTTGAGCGGATTTTGAGTTCATTCTTTATCTCTAGCCATTAACCAGCGACCGATGGCAACCCAGGGGGCGGGTGAGAACATGTAGATGCCGGCGACGCGGATGGGCGGGCCGATCAGCAGGCCGGCACCGGTCACGGCCAGCCCCACCAGACCAAAACCCAGGCCAATGGCGGCGCCAAAACTCAGACCAAAACCGATGCAAAATCCCAGGCTGTGGGGGAAGATGAAGACCAGCCCGGTGCCGATAGCGTAGGCCAAGGCAAAGCCCAAGCCCAAACTCATTTCCTCCATCAAGGCACAGGGCGCGCCAATGATCAGGCCGATGATGAGACCGGCCAGCCAGTGGTAGCGGCCTTCGTTGACCCCGGTGATGCGCGGGTGAGTCAGGCAGGAGATAACGATAATGGTCCAGGCAAACACGAACGGCGCATCCAATACCCAGCGGGGAATAGCCCAAGGCAGATTGATGACCAAGTGGCCGAGGTTGAAGGCGTCTCCCAAATGGGTAACGATGGAGAGATCCTTGATGGTCGGGATACTGCCGGCGGCGCGCCAGTAAATGAACCAGGCGATAATCACTACGGCGGTTAAGAATAACGACCAGCGGAACATCAGGGCATGACGTTGTTCCGGTTTCATCGCATCCTCCTTAAGAGTTTGGATGTGTTGAAAATGTACTAGAGAGTATCTTGGTATAAAATGCCTTTTTTGTCAAGAGTTACGGATTACGGATAATCCGGATATACGGATGAGATGGTTATTGATTTTTTAAGTAATCTTCTGTAAAATACCCGTATAGATACAAATAGTCCGAATATGCAGATTATTAATTATTTATGCAAAAAATAGAATTATTACATGAAGATTTGACTTATAAAATCAGAGGAATTTTATACGGGGTTCATAATGAGTTGGGGCAGCATAGGAATGAAAAACAATATGGCGATTGCATAGAAAAAAGTTTGAAACAAGCTGGTTTGAAATATGAAAGAGAAAAAGTGTTGCCAAAAAGTTTTGTCGGAGAAAGGGGAGGAAGAAATCGCATTGATTTTGTTGTAGAAGATAGGGTGATATTAGAGATAAAAGGTGTTCCTAGTTTTGCTCGAGATGATTATCACCAGTGTCTGCGTTATTTGGTCAGTAGCAATAAGGAGCTAGCCCTGCTCGTTAATTTCAGTTTGAAGTCTTGTGTTATAAAAAGAATTTTAAATCCAGATTTAATAAAAAAATAACTGTTTATCCGTAAATCCGTGTTATCAGTTATCCGTAATTATGGAACTTCCTAAAGCGTATAATCCGGCTGATTACGAGGATAAAATTTACCAGAAATGGGAAGAGTCGGGGTTGTTTAATCCCGATAATTTGAAATTGGCCAAAAACGCCAAGCCCTGCCTACCGGCAGGCAGGCCTTTTTCCATTGTCCTGCCGCCGCCCAATGTTACCGGCACCTTGCATTTGGGACACGCGGTGATGTTGGCTATCCAAGATGTGATGGTCCGTTATCACCGCATGAAAGGGGATAAAACCTTGTGGTTACCGGGCACCGACCACGCCGGCATTGCCACCCAAACCAAAGTAGAAAAGATTTTAATGAAAGAGGGGCTGAAAAATCCGAAAGAAGAGTTGGGACGGGAAAAGTTTTTGGCGCGGGTGCGGAAGTTTGCCCAAGAGTCGCACGATACGATTGTCAATCAGTGTAAAAAAATGGGCGCGTCGCTGGATTGGAGCCGCGAGGCTTTTACTTTGGATGAGCCACGCGCTTTAGCTGTCCGCGCGGTGTTTAAAAAAATGTATGACGATGGATTGATTTACCGCGGTTACCGGATTGTTAATTGGTGCCCGCGTTGTCAGTCCACTTTGGCCGATGATGAGGTGGAACACAAAGAACAAAAAGCCAAGATGTATACTTTTAGATATTCCCAAGATTTTCCGTTTGCCATTGCCACTACCCGGCCGGAGACTAAACTGGGTGATACAGCCGTGGCCGTCAACCCTAAAGACAAACGATATAAAAAATATATCGGCAAAACTTTTGAAATTAAAAATTTCGCGGGCGGCTTGCCCACCGAAGCTTCAGCGAAGGCGGGGCCGGATTTGAAAATTAAAATTATCGGGAGCAAAGAAGTGGATATGAAGTTCGGGACAGGCGCCCTGGGCGTGACGCCGGCGCATAGTTTGGTTGATTACAAAATGGCTCAGGAAAATGATTTGCCGGTAATCAAAGTGATTGGTGAAGACGGCAAAATGACCAAAGAGGCTGTCCAGTATGCAGGCTTGCCGGTTTTGTCCGCGCGGGAAAAAGTGGTGGAGGCTTTGCGCCGGGCGGGTTTGATGGAAAAAGAAGAAGAATCAATCAACAATCTTTCGGTTTGTTATCGTTGTGATACGCCGATTGAACCCCTGCCGTCACAGCAGTGGTTTATTAGTGTAAGTTCAAAGTTCAAAGTTCAAAGTTCAAAGATAAAAGGTGTTAAGGCAGGACAAAAGACGACACTTAAAGAGCTGATGCAGAAGGCCGTGAAGGGCGGGCAGATCAAAATCATTCCGGAAAGATTTAAAAAAACTTATTTTCACTGGATTGATAATTTAAACGATTGGTGCATTAGCCGCCAAATTTGGTATGGTCATCAAATTCCGGTGTGGTATAGAAAAAGAACAAAGAGCAAAGAACAAAGAACAAGCGATGTTTACGTTGGAGTTGAACCGCCGAAGGATGTTGAAAATTGGGAACAAGACACGGACACTTTGGATACATGGTTCAGTTCCGGGCTGTGGACATTTTCTACCCTGGGTTGGCCACTCCTTCGCCAAGGCTGCGGAGGGCAAGCCTCTGATTTAGAAACTTATCATCCGACATCGGTGCTGGAGACAGGTTATGATATTTTGTTTTTCTGGGTAGCGAGAATGATTTTAATGACAACGTATACGCTGGGCGAAGTTCCTTTTGAAACGGTTTATCTGCACGGCTTGGTGCGCGATGAGCAGGGGAGAAAGATGAGTAAGAGTTTGGGCAACGTGATTGACCCGTTGGATATGGTGAAAAAATACGGTACGGACGCGGTGCGTTTGGCGCTTTTGCTGGGCAACACGCCGGGCAATGACATGGCGCTTTCGGAAGAAAAAATCGCCGGCTTTCGTAATTTTACCAACAAGTTGTGGAATATTTCACGCTACATATTAACACAGATTGGTGACACAGATTCGCACAGATCACAGATCAAGATGCCCACGCCGAAAACTTTGGCTGATAAGTGGATTATGACAAGATTGGAAAATGTCGTTAAAGAAGTGACGGACAATATCGAGAATTTTAATTTTTCGTCAGCCGGCGAAAAACTGCGCGAGTTTACTTGGAATGATTTAGCTGATTGGTATTTGGAGATTGCCAAAGTTGAAGGTAACAAGTCAGAAATTTTGAATTATCTTTTAAACAACATCTTGAAACTTTGGCATCCGTTTATGCCGTTTGTGACCGAAGCGGTTTGGCGAGAAATGTATGGTGAAAAGGAGATTTTAATGGTGGCAGATTGGCCTGCGTCTGTCATTCCGAGCCCCGACGCTTCGGTCGGGGTAAACTCCGTGGAGAAATCTTTCGGTTTGATTAAAGATTTGATTGTGGGCATCAGAACGGCCCGCGCTGACAGCAAAATTGAACCGGCTAAAAAAATAAATGTTTTTATCGGCGCCGGCAAACATACCAAGTTATTGTCGGAAAACGCCGAATTGATTAAACGCCTTTGGACCAACATTGATAATTTAGAAATTAAAGAAAAAATTCAAAAAGAAAAGAGTTGGGTGACGGCTTTTGTGGGCAGCGGCGTGGAAGTTTATGTTGATTTATCCGGCGCCGTGGATTTGGAAAAAGAAAAAGCCAGAATTACCAAAGAATTGGAAGAAGTTAAAAAATATTTATTCGGATTGGAAAAGAAATTATCCAACCAAGAATTTGTTAAAAATGCCCCCAAAGAAATTGTGGAAAAAGAAAAACAAAAGAAACAAGAAGCGGAAGAAAAAATCAGAAAATTAAAAGAACAAGCTGGAAATTAGATAGTAAAATATTGTTTCGAGTTTCGGATTTAGGATTTAGAATTTTCATTAAAGTATGCCCCGTTAGAAGTCTTGTGCAAAAAATTTATAAAAATTTTTTGCCTCAAGGCAAATCGGGGATAACAATAAAAATAGTTTATTTAAGAAAATAGTTAATTTTTTTAAGATAGACTTCTAACGGGGTATGCCAATTAAGTTGAGCCGCAATGACATTGCTTTCGGTTGTATCAGTTTTTTGAACGATGTTTCGTCAGAAATGATTTTTCCCGTCCTGCCATTTTTTATGGTGGCGGTTTTGGGTTTGACCAAGGGGCAGATTGGCTTGGTTGAAGGCTTGGCCGGCGCCGCCAGTTATTTTTTTATGGGGCTGTCCGGTTATGTTTCCGACCGTCGCGGCCGCCGCAAAGATAATGTGATAGCCGGTTACGTGTTGGCTACTTTAACCAAACCTTTTTTCGCCATCGCCACCGCCGGCTGGCACGCGGTGATTTTGCGGGTTTTAGACCGGGCCGGCAAGGGTTTGCGCGAGAGCCCGCGCGACGCGTTGATTGCTGAGGGCCAGGTGGAGCGTTACCGCGGTCGGGCGTTTGGTTTCAACCGCACTATGGATACCTTGGGCGGAGCAATCGGCACGCTGATAGTTTTTTACATTTTATTAAAATTTCCGGGCAATTATCGGCCGATTTTTTGGATTTCATTTTTCCCGGGCGCCCTGGCCTGTTTACTTTTGGTTTTGTTTGTTAAAGAAAAAGCGGTGAAAGCGACAGATGAGCCGGCCGCGCCGCGCCGTAAATTTGACTGGAGCAAGTTGGATCATCACTGTAAACTTTTTTACATTGTGACGACGATTTTTGGATTAGCCAATGCTTCTTACGCTTTTTTTCTTTTGAAGGCGTCCAGTTTAGGTATTGTCGGTTCATCAAACACTCTTCTATATTTGGTTTATAGTTTAGTGCCGGCTTTTTTATTTTTTCCGATTGGCCGCTGGACCGATCACCACGGCCGCAAACTGGCTCTGCTTTTGGGTTATTTTTTATTTGCTTTGATGGCCGTCAGTTTCACGGTTACCAATCAACAGATGGTTTGGGTTTTATTCGCGCTCTATGGCGCCAGCCTGGCTCTAACCGACGGCGTCACCCGCGCTTTTATCTCGGATATGGCGCATCCGGATGTGCGCGGCACGGCTTTGGGGATTTATTACGGATTGAACGGTTTGGCATTATTTGTTGCGAGCGCGATGTTTGGTTACCTGTGGGATAATGTGGGGTATAATTTTCCATTTATCGTCAGCGGTATTTTAGCCGCCATCGCCGGTTTGGTCTTTGTCATATTTATAATTCATCACAGTTATTGCCGTCGTCGTGGCAAAACTCCATTTTGTGAAAAATG
>CAZQSS010000026.1:0-6420 GCA_964596405.1 uncultured Gammaproteobacteria bacterium | reverse complement strand
TAAATTTATGAAGATAAACACGGACAAAAATAAAATTGAAGAAATTTTAACCCGGGGCGTTGAAAATGTTTACCCGAACAAAGATTTTTTGAAAAAAAGATTGGAATCGGGCGAGCAATTAACCCTCTACACCGGTTATGACCCCACGGCGCCGACTTTGCATATCGGCCACGGCATCACTTTGTTAAAATTGCGTCAATTTCAAGAATTGGGGCATAAGGTGATAATGCTTATCGGCGATTTTACCGGCATGATTGGCGATCCGACGGATAAACTTACGACGCGCAAACAACTGACACATGACCAAGTTTTGAAGAATGCCGAGGATTACAAAAAGCAAGCCAGCGCCATCTTGGATTTTGATGGTAATAATCCGGTAGAGATAAAATATAATAGTAAGTGGTTGGCCGAAATGAAACTTTCAAATTTTTTTGAATTAGCGACGCGTTTTACTGTTCCGCGACTTTTGGAACGCGACATGTTTCAAGAGAGATTTAAAGGACTTACTACGATTTATCTTCATGAATTTTTGTATCCGGTGATGCAGGCTTATGATTCGGTCGCGATGGATGTTGACGGCGAAGTGGGGGGCAACGACCAGACTTTTAATATGCTGGTTGGACGCGATTTGATGAAAGCTTTAAGGGGCAAAGAAAAATTTGTTTTAACGATGAAACTTTTGACCGATACCACCGGCAAGAAGATGGGCAAAAGCGAGGGCAATATGGTGGCGCTTTCTGACAGTCCGGAAGATATGTATGGTAAAGTAATGGCCTGGCCGGATGAGTTTATCGCGCTCGGATTTGAACTGTGTACGCGCGCTGCCGTGCCGGCTAAATCAGCGGTTGAACAAGAGCCGATGAAATACAAAAAACTCTTGGCGTTTGAAATCGTCAAAACTTTTTTGGGCGAGAAAGCGGCTCAAGCCGGCCAAGAACATTTTGCTCAGGTTTTTCAAAGCAAAGAAAAACCCGTGGATATGCCGGAGATTAAACCATCGGCTTATGATGTGGTGACCGCGCTCGTGGAAGCGAAAATTTGCACCAGTCGCGGCGATGCCCGGCGGCAGATTGAGCAGGGCGGAGTGAAGATCAATGATAAAAAAGTTTCTGATTTAACCGCGGCAGTCAAAAAAGGCGATGTGGTGCAAAAAGGCAGCCGATTTTTTGTGAAAATAAAATAGTTATGATGGACGAAATCAAAAAACAAAAAGGCGAAATTATTATCTACAAAGCATCTAAAGGCGAGGCGCGCGTTGAAGTGCGGCTGGAAAAGGAAACTGTGTGGCTCACCCAGGCACAGATCGCCCGGCTTTTTGGCACACAAAGACCGGCTATAACCAAACATTTGAATAACATATTCAAAACCGGTGAATTAGACGCAAAAGCAGTTAGTTCCATTTTGGAACATACTGCCGCCGATGGGAAAACCTACCATACGCAATTCTATAAGCTAGACGCCATTATTTCCGTTGGCTATCGCGTTAATTCTCAACGCGCCACGCAATTTCGTATTTGGGCGACAAAGACGCTTAAAAGTTATTTGATTCAGGGGTATGCCATAAATGAAAAGCGGCTTCAAGAGGCGCGGGACAAATTCAATGAACTTAAAGACGCCATCTCTTTTTTACAAAAAAAATCGCAGAAAGAATTATTGGTTGGACAGTCTCAAGAAATTTTGAATTTGTTGGCCAATTATTCCAAAACCCTTTCTCTTTTGGAACAATACGATACCGGTAAATTGGCCAAACCCAAAGGCGCGAAGGCGTGGTTTATTTTGGAGTACGAAGACTGTATCAGTATTATCAAGAATATAAAAACTGAACTTGTCGGCCGAAAGGAAGCCGGCGATTTGTTCGGTTCGGAAAGAGGCGGGGCGTTTGAGGGAATTGTCAAAAATCTTTGTCAGACCTTTGGCGGCAAAGAACTTTATGCCACTATTGAGGAAAAAGCAGCTCATCTTTTGTATTTTGCCGTCAAAGATCATCCATTCTCCGATGGCAACAAGCGCATTGGTTCATTTTTGTTCGTCTATTTTTTAGACAAAAATAATTATCTTTATAAAGATAGCGGGGAGAAGAAAATTAATGATAACGCCTTGGTCGCCTTGGCGCTTTTGATTGCTGAAAGCGCGCCCAAAGAAAAAGATGTTATAATTAAGATAATTATAAATTTGATTATAGCCTGATTTTTTGGCGATGTGGTGCAAAAAGGCAGCCGGTTTTTTGTGAAAATAAAATAGTTATGTTGGACGAAATCAAAAAACAAATCATAAAATTGTTGCCGGCGGATTTAGAAATCAAGCCGGAAGATTTGGTGGTGCCGCCGGACGCGAAAATGGGGGATTTGTCGCTGCCGTGCTTTGGTTTAGCCAAAAAATCGGGGAAAAATCCAGCCGAGGTTGCCCATGAGCTTGAATTAGGAATTAGGAATTATGAATCAGGGATAGTTAAGACAGTGCAAGCGACAGGGCCATATTTGAATTTTGTTTTGAATCCTGCGGCGGTGGCCGAGACGGTTTTGAAGGCGATGGCCAAAGAGAAAAACAAATTTGGTGAATCAAAATTGGGCCAAGGCAAAAAAATCATGGTGGAATTTGCCCACCCCAATACCCACAAGGCCGTGCATATCGGTCACCTGCGCAATATTGTAACCGGTGAAAGTTTGGTGCGAATTTTTGAGAAGGTCGGTTTTAAAGTTATTCGCGCCAATTATCAGGGCGACGTGGGCATGCAGGTGGCGAAATGTTTGTGGGGAATAGAGCGTCTAAAAAACGAGTATGAGCAGGCGAAAAAAAAGACAGTCAGCGAGCGGGTAAAATTTTTAGGCCGGGCCTATGCTTTGGGCGCGCAAACTTTTGAAAAAGATGAGCAGGCAAAAAAAGAAATCGGGGAATATAACAAAAAAATCTACAGTCAGGATAAATCAATCAAAAAAATATACGCGCTTACCCGAAAATGGAGTTTGGATTATTTTCAGGAAATCTATAAACGGTTGGAGATAAAAAAGTTTGATCGGCTGTACTTTGAATCCGAAATGCCCCGACGGGCGGTGGAAATCGTCAGAGCCGGTTTGAAAAAGGGCATTTTCAAAGAGAGTCAGGGCGCGGTTATTTTTGAGGGGGGCAAATACGGTTTGCATGACCGCGTCTTTTTGAATAGTCAGGGTTTGCCGGTCTATGAATCCAAAGATCAGGCACTCGCTGAAATGCAATTTAAGGAATATAATCCGGCGGAAATTTTACATTTGGTGGCCCAGGAACAAACCGAATATTTTAAAGTGATTTTTAAAGCGTTGGAGTTTACTTTGCCCCAAAGCATTGGCCGGGAAAAACACGTGGTGTACGGCTGGGTGAGCTTGAAAGAGGGGAAGATGAGTTCGCGCACCGGCCAAGTGGTTTTGGCCGAATGGCTACTTGACGAAGTGGAAGAAAAAATTATTGAAGTGATGAGAGATAGTAAAATCAAAAATAAAAAAGACACCGCCCGAAAGGTGGCGCTGGCGGCCGTCAAATACAGTATTTTGAAAACCGGCGTCGCCAACAATATGGTTTTTGACATCAACGAATCCATTTCTTTGGAAGGCGACAGCGGGCCGTATTTGCAATACAGCATTGCCCGCATCAACAGCATCATTAAAAAAATCCGAAGCACTAAATCCGAAATCCGAAACAAATCCAAAATAACAAATCCAAAATACCAAATGTTAAAGACTGACGTTGAAAAACATTTAATTTTAAAATTGGCGGCCTTTCCGGAAGTGGTGGCTAAAGCCGCCCAGAGAAAAGATCCATCGGAAGTGGCGAAGTATGTTTACGAAACCGCGCGGGTTTTCAGCGATTTTTATGAAAAGTCCCCGGTGCTTAAAGCGGAAAGCGAGGATCTTAAAGTGGCTCGGTTAGAGTTGGTTAAAGCGACTAAAACCGTCTTGGAACAGGGGTTAAGCCTTTTGGGTATCCCAACGCTGAAAGAGATGTAAATTTGACTTTTATTCGTAATTTTATTAAAATTTGAGCGTAAGCTAACTTAATTAATTATTTAAAACTTCAAACCTATGACCGACAAAGCGATAGAGAGAAGAGGCGAGGACATCGAAACCATCGTTGGCCCGTCAGTTAAAGTTGAGGGCGAACTTAATTCCGATGGCAACATCGTGATTGAGGGGCAGGTAAGCGGCAAAATCAAAACCAGTAAACACTTGCGCGTGGAGGAGGGAGCAAAAATTTCGGCTGATGTCTCCGCCGACAGTGCTTTGGTGGCCGGCGAAATGCGCGGCAATATCAAACTGGCGTCGGTGTTAGAGTTAACTCCCACCGCTCACATTTACGGCGATGTCACCACCAAAACTTTAATTATGGCCTCTGGCGCTGTTCTGCATGGCCATTGCACCATGGATGAAAATGAAAAGGGTCGCAAAGTGGTGCCTAAGAAAGGAGAAGGATATGACGGAGCCATTGTTAATCCCGTCTAAAAACAATCGGGTTTCATCAAAAGAAAAAAACGTTATCGTGGCTCAGGATTGGGATAAAGATTTTATCAAAAAAGATTTGCATCGGTTGCTTAAAGAAAAGATTGCTTACAAAGAACAGGTGAAAAAGCATCAGGCGGGTCGAGCGGCCAATTACGTTTATATCTACGATGATTACTTGAAAGATAAAGAGTATAAAGCGATTTTGACCAACATTGAAAGACGATTGGAAGATTTTGAGATGGCCGGCAAAATCATCAAATTAACGAGTTTTTCCAATCCGCGCGTTATTATTGAAGATGAAATGCGGCACGGCACCGGAACGGTGGTAATCGTGGGCAACGAGATAACATTATCACGCGTGTTTTTGCGGGCCGCGGATTTGGAAACGGTTTTTGGTTTTTTACCCGTCGGGCAAAAGAACAATCAATTGGCCGAAGCGCTGGGCATTCCGGTGGATGAAAAAGCCTGCGATATATTGGCCGCCCGGAAAATTGAAAAAATTGATTATGGGGTAGTCAATCAAAAGTATTTTTTTGTCAGTAATGTTTATATTCCGGCCACCGCTTTGCAATTTTCGTGCGACGACCGGTTTTCTATCGCGGCGCCGCGGGAAAAAATGGAGGTGGCCATAACCAATCTTTTGCCGCCGCCGTTCGCGATCAATAAATTTCAACCCCGGCCGCAAGACGGCAAGCTGGAGTTTTATTTGCATTCGGCCAGTGGGGGGATAATGTCTTATTTGGGCGGTAATCGGAAAAAGGGCAGTGTCAGCCTTTTTACGTTTAAAAAATTATTTTTGAAAAGCGATAAAACCGTGCCGGTGATTGTGGACGGTCACACCATGCAAGAAGGGTCTTTATCAATAGAAGTTAGTAAAAAAAGGATGGCGTTGATTGTCGGCAAGGACAGAAGTTTTTAAGAGTTTTGGGGAAGCGAACGGTTTACACCTGCCCGCCAAAGCCAAGGACGGTTAGCTCAGCGGTAGAGCATTCGGTTTACATCCGAAGGGTCATAGGTTCGAATCCTATACCGTCCACCAAAAAATTTGCGGGGATTTGGTATACGCATTCACTTTGAGGTATAATAGCTGTATGAAGCCCGCAAATAAAGTAAAAATTTGTTGGTCATCAAACTTTGCTTACGCGCTTGGTTTGCTAGCCACTGATGGCAATCTATCTTCAGACGGCAGGCATATAGATTTTACATCTAAAGATCGCAAACAGCTTAAAAATTTTATGCGCTGTTTGGGCATCTCTGTTAAAATCGGTTATAAAACTTCAGGTTTTTCTAGCAGGAGGTGTACTCATATTCAGTTTGGAGATGTTAATTTTTATAAATTTTTATTGGAGATAGGATTAACTCCAAAAAAATCGAAAACCATAGCATGTTTGAAAATTCCTCGAAAATATTTTTTTGATTTTTTAAGAGGTCATTTTGATGGAGACGGGTCTTTTTATTCGTATTTTGATCCGCGCTGGAAGTCAAGTTTTATGTTTTATCTTGCTTTTGTTTCGGCTAGCCCAAAGCATATAAAATGGCTTCGTGAAGAAATTTTTAAGTTGCTTAAAGTTAGCGGTCATATTACTAAAAGTGTCTACAATTCAGTTTATCAATTAAAGTATGCCAAAACTGAAGCCTTGAAATTAATTGATAATTTATATTATAATGAGAAGGTCGTTTGTTTATCTAGAAAAAGGTTGAAAATAACCAGAGCGTTAGCGCAAAATGATCGTGTAAATTGTGCCCGGGTGCTGTAACTGGTAGCCAGGCCAGCTTGAGGTGCTGGTGTCCGCAAGGACGTGGAGGTTCGAGTCCTCTCCCGGGCATTAATTAACAATTTGACTACAAAGGTAGCGTCCACAAAGCCCACCTTTGTATACCTTTGTATATTAACTCTAACTAATTATAAAAGACAACAATATGAATAAGAGAAAAATTATCGGAGTCATTA
>CAZQSS010000025.1:0-12420 GCA_964596405.1 uncultured Gammaproteobacteria bacterium | reverse complement strand
ATTATGCAATTACCGGAAGTACCGCGGCGGAGATAGTTGCGAGTAGGGTAGATAGCAAAAAACTAAATGTAGGTCTTACAAACTTCAGAGGCAGTAAGCCGACAAAAGAAGAAGTGGTGATTGCCAAAAATTATTTGAGCGAGCAGGAACTTCTTGTCTTGAATAATCTTGTCGAGCAATATCTCGTATTTGCTGAAGGACAAGCAATGCAGAGAGTACCAATGTATATGACAGACTGGATAGAAAGACTTCAGGAATTTTTACAGATTAACAGAAAAGATATTTTGAAAGATGCTGGCAGAATTTCGCATGAATTGGCGGTTGAAATTGCCGAAAAGAATTTTGATGAATATAAGAAAACTGAAGCAAAAAAATTAGACAATGATTTTGATTCAGCGGCTTTACACGCGCTTGAAATAGGAAAGGAAAAGAAAAGGGGAAATAAAGTATAAATAAATTAAACCCATGAGTAATAAAAAACAACAAAAAGTCGCATTATTTGGAGGCCAAAAAATTAAGAAAGCCATTTACAAAAAAGATAAAAAAGTAATCTGTAGGCACGATTATAAAAACGCAATTAAAGTTGGCAATGTTGATTATCAATGTCCGTTGTGTAGTAAGCTTTTAGATCCAAACGAATGGTTTTTTATGAACAGCTTTGAATTTATTGAAGTAGAAACCGGGAAATAAGAAACTTTTAAAATAAATAATGCTTTACGCCGGATAGCGGAGCACCCGCCTTTTCCGTTTTGGAAATTAAAAATAAAACTATGACAGCTAAAGAAAAGACCATTCAGATTTTATTAAACATGCTTCCGGTGGTGGTGATGATTGGGCTGATTGTCATTGTCAAAAACGATTATATTCTTGCCGGGATTTATCTTTTTATTATCGCGGCCTCCTTGATAATCAAATACCAAGCAAAAGATTATTTGTTTTTTATTTTTGGCTTTGTCCTCATGATTTTTGCCGAAATTTTATTTGTCAGCACGGGCGTGGAAGAATTTGTCCGCAACAGTTTTTTCGGTTTAATGCCTATCTGGCTACCGGTTTTGTGGGGTTACGCTTTTGTGGTCATAAAACGCGTGATTGTTATTTTAAACAAGAGTAGCTGGTTTGAAGAAATTAAACAAAAAATTCTAACTTGATCACTTCCATACTCTAGAGCATGGAAGTGGAGAAAAAGAATAATTTTATGAAGATATATCTAGACGACATGCGCCAGGCGCCGGATAAAGACTGGGCGGTAGTAAGAACCGCCCGGGAGTTTCAAGATCTGATTAAAGATTGCGTTGCCAAAAACGAAAAAATTGAAAATATCAGTTTTGATAATGATTTGGGCGAGGGGCAGACCGAAGGTCATGAACTTTTAAAATGGCTGGTAGAAAATCATCCTGAATATGTAGTGGGCGAAACAGAGATTACAGCGCATTCGGCTAATCCGACAGCCCGGGAAAATATGGAAGCTTTGGTTAAATCCTGCCACGAACACAAAGAAGACGTGTTGGAGATGAAAAATCGCAAATATCCTTTTGGAGAAAAAGAATAAACTAAAAATGAAACAATTTCTTAAAACAAATCTAATTTTTCTGGTTTTGGTGATTTTTGATGGGCTGGTGATAACGGCTCATTATTTATTAAAAAATAAATACGGTTTTTTTGATTTGGACGGCGAGGGAAATTTGAACTCCGCCTACTCGGGTTTAAAATTGCTTTTTATCGGTGGCTTGGTTTTATTTCAGTTTTTAATTCTTCACAAAACCAAGGACAAATTAAAAAAACGGCTGGTTTGGCTATTAACCGCCGCTTCTTTTATTTATTTGGGAACTGATGAAATGATGGCTATTCATGAAAGAGCGGGTTTTGTTTTTAACAATCTTTTGGGCGTTTCAAATTCAGACGGCGCTTCGTTTAATTGGATAATTTATTTTTCTCCGCTTATCGCGCTGGCACTTTTGGTTTATTCGGGCTTCATTATCTATTCTTGGCAAAAAAATATCATCGCGGGAGTTTGGCTTTTGGCTGGTACGCTACTTTTGATTGCTGGACTGGCTATTGAGGCGCTAAGCGGTCAAGTTGTCTATCCGCGCGGACTAGTCACTCGCGATTTTTCTCTTTATTTTAAATTTATTATTATTGAAGAAGTGGTGGAATTGGTTGGCGCCAGTTGTTTTTTGACTGGTGTCTGGCACTCGGTCAAAAACGATTTTTATACTCATTTTAAGGTGGACAGTCAAGAATAAGTAGAGTATTATACAATTTAAGACAAATGATAAAATAATTTATTTAATTAACTAACCAAATTATATGATTAAGCAGTTCAAAGAGGAGCGGACGTTGGTTTTGGCCAAGCCCGACGGCGTCAAACGCGGTTTGGCCGGTGAAATTATCAGCCGGATTGAGCGCCGCGGGTTAAAAATTGTGGCCATCAAAATGGTTCTGGCCAGCAAAGCGCAGATTTTAAAACATTTGCCGACTGACCCGGAATGGGTTTTGCGGTTGGGCGATAAAGGTCTAAAAACTTTCAATGATTATAATTTAGATCCGGTTACCTATTTGGGCACGAAAGACAGAAAAGAAATCGGTGAAAATGTCAAACAGGGCTTAATTGAATACTTAATGTCCGGCCCGGTCATTGCCATGGTTATTGAGGGCATCCACGCCATTACCATGGTTCGCAAATTAGCCGGCCACACTCTGCCGGTGATGGCCGAGATGGGTACCATCCGCGGCGATTTTTCGGTGGATTCGCCCACCGTCGCCAATGTGGAGGGCCGCTCCATTCACAATATTATGCACGCCTCCGAGACCCCGGAAGAAGCCAAAAATGAAATCTCGGTTTGGTTTGATCCAAAAGAAATTCACAGCTACAAACGCGCCGCCGAAGACATAATGTTTTAGGTGATGAAATTTTTTATTTCTAATCCAACGGATACGCCGCGGAATTTGCTGCGCCGGTGCGGTTACGCCGAATTTAACGATCCCAACACCGGCCACATCAGTTACGTGCGCCGGCTTTCTTCTAATTTTTATCCGCGTTATCATGTTTACGCCACTAAAGAAGAAACGCAGGTAATTATTGATTTGCACGTAGATCAAAAACAGCCCTCGTATAAAGGTTCGCATATGCACGCGGGCGAGTACGATGGCGAATTAGTTGAAAGAGAGGTTGAACGAATCAAAGAGCTGTTAAATAATGAGCCTGAAGAAGCTTCTATTTCCCGTCGTTAATTAAAAATCTAGAATTTAGAGTTTAGAATTTAGGATTTAATCTAGTATGGCCTCTCAAGCTGTTGAGGAAATAAAATCCAAAATCGATCTGGCCGATCTGGTGGGGGAATACGTTCAGTTGAAAAAGGCCGGCGTCAATTACAAAGCGCCCTGTCCGTTTCATCATGAAAAAACCCCGTCTTTTTTAGTTTCTAAAGAAAAACAAATTTGGCATTGTTTCGGTTGCGGCGAAGGCGGCGACATTTTTGGTTTTATCATGAGGATTGAGGGTTTGGATTTTCCCGAAGCTTTAAAATTGCTGGCCGAACGGGCCGGCGTCAAACTTCAAGAGTTTCATTCCGAGATTTCGGCCAGCGCGCGTAACCGCATTCTGGATATTTTAAAGATGGCGGCCAAGTTTTATCACAAAATACTTTTGGATTCATCCCAGGCCGAGGAGGCGCGTCAATATCTGAATAAACGGCAGGTGGCGGCCGAAATGTTGGAAGAGTTTCAGATTGGTTATATTCCCGATGAATGGGATATTTTGACCAATTTTTTGCTCAAAAAGGGTTTTGGCATTAACGATTTAGTGGCCGCCGGCTTGACCATTAAAAAAGAGGGCGGGGGATATTACGATCGGTTTCGCGGCCGGATAATGTTCCCGATTGCCGATGTCCACGGCAATGTGGTAGGGTTTACCGGCCGGCTTTTGAATGAAAACAAAGTGGAAGCGGGCGGCAAGTATGTTAACACGCCGCAGACGATTGTTTTTGACAAGAGTCGGCTGCTTTACGCGTTGGACCGAGCTAAACAAGTTGCCCGCAAACAAAATAAATTAATTATCGTGGAGGGACAGATGGATGTGGTTTCTTGTTACCAATTTGGCCAAACCAATACCGTGGCTTCTTCGGGTACGGCGCTCACGCTAGATCAGGTGAAACTTGTAAAACGTTTTACTAATAATATTTACATCGCTTTTGATATGGATGCGGCCGGCCAGCATGCCGCTGATCGCGGTATTGATTTGGCGCTTTCGGAGGGGATGAAGATTAAAATAATCGTTGTGCCTAAAGATTTTGCCAAGGATCCGGACGAGTGTTTGAAAAAAGATCCGGCGGTTTGGTTTAAATCGGTTGAAGAGGCCAGATCAATCATGGATTATTTTTTTGATAAAACCTTTGCCGGCCGCGATTTAAAGAATCCGGAAAAACGCGGCGAAGCGGCCAAAATTTTGTTGGAGCAAATCAGCCGCCTGGGCGATACGGTAGAACAGGATTTTTGGATTAAAAAATTGGGGCAAATTTTGGATTTGGACAATCATATTTTATATGATCGTTTGTCGGTCTTGAAGAAAAACACCCCGTTATACAACGGGGCGCCCCGTCGTATGACGGGGCAAAACGCACCGATAGAACATAAAAACAAATCAGAAAAAGCCACCGAACTTTTGCTGGCGATTATTCTGCGTTGGCCGGAACTTTTAACCGGCCTGCAGAAGAAAATAAAATCAGAAATTTTGATGCCGGAAAATTTAAGGGATCTTTACGAAAAATTTGTAAAATTTTGTTACGAAGAACAATCCACAGAAAAAGATTTTAAAAAAGTTATCCACAGATTTTGTAAATGGAACGATACAAAAGAACACTGTCAAATTGTGGATATTTTAGAGCTGTTAATGGACAAAGAAATGGCTAATTATAGCCAAGATGCCGCTGGAGAGGAAGCGGGAACACTGATTAAACATTTGAATTTATGGTATAATAGTAACGTTATGCGCCAACTGGAGCGTGAGATGAAGCTGGCCGAAGAGCAGGGCGATAAAAACAAAATCAACGAATTGCATAAAAAAATAATGGGTCTGTCGCTATGAAAAAAATTAAAACTCCGCGCAAGGTGGCGGCAAAAAAATCCAAGACGGCTAAATCCAAGCCGGTCAAAAAAGCCGCCAAGCGTTCAAAAGTAAAAGGGGCGAATAAAAAGAAGGCCTTGAAGAGCCGTCTTTTGTATTCTAAAAAAATTCCGGTGGTAACCGAAAAAATTGTGCCGCCGACCCAGACAGTTTTAAGCGCGATAATTAAAAAAGGCTCCGAGCGGGGGTTTTTAACCGAAACGGAAATTTTATTTACTTTTCCGAATTTGGAAAATTATGTTGATCTGTATGAGGATTTTGTTGATCAGGTGGAAAAAGCCAGCGTTAGAATTTTAGAAACCAAAGATGGGTTGCTGATGAAGAAAGACGAAAAAAAAGAACTGTTAAAACAGCTGAACGTGGAAACGCGGGATTTGAAATTGCCGCACGTTGATTTAGAAGAACTCTCCAGCGATTCCATTCAGATGTATCTGCGCGAGATCGGTAAAATTCCGCTATTGACCGGTGAAGAAGAAGTGTCTCTGGCAAAACGTAAAGAAGTGGGGGACCGGGCGGCCGAGAAAAAACTGATTGAAACTAATTTGCGTTTGGTTGTCTCCATTGCCAAAAAATTCGTGGGCAAACAACTTTCACTTTTGGATTTAATTCAAGAGGGCAACATTGGTTTGTTCAAGGCTGTTAAAAAATTTGATTATCGCCGCGGTTACAAGTTTTCCACTTATGCTACCTGGTGGATTCGCCAGGCCATCACCCGCGCTCTGGCCGATCAAAGCCGCACTATCCGCATTCCGGTGCACATGGTGGAAAATATCAATCGCGTGCAGACCGTTTCTCGTCAATTAATACAAGATTTGGGCCGCGAACCCACGCCGGAGGAAATTGCCGCCGAATTGGGCGAAGACGTGGAGAAAGTTAATCATATCTTAAAGATTTCTCAAGAAACCGTATCGCTGGAAACTTCAGTGGGCGACGATGATGAAGATAGCACCTTGGAAGACTTTATCAAAGACGTTAAAAACATCACGCCGGATCGTTCCGCCGCTTTGCGTCTTCTGCGCGATTATGTTAAAGAAGCCATCAAGACTCTTTCGCCGCGTGAACAAAAGATATTGGAGATGCGTTTTGGGCTCCTTGACGGTGTATCCCATACTTTGGAAGAGGTGGGCAAGGAATTTGATGTTACTCGCGAACGTATCCGCCAGATTGAAGCCAAAACTTTGGAGCGCATCAAAAACCTGACCCTGATTGAAAAATTAAGAGATTACTAAAACAAAAAATCCGTCTTTACGACGGATTTTTTGTTTGGCTCGGGATATACAATAAAATACGAACGGAATTTATGGGGGGCGATCAAACGGGGCGGGCGGAAGGAGGGGTTGGGGGAGGAATTCCGCCCGCCCACCGGCGCGCTTTTTAACGATTTCAAGTTTTTCATCAACGGCGGATTCTTTTAATCGCCGTCTTTTGCTAGAATTTCCTCTGTAAGGTTTTCGGGTGCTGACTTCCAAATAGCTGTGAAATCACTTTCTGAAAGGATTGGTACGGACCGGATCTTCTCTTTTGCCTCGTGCTGAGACAAATCTATTTCATTCATTTTCCCATCCAATTTTCGTAAATTAGCGTAGCAACCAATATCTATCATAAAGGCGTTATAAGTGCCCGGTTGTGACTTGTGGGTGAAGGCTGTGCCCACGCTATGAATTACTCGATAATCGAGTAGCCTATAAATCAATTTTTTTATATCTTCGTGTTCTTGCATCAAGCGTTCCGGAATCAAAAAAATATTATTTTTTTTGTCGATACAAAACTTTCTAATAGTATAAATTCCTTTAAGCAGAGCTTCTTGTTCCTCCTGTTGGGAGTCGCTATTAAGTTCTTGTATGCGGCGGTCGAGATTAGAAAGACTTAAAACTCTCACCTCATCTTTGCCTATACGCTCATCGTCGCTACTTAGGTTGTCGCTAGCGGTTTTAAATAAGGATAAACAATCTCTTGGCACACCGCCACCAGCTAGAACAAGGCGACGAAAACCGTCCCCCTTAAAAAGGTTATCAATATATCCGTGCTTCTCTCCAGCAAGCTCACCATATTTATAAAAGATATTTTTAATTTGGTTTTCTGTTTTTCTAAAATCTTGGAAAGTAAAATCAATGTGAATTGGTTGATAGTCATGCCTCTCTTGGACACCTACCGGCTGACCAGAGCGTTCTATAAATAATGTACTTGCGAACCTCAAGGTCGCAACTTTAAAATATAAAGGCAAGTCTTTGCACAGACGATGTATATAGTCGATTACATACGGTTGAACCTCTCTACGCAAATGATAAAAATCATCTAACTGTATAACTACAAACTTTACTTTTGGTGCCAGCTGAAAAAATGTATCTAAATCTTTTTTTAGTCGTGGCAACAAACGGTTTAGTTCGTCAATTTTACTATCAAAACGTTTGTATGTTCGCTCAGTTTCTTGTTTTGTTGCGTCATTTGAAGCTATGCCGATGTTGGCGATGTTGCCTGCTACTCCGGCATTAATTGAATCCTGTTGAGTTGTCGCCGTTCTCTCTTTTATATTTTCACTTTGCTCGTCCGCCTTTTCACGCAGTAGTTTTAATTCATGCTTGATATTAAAAATAATTTTTTTAGCTTTTTTCTTTTTTCCAAAAAATGTAAGTGAGCCAACACCCATGCCCAATTTATCAAATATAATATCTAAAATTTCAATAAGTACATTGGGGAAGGAATGATTCTTATAGTCCTCACAGTTTATGGGGACAACGAGTCCGCCATTTTCTTTTTCTATTTGTTTAGAAGATTCTTGTAGCAATAAACTTTTCCCGCACCCTCGACGCCCAAATATGACATGATTCTGCTTCGCCCCAGCATCAGCTAAAGCATTTGATGAGTCAACATAACCCACTTGCTTTGGGCCGTGCCTTTGCACTCGTAAACTCTCAGTAATTATTTTCCTTAATCGACTTCTCATATTTAAATTATTTATTCTTAAATACCTGTGGATAACTCTTGCTATTCCAAATTCAGTCTTTATTCGGTATAATATAAGCATACACCTAACTCAAGAATAAAGTCAATAGTAGATATGTCTGCTCCAACAAAAAAACAACAAGAGATATTTGAATATATAAAAGTGTATATTAATAAACACGGTTTTTCTCCAACTTTTGAAGAAATAAAAAAAAGATTCAAACTCAAAGCTCTTTCGGGTGTACACCAACACATTCAGGCTTTGGTTGAGAAAGGTTTAATTAAAAAAAATAAAAATGGGGCGCGCTGTATAGAATTAAAAAAAGGGTCTAGAGATATTATTGAAATTCCCATAAAAGGAACAATTACTGCCGGCCAACCAATCGAAGCCATTGAGTTGCCGCTGGGTACAATTACATTAAGTAGAAATGAATTGCCAACATCCGGTAATTTGTACGCTTTAAAAGTTGTTGGCAACAGTATGGTTGATGAAGGGATTTTTGATGGCGATACGGTTGTACTTAAGCAACAAGCAGTTGCTGAAAACGGGGAGACCGTGGTGGCTATTATCGATGAAAATGAGGCGACGTTAAAAAAAATATATCGTGAAAAAAATCGTTTTAGATTACAACCAGCGAATCCAACTCTTTTCCCGTTCTATAGAACCGAGGTGGAAATTAGAGGTGTAGTAGTTAAAACAATTAGAAATTATGAAATACCTACGCTTGAGAAAACAGCGCAGGATACAATTTTTAAATTAGCAGAATTATTTTGTGGCCCGGGTGGTTTGGCTCTTGGCGCAACTTCTGCCTCTGCATACAACCAAAAAGGCGAACGATACGGAGTTAAATCAGTTTGGGCAAATGACATTGACGAGGCAACCTGCAAAACATATGCGCGCAACATACACAATGGCGATATGGCGGCTGTAGCATGCGGGCCTGTTGAGAAAATTGATTTTACAAAAGTTCCAAAATTTGATGCCTTGGCCTTTGGCTTCCCGTGCAATGATTTTAGTATAGTTGGCGAACAAAAAGGTTTTGGCGGAAAATATGGACCATTATATATATATGGGCTTAAAGCTATTGAAATTCATAATCCAAAATGGTTCATCGCCGAAAATGTAAGTGGAATACAAAGCGCCAACGAAGGCCAAGCTTTTAAAAAAATATTGTCTGATTTAGAAAATGTTGGAAAAGGATATAAACTAACCGCCCATTTATATAAATTTGAGCAATATGGCGTGCCACAATACAGACACCGAGTTGTAATCATAGGTATAAGAAAGGATCTAAAACTCACTTTTAAAGTGCCCGCGCCGACAACCGTGGACAAATTTATTTCCGTTAAAGACGCCTTCGAAAATCCGCCAATAACAAAAAATGCTTCCAATAATGAAGCAACGAAACAATCTGGCGTTGTGGTAGAGCGTTTGAAATATATACCAGCAGGAAAAAATGCCTGGTGTGATGAAATTCCCCCGCACCTTCGTCTAAATGTCAAAGGTGCAAAAATGAGCCAAATTTATAAAAGGCTTGATCCAAACAAGCCTTCTTATACGATAACCGGCAGTGGTGGTGGTGGAACCCATGGCTACCATTGGGAAGAGCCACGCGCGCTTACAAATAGGGAGCGTGCGAGAATTCAAACATTTCCTGACGATTTTGTTTTTGAGGGCTCAAAGGAAGAAGTGAGAAAACAAATAGGCATGGCTGTGCCACCAAGGGGTGCCAAAATAATTATAGAAGCCGTACTTAAAACATTTGCTGGAGTTCCTTATAAATGGGCAGAACCGACGATATCAAACGGTGATACTTCAGCAGAAGTTTAAAGCAGATTTACCAATTTTTCCCAATCATCCGGCGAGCTCTTAAGCTTGCCACTGGCTTTTACGAACCTAACGCCATCAAAAGTTTGGCCGGGTATTTCTTTTACTTCTTCCAAATCCGTATAACGACACCACCCAACAACTTCACACGGAATATTAGCAAAATCAGGCATATGTTCTTTGTAGCTATTGTAGTGCGGCTTGCCTTCGACAATTTTCTGAACTGCAGTTTTAGCGATGCGCAAAATATGGTCATCGGGTATGTCGGGCCTACAAAATATATAAACATCTGACCTGCGTTCCGGAATATGTATTTCATTTTCGCCTAGCACAAGAAAAACATTTTTTGGCTTTGACGATTTTATACCGACACCAATTTTAGGATTTCGTGTCTTGCCTTTTTCCTTCACGCGTATTATATCTTGTGGCACGATATCGTCATGAATTTCAAAATCCAGTTCGACATCTACATTAAATTTACTTTTAAAAAATTTTTGTACAGCAAGCTCGCCTAGCTGGCCTTTAACCCAGTTAGTGATTTTTTGACCAAATTCCCTTTGTCTTCCAGTGCCAAAATCCGAGGTAACATAACTTCTAAAATGCTGTGCTAATGCGAAATCAAGACAGAGCGCATAGTCATCTTTGGTTAAATCAACTGTTTTCCATTCTCTCTTTTTCATCCATTCTTTGAGCACATCTTGATCAAAATAAAAACGACCTCGACCGCCATTTCTTGTGAGGCAAGCGAATTCGTTGGCGCTGAGATAATTATCGAAGAATTTTTTGTCCAAGCCTGTAAACACTAGCGCCTCTTTTTTTGATAAAGTAACTCCCATATATTATTTAATAAAAAAATCCAATCTTTTTTTATAAATTTTTGCGAACTCACTTATTTCAAGAATATCGAGTCTTCTTTCGCCGCGCTCTATTTTTGACACATAAGATTGCGGTTTTTTTAATTTATAAGCGACATCTTCTTGTTTTAATCCAGCAGAAATACGGGCTTTTTTAAGCTTTTCAATTACTTCGTGATATTCTTTAGTGTAGACCGACTTAGACATAACGCCTCTATTATATATCCTATTGTGGTATAACCCAAAATAGGTTATACTAAAATCGATGGGAGTTCCACCCTACTTCGCGTGCGCACGGGCGGGTGGGGCAAGCGCGGAGAAAAGAAAAGTTTGCTTTTGGTCACCGTAAAGTTCGAGCCGACATTTTTTACAGGTTGTTTGGCTCTGGAGGTGGGGATCGCCTACAAGTCGTCGCGGTTTCCACCGCGACGCTCGCAGGCCGCCCCTCGCCGTCCTCCTCGCCCGCAAGCTCGTCGGACAGGGCTGCGGTCTTCAATCCCCAACGCAAGCAAAGCAGTTTGCTTGCTCCTCCTACAAAAAAAGTCCGTCTTTCGACGGACTTTTTTCTCTGGAGGTGGGGATCGAACCCACGACCCACCGGTTACACTTATCCGATATTTTCATACCGGGGTGGACTATATCATGCTCCAATATAATTGGAGCCGAGGCGCTTCCTCGCCTATTCGGCGAGTACTCCCAAAAGGGATAGTCTCTGAACCTTCCCCGTTTTGCGGGGCTTGGCTGCGGATTGCCTTATCTTTTCAGACTTAGGTTTCCCGACAATTCACCTCGTTTTTCAATCCCGATTACTCGGGAAAGCTGCGATATCCAGCGTGTATTTCGCGATGACAATTGGCGCATAACATAACGCACTTGTCTAATTCATGTTGTGTCAGTTTCCATGCTCTAGTTGAGCCGGAAGCGGATATTCCAAAATCTTTTATTTTGGGGTCCAGATGATGAAATTCAAGTGCTTGGCTGCATTTATTATAACCGCAAAGATGGCATTTTCCGCCCTTATAGACAATGGCCATTTCGCGTAATTTTTTGCGGCGTTTTTCAACAGCCTTTTTAAGGTATGCGGCGCGATCGCTGTATTTTCTATTATCCGCCATATTTAAGCAGATAAATAAGTAAGTTCACAGCCGGTTGCTCTACCGCTGAGCTACTCCAGAATATTTGCTGGTTGCTCTACCTCCGCCTCCGCCAGTTGGCGGATTGCGGAGAGCTACTCCAGAATAATATAAAAGAACGACTGGCGATAAAAATATATCATACTTGCCATAATTTTGTCAAAAAAACTCCCCCGGCAGATACCGGAGGAGTTTTAAAGATGTAAATCTTAGACGCGAGCGACTTTGGCGGCGCGAGGACCCTTTTCGGATTCCTCAACCTCAAAGGTCACAGCATCGCCTTGGCGAAGGTCGTTGAAAGCAACGCCTTGGAGGGCGGAGTTGTGGAAGAAAATGTCCTTCCCGGAAGTATCACCATCAGGGGTGATAAAACCGAAACCTTTGTCCGTTAGTCTGGCAATTTTACCATTCATAACATAGAAATTAGTGAATTAATCTGCATAGGGTAGCCTCGGCAGAAATTCGACTCGTTTCTACGTTGAAGCAAACTTTTTGCCTTATTAGTATAGCACAAACCAAGAAAAATGTCAATAGGGGGTC
>CAZQSS010000024.1:0-12431 GCA_964596405.1 uncultured Gammaproteobacteria bacterium | reverse complement strand
CGGTTCGGCCTCTCGCGGGAGTGCCATTATCACTGTCCCCTGAAACTCTCTGCCCTTTTGCCCCAAGACAACAGTCTTGGGGCTTTTTTATCTCTGAATTTTGTCCTGGAATTTCATCTTTGTGTTAAGAAAGCCATGGCTGAATTAACTCCGTGGGTTGTTTTGTGGGTCTACAATGGTGGGCCTTGCGGACGCTACCTTTGTATGTTAGAATAAACACATATGCCAAAAAGAGACTATAAAAATTTTGGAGAAAACAGATATTTTCATGCTTTTAACCGCGGCAATAATTATCAAGATATTTTTTTAGACGATGAAGATTATAAGTTTTTTATTTTAAAAATAAAGCAAAATATCTTTCCGGGAACAGGTTTAAAAAGAATGAAACTGTTGCCAGCCAAATCTTTTTCTCTGCTTTCTTATTGTTTAATGCCAAATCACTTTCATTTATTGTTGAGACAAAATGATAAATCCACGGCGCAACAGCTGCTTTTGAGAATTTGCACCAGCTATTCCAAATATTTTAATAAAAAATATAATAGAGTTGGCCATGTTTTTCAGGACAGATTTAAACAGGTTGATATTTATGATAACGAACAACTTTTATGGCTTCATGCCTACATCAATCTTAATCCTGTTCTTGATAAAATTGCCGAACAGCCGGAAAAATACAGTTGGAGCAGTTATAATGAAATTATAAATCCAATCGGCGGTATTTGTGATAGGAGCTTTATTTTAGAGAAGCTAGAAGGAGCGTCAAATATCAAAAAGTTTATGAAAGACGCGTTGCCAGTGTTGAGAATAAATAAAGAGCTGCGACGTTTTAAGTTCGAGTAGCATAACAAAGGTGTGGCAAACAAAGCCCACCATTGTAGGCCATAAAATATGAAGATAGGCATTGACGCCCGGATGTTTGGCCCAAAACAGGGCGGATTGGGGCGGTATGTGGAACAATTGGTATTGAATTTGGAAAAAATGGATCAGAGTAATGATTACGTTATTTTTTTGAATCAGACCAATTTTAACAATTATCAGCCGCAAAATCCGCGTTTTAAAAAAGTTTTGGCCGGTATTAAGTGGTACGGCTGGCGCGAGCAGTTTGATTTGCCAGCTTTAATCAAGAAAAGCCGGGTGGATTTAATGCATTGGCCCCATTGGAATGTGCCGTTTTTTTATCGCGGTCCGTTTGTGGTTACAATTCATGATTTAATTCTTATTCATTATCCGTCGCGCGTTTCTTCCACTTTGGGGCCCGTTACTTATTGGTTAAAGTATTTGGTTTTCCGTTTTATTCTTTGGCACGCGATTGTCCGCGCTAAAAAAATTATCACCCCGTCGGAATTTACTAAAAAGGATATTTTAAAACATTTTTCCGTTCCGGCCGACAAAATAGTTGTCACGTATGAAGGTGTTGGCGAATTCATGGCCGGGGACGACAAATTATCGCCAGCCGTTAAAAAGCCTTACATGTTGTATGTGGGCGTGGCTTATCCGCATAAAAATTTAGCCGGCCTGATGGACGCGTTTAAAATTTTTTATGAAAAATATTCTAAAGAGTATAATTTGATTTTGGCCGGCCCGGATAATTATTTTTATCGCAAGCTAAAATATCCCCGCCTCTTCGGCGGGCAGGCAATATCCTATATTGGTTTTGTTTCGGACTCGGAATTGCGCGCGCTTTATAAAAATGCTTCTTTATACGTTTTTCCCAGCCTGTATGAGGGGTTTGGGTTGCCGGGCTTGGAAGCTTTGAGTTTTGGTTTGCCGGTGGTAGCGGCGGGTAATTCTTGTTTGCCCGAGATTTTGGGGGAGGCGGCTCTTTATTTTGATCCCCGCGACCCGGAAGAGATGGCCCGGGTAATATCCCAAGCGCTCAAAGACGGAAATTTAAGGGTAACGTTAGCTCAAAAAGGCGCGAAACAATTAGGCCGGTACCAGTGGAAAAAGTGTGCACAGGAAACATTACAAATCTACAAAAATGTGCTATAATAAGCTTACGACTTGAAGCTTGAAACTTAAAGCTTATAGCTCATAAGTCAATGACGACGAGGAGGATATTAAAAACTCAATTATCCGGCGGTTTAGTTAAGCCGCCTAAGATAATCGCGGTTAGTTTTAATCAGGGGGAGCAACACTCACCCCATGTTTTGAATTTACGGGAAAAATTAAATCCGCCACCCGCCCCCTCTTGGCAACCGTCGCCTTTGAGCAGCCTGCTGGCCAATCCGGTGGGCCATTTTAAACAAGCGGTCACTCCCAAAAAATACCGGTGGTCGGGTGTGGCCGAATGGGCGGGCGAGCGCCAGCAGGCCATCAGCGAGCTGAAAGAAAGAATTTTGAATTGGTGGGAGAGGCGGTATCAGGGTGTTTCATTTGTCGGCCGGATAATAGCGGAAGAGCCGGTCAAACTCCGGTTGGCAAAAGTGAAATTATCCGCAATGCCGGCCAGCAACTTAAAAACTTCTTTGATTTTGTGGAAAAAGTTTTTTTTGGCTCGGTTTAAACATCAGCCAAAACAAAAAATCAGAAAAGAAAGAATTGTTTTTGTTGAGCCGGCGCGCCGGGCTGTTTTGGGTTTTATTATTATGGCGGTATTTTTTGTTTTGCCGCTCAAAGCTTTCTCGGCTTACTATACGCTCAGAGACACAGAAAAAAGTTTAGTTTCGGCCGGTACGGCCGCTTTTGCTCATTTAGAAGAGGGGAAGGCCGCGCTCCAAAATCGTGATTTGATTAAAGCCACCGAAGAGCTTCAGACCTCTTTAGGTCTTTTTTCTCAAGCCCAAAATGAAATCAGCCAGATTAATCCGGTTTGGCGCAGTCTCCTGGGTGTTTTGCCGGTGGTGGGCGCCAAGTTTCGGAACGGCGAGCAGTTGATGATGGCGGGAAGCAATCTGACTTTGGCGGCTTTACCGATTATCTCGCTTTTCAACGAGAGTAACGACGAGCCGGTGGGCAACCGAATTGAATCAATTAAAGATGTGCTGGCTCAAATTATCCCGCAATTTCAAAGAACAAATGATCACCTGATGGCCGTAGATCAAAAATATCTGCCGGAGGATAACAAAGAAAATTTTATCAGCATCAGAGAAACAATTGGCGTGTTGACCGGTGATTTGAAAAAAATTCAGTCTCTGGTTGATTCGCTTTCTTTGATGTTGGGTACAAATGAGCCCAAGAATTATTTGGTTATTTTTCAAAATAACAATGAGTTGCGTCCCACCGGCGGGTTTATCGGCAGTTTTGCCGAAATTCGGGTCAAAAACGGCGAGATTGTAAAATTGGACTTGCCGGGCGCCGGATCTTATCAGTTGCAGGGTTCGCTTAAAGTGGCTTTGGTGCCGCCCACGCCGCTCCAACTTTTGGTTTCTAAGTGGGAATTTCAGGATGGTAATTGGTTTCCGGATTTTCCGACCTCGGCCCGAAAACTGGAATGGTTTTATGAAAAAAGCGGCGGCCCGACCGTAGATGGTTTGATCGCTTTGGACACTCAAGTGATTTTGGATTTGTTGAAAGTGACCGGTTCGATTGATCTGCCGGCTTACGGCAAAACCATTACGGCGGATAATTTTATTTATGAAATTCAGAAACAGGTGGAATTGGATTATGACAAGGTTCAAAACAAACCCAAACAAATTTTGGCCGATCTGGCGCCGATTTTTTTGGATAAATTGTTGAAGGATAAAAAGAATTTTTTACCGATTTTGGCCATCTTGAATCGTAATTTGAATCAAAAACATGTTTTGGTTTATTTGAATGATCCGACCTTGGAAGGCGAGATGGTGTCGCAGGGCTGGGCCGGCGAGATCAAAGAAAACTCCAACGGCGATTACCTCGGCGTGATTAATGCCAATATCGCCGGCGGCAAAACCGACGGGGTGATTGAACAGACCATAGAACACCAAGCCGACATCAAAGATGACGGCACAGTGATTAATACGGTCCGGGTGACACGCACTCATCATGGTTCACCCACTGATTTGTTTACCAACCTGCAAAATGTCAGTTACATCCGTTTTTATGTGCCGGAGGACAGTGAGCTTTTGGCGAGCGACGGTTTTGGCTGGCCCGAAGAAAAACTTTTTAAAGTCTCCGAACCATCATACCAACCGGACGCGGATTTAAAACGGATAGAAGCGGATCAAAAGATTGACAGTCGTGATGGCACGGTCATTACCAAAGAATTCGGTAAAACGGTTTTTGGCAATTGGGTGATGACCAAACAGGGTCAGACTTCCATCGTCACAATTGTTTATCGTTTGCCGTTTAAATTAACCAAACCGGTAGCCGCCAATTGGGCAGAGAAGATAAAAGAAATAATCGGCGAAGACAAGCAGTATTCGTCTTATTCTCTTTTGGCTCAAAAACAGCCCGGTCGCAACAGCGATAAATTTATTCAGACATTAAAATGGCCAATCAGTTGGCAAGCAGTCTGGTTTGATCCGGTCGGCGTTTATCGTAAAGAAAATCAGTCGGTGCTTGAATCGGATTTAACCGAAGACCGTTATTTGGGCGTTATTTGGCAATATCAGGATTAAGTTTTAGACATCATGCCCCGCAAAAAAAAGATTCAGGACAATTTGGAAATATCATTGCCCGATTTTGAGGGCAAGCCTTTAGAATCCGAAGCGGCGGCAGAACAGAAATCGTCAGCCAAATTAAAATACAGCGCTGATTCGCGCCGTTTAAAAAAGCGGTTAGCCGATATTTACGCCGAAGTCAAAGAAGAGAACTTCATAGTGGAATCACGGCAGAGCGCTAATCGCAAAGTGAGAATTTTGACTTTCGCGGTTTTTATTTTAGCCTTCCTCGCCGGAGTTTCCTGGTTGGGATTTTTCTTTTTTGAAGGCGGCAAAAAGTTTTCTGAAGAAAATATAAAATTGGCGGTGGATGGTTCGGATAAAATTTATTCGGGCGAAACCGTCGCTTATCGTTTAAAGTATGGCAATAAAGGTGGATTGCCCTTGGGCGAAACCGCTCTTTCAGTCCGGTTTCCGGAAGGTTTTAAAATGGTCAGTTCCATTCCGGCGCTTGAAGAGTCGGCCGGTGGTGAATGGATTCTTGGGACTTTGAGCCCGGGGAAAGAGGGCGAGGTGGAGATTACCGGCCAATTTGCGGGAGCCGCTAATACAGATTTGACTTTGCGGGTATTTTTGGATTATCGGCCGGCGAATTTTAACGCTGATTTTCAGAAGATAGTTAATTTTAAAATTCATTCCATCCCCTTGCCTTTAGAGATGGTTTTGAACGGCCCGGATCAAATGATGAGTGGGGAGCAATCCGATTTTAATTTGGTTATTAACAATAACACTGAAAAAGAATTTAAAGATTTGGAACTGACTTTTGCCTGGCCGACTGGTTTCAAGGCAGAATCCTTTAGTCCGGCTACTTCCGGCACTACCGCCGTTTGGTCTGTTACCAGTCTGTTGCCGCGCGCCTCCAGCACCATTCGTTTTAAAGGTTCTTTCACGGCTGATGCCGAGGGGGGCGAGAAAACACTCAAGGCCATAATCAGTTTACGGAATGATAGTAAAATTTTTGCTCAGAATATCTTTGAAAAAAAAGTCTCTATCAGTAAAGCCGCTTTGTTTTTACAAGTCGCCGCCAACGGCGCTACCGACAAGCAGGCAATTAATTTTGGCGACAAAGTCATTATCGCGGTCAATTACGAAAATACCGGTCAGATTACATTAAAAAATATGACACTGCGGCTGGTGCTGGATACGCCCTCGGTTGATAAAAAAAGTTTGTTTGATTGGGCGGCCATAGAAGATAAAATAAACGGGACCATCAAAGGCGAACAAAAATCTGATACAGTCCGGCGGGGCATTGTGTCTTGGAATAAATCCCAGATTCCGGCTTTAGCCGAGATCAAACCGGGCGCCAAAGGCAGCGTGGAATTGGCCTTGCCGGTCAAAAAAAGTGACGTTTTGGACATTAAACGTTTAGCCGAATTTAAAACTATTGTTTATGCCGAAGCTTCGGCCGGACAGGCCATGCCTGCCGGCAGGCAGGCTAATAATAATCAGCCGGCCAGTATTCAGAGCAATAATCTGTCTTTAATTTTGAACAGCGATTTGGCCTTATCGCTTCAGGCCACATTCAGGGAAACCAAAAATCTGCCGGTGCAAATCAGTCAGAAATACGATGTCAAAAGTATTTACACCATCACCTGGACCTTAACCAACAAATTGCACGAAGTGACGGATTTGGAGTTGGCGGCCATCTTGCCGGAGAACGTGGATTGGGAAAATATCACTTCGGTTTCAGCCGGCGAAATCAGTTACGATGAAAATTTGAAACAGGTGACCTGGAAATTAAATCGTATGCCCGATTCTTACAACAAAGCGACGGTTTCTTTTGATGTCGGCCTCAAAGCCGAAGGCGAAGACCGGGGGCGCGAAGCGGTTTTGATTGAAAAAACCCGGGTTCAGGGCAGTGATAAATTGACCGGAGAAAGTATTTTATTTTGGAAAGATCCGGTGGTGACAATACTCTAAAATTAGAAAA
The DNA here is from genome assembly GCA_964596405.1 of uncultured Gammaproteobacteria bacterium. Classification (GTDB taxonomy): domain Bacteria; phylum Patescibacteriota; class Patescibacteriia; order Magasanikbacterales; family UBA10003; genus CAZQSS01. Next base: position 5,924 of record CAZQSS010000024.1, on the reverse strand, counting down.
TAAAAAACGGTCGCTGTTAGGCGACCGTTTTTAAGTTAGTTACTCAATGAGAAAGGCATTTTTTAGGATAATGTCCAGCTGTCGGTGGAGGTAATGGTATTTTTTCCAAAATTCGTCATAGACTTCGTCGTTGACGGCCGCGCGTTGTGACGGTCGCGTCAGCCTGACGTCTACCATTATATCCCCATGCTCATCATTCAAGTTGAGAGGGTAGAGGAAGATGACGGCGTCGGGATCGCGCACCCAGCGGTCGGGGCCGAAAAACCAGAATCTCTTTTTGCGCTGGCAAGGATAGGCGATAACACCTTTGGCGCCATCTCCGTCTTCGAACTCTAGGGCTTCCCATTTCACTTCGGCGGATTCCCGGTAATGGGCGGCTCGCAGAAAGTTTTCCACAATCTTTTGGCCGGTCAGCGATTCGCGGATGTTCAGGCGCATTTATTCCCCCTGTAAATTTTAAAGGTACGGATGACCACTGATCAGATTGAAAAAGGCCACGATGGAGTTGAAGATACAATGAGTGATGGCCACAATCATGAGGGCCATAAGAAAATTCTGATCAAATCCGCCGCACTTGAGAAAGACGATACAAAAGACAATGCCGCTTACGCCCTGGAGCAGGACATTGACTGGGCCACCGTGCATCAGACCAAAGACGATTGAGGAGGCGACCATAACTAGGAGAACTGGCCAGGTAGCGCCCCAGATTTGGACGGCGCCGCCCAGAAGGACGAAACGGAAGACAAGTTCTTCCATGACGGTCAAATAAAAAACTTGGCCAGGGAATTCCCAGGTTAAGACGGGTACACCGATTCGGGGCGTGTTGAAATTAAGGTAAGAACCGGGATTCAAGTCAGAAGGATCAAAAGGCGGGGGATCGGTGAAGTGTTTGGGCAAGATTAAAATGGTGACAAAATTCAGAACGAATATGGACAGGATGGAATACAGCACAAAAAGCCAAATATGGCTGATCGGCACCTGCGTTTGTAACCAACCCAAAATCCAGTCCATGTCAGGTTCTCCTTTCTCTGTTGAGAATTTTTAAAGATCTAGCTGATGATAATTTAACCATAGATTGATATTTGTGTAAAGTATGGCGGGGGGCAAATCAAAAACCGCTCGTTTGAGGCGACCGGTTTTTGATTTGCCCTCGGCGCGAATCGAACGCGCACCCCAGCCTTCGGAGGGCTGTGTCCTATCCATTGGACTACGAGGGCATAAAATTTTTGGTATCCACCCCGACGTAAAGTCGGGGCTCCGACCCCCGCGGGCGTCGGAGTTGGACTACGAGGGCATAAAATTTAAATCACTTTTTTCAGTATTCGATACAGCTTATATCCAAGATTGTTAATTGGCAAATCGTAAGTGCCGGCGTACGATTTTATGAATCCGCTCCCGACGCCTCCCCCGACGGTACCGTCGGGGTTCCGGTCGGGACTCGCTTGACTCGCGAACCCTTTTTTAAATCGAGTAATGCCGGCCCATTTAGTTCTAAAGTCTGGGTCGGAAGTTTCTTCGGGGTTGACGCCGCCAAAGTCATAATAACGGAAACCGTTTGTTTTGGCCAATTTAATGGCCGACCACTGTAGCAGATATGGGGCCATCAGTTCGCGGTGTTCAGTAGATGATCCGCCGTGGACATAAGTGAAAGTATCGCCAAAACCGATAAACAGGCCGGCGGCCAGCCATTGGCCATTGTTTGAAACATGGAACACGAAACATGGAACATTTTGAACCATTTTTTGATAATATTGTTTAGGGTGTAATTTGATATTGTCGCGCTTGGCAGTTTGAGTCATCAATCGCCAAAATTGTCCAAAGTCGTTGTCGTCAGACCCTAATTCATAATTCATAATTCCTAATTCCAACTGTTTTCGTTCGGCCAAACGGATATTATAGCGAGTTTTTTCATGCATATTTTTAAGTAATTCGTCTTCGGATTTTGACAGATCAAGCAGTAAAACATGGGCGGGTTGGACTGATGGCGCGCGATGAATTAGGAATGAGGAATTAGGAATTAGGGATTTTTCGGGCGGCTCGGATCTAAAAAAAAGTTCACCGTAGGCACTGGTTTTGTTTTTTAAAAAATCAACCAAGTTCTTTATTCCTGATTCCTGATTCCTAATTCCTAATTCACCCACCGGACCCCGTGGACAGTAAAGATACGCCCAACCCAAACCCAGATAGTGTTCCATAATTTGGGCGGCGCCAAATTGTTTTTCTTGATCAAAAAAACCCACGCGCCAAACCCGGCGGTGGACGCTTTTTTGAAACTCACCCCAGGCCCAGGATTGCAAAAACTGGGCAAACGGTTGCCCAGCAATAAAGTTATCCCAGATTTCTTGATTATTGATAAGGCGGAATTCCATGTCGTTGATAGATTCTAAATTCAAAACAAATCGTCTTAAGTTCAAAGTTCAAATGCCAAAGTTCAAATCAATGCTTAAGGCCCTAAGTTCAAATTTTTTAGATATTTGACATTATTTTTTATTGAGCATCTTTAGCGCTTCTTTGAGGGCACCGCCGGTATCGGTTGTGTCTTTAATCTGTTTGATGGCTTCGCGCGCTTCGATCACCGAATAACCCAGGCCGGTGAGGGCGTCCATTACGTCGCCCAGCCTGGTGCCCTGGTGATTTTCGTTTTTTTCAAGTGTCGCCAGCTTGTCTTTTAGTTCCACCACGATTCTCTCCGCAATTTTTCTGCCAATGCCCGAGACTTTGGTCAAAAACGCCAAATCTTTTTTACTGATGGCATTTTGAATTTCTTCAATATCGCCCAAGGCCATAATATGCAAGGCGCTTTTGGGCCCCACCCCGCTGACGGATATTAGAAGTTTAAAGAAATCCAGTTCATTTTTTGACTCCATGCCATAAAGATCCTGGCTGTCTTCGCGAACCTGAAAGAAAGTGTGGAGTTTGGCCAAGTCGCCAGTCTGGAGTTTAGTCAACAAAATCGGCGCGACAAAAACTTCGTAACCCACGCCGTTAGCGGTTAAAACCACCACCGAGTTTTTGTTTTTGCTGATAACTTTCCCTTCCAGGTAGGCAATCATATGTTATAAGATTCGAATTTACAAATTTTCTGCACGAATTTACGAATATTTGTAGATTTGTATATTTTATTTGTTGATTCGTATCATTTTTTGATTCTGCTGACACGAATGAGGCCGGAACAGGGGATGATTTTAATACCTTTATTTTCCAATTCGTCTAAAAACAGGTTCAGACCCAACGAATCAGAGGCAATGTGGCCGGCGATAATAATATTTAAGAAGGCGCCCTTGGCTTCGGCAAAGCCTTTTTCATTCATATGCATGCCCACAATAGTGGAGACGCCGGCTTTGGAAATTTCCTGGTAAATTTTGTCGGCCGGCGAAGTGCCGCCGGTCATGTCAATCATAAATTTACCCACGCGGTTTTGCGAGCGGCCGGAAATTAAATACGGGCCGGCGCCGCGGCGCTTGGCTTCGGCATATTCGGGAATTTCCAAAAGCGCTTTAAACATTTCACCGACCGTTTCCGGATTTTTCTTTTTTAAAAAGTCTTTAACAAATTTTTTCACCAAATTATCGGTTGGGGTGTGGACATTCATTAAATTGAGACCCAAAAGACGGGCGGCGTCAATTTCCCGGTAATGATTGAGAACTTTAACACCACGGCTGACTTCACTCATCCGTTCGTGCATTAAATTTTCCGCTACGTGCATTGGCACGCCATAACTGGCAAAAACATCAACTTGCAAATCCATCACTTCAGACAGTTCGGCGTATGTTTTGCCGATGGGGTGATGACCCAACAATAAATCAATCCGGGTGCCGCGCTCCTGCAGTTCGGCGCCCAAAAGAATTTCCCCAACGCCCATATCAATGCCGGCCATGACAGTTTTGATTTCGCTTTCGCCGCCCGGGCTCAAATGAATGTCCGAATCGGCATAAGGGTCGGTCAATTTGTTTTCGTCAAAATATTTTTTATCCTCAGCCGATAGGGATTCGTAGTGTTTTTTTATGGAGTTTAAGTAGCGTTTAACTCCCTGGGGGCCGCGCGGATCAGCCGCCAAGCCCATTTTTAAAGCCAGAGCGTAAATTTGCTTGATAGTCATAAGAATCAATTATAATTTAGTTGATAAGGGTATTTTATCAAAAAATAGGAAAAAATCAAGGGTTTGAGATAAAAAAGAAGCGGGGTTACTTGCCCGCTTTCTCTTGAAGGAGTTTCTTGAGTTCGTTGAGAACTGGCCCGCGTAAGGCCGGGGCGGCGGCGTTTTCGCCGTTGGCCCAGCGCCGAACAGTGGGTAGGCTTACGCCGAATGTACGCGCAATTGGTTTCAGACCGAGCTTTTCCACAGCCTGACGGACAGCATCGCAAAACTCTTCTTCGGTCACCGCTACCTCTTTGGTCTCGTCCATTTGTCCTCCCTGAATGGTTAAAAATGTTAAGACCTCATCCAAAAAGGACTATAACACTTTTGCTGTTTCCCGTCAATATAAGGTTATAGACTGTTGAAAAACTCCGCACAATGTCATTCCCGCAAAAGCGGGAATCCAGAAACAAGCTTGATTTTATCCGAGCTGGATTCCCGATCATGGTCGGGAATGACAGAAAAATGAGTTTTTCAATGGCCTAGATTACTTGGAAATACCCAACCAAACCTTCTTGCCTTCAACTTCGGTTTCTTTTTGCCAATCAACATCGCCCCGCTCCAGTTTAATATCTTTGGATAGAGTAGCTTTTTTAATTTCTTCCGCGAATTTTTTAATCACGGCGTTGGTTTTTTCATCGGCGTCCAGACAGAGCGTCACCGAGTCGTTGATAGTGAGCTTTGATTCTTTGCGGAATTGGTTGATTTGCCGCGTCAGCTCGCGGACCAGCCCCTCTTCGGCCAAGGCCTCGTCAATAACGGTGTTGAGAAACACTGTCAGTCCGGCATCTTCTTTTTTAATCCAGCCGGTTTCGGTCGGCGATTCTTTGACAGCAAACACTTTTTTAATATTCAATTCATCTTGGATTAGTTCAATCGATTCGCTTCCTAATTCATAATTCATAATTCCTAATTCCCGGAGAGGCTGTCTCACTTTCACGCCAGCTTCGGCGCGTAAAGCCAAACCCAGCTCCACGACTTTTCTAACTTTGTCCATTTGGTCAAGAATTTTTTCATCAATTAATTTTTCATCATATTTCGGCCACTCTTCCAAATGCACCGATTCCAGCCGGCCGTTAATTTTTTGGTAAACCCGCTCGGTTACAAACGGCGTAAAAGGCGCTAAAAGACGGATTAGATTATTGATGACATAATTAAGAGTTTGGAGGCACTGAGTTTTGTCTTCACCTTCGTTTTTGAGCCGTTCACGACTGCGGCGCACATACCAAGTGGAAAGTTCATCAATAAATTGAATCAATTTTCTTGAGGCTTCAAAAACATGATAAGCCTCCAAATCGGCTGTCACTTCTTTGGTCAGTTGGTGGAATTTGGCCAGCACCCATTTGTCCAAAATATTTTTTGGTGAAATATCCGCGACGGCTGTTTTGTCTTTACTATATAATTCGTAAAAATTAACCACATTGGCCAAAAGCATTATCACTTTGCGCAAAACGTCTTCCACGTCTTTTTCGTCAAAATTTTTGGGGTCGCCGGGCTGATTGATGGAAAAAAGATGCATACGCATGGCATCCACGCCGTATTTGTCGGCAATCAGCCACGGATCCACCACATTGCCTTTGGATTTGCTCATTTTTTTGCCTTCTTTGTCGCGAATATGGCCCAGACAAATAACATTTTTATACGGCAGGCCTTTATCTAAAAGGGTAGAGACGGCCAAAAGCGTGTAAAACCAGCCGCGAGTTTGGTCAATCGCTTCGGAAATAAAATCCGCGGGGAATTGCGCGCCTTTGTCAATCAGGTCTTTGTTTTCAAAAGGATAATGATG
>CAZQSS010000023.1:0-13155 GCA_964596405.1 uncultured Gammaproteobacteria bacterium | reverse complement strand
TGATGCTAAAATCAATCAGATTAACTTTGCCGTCTTTATTAATATCCACGCAAGGATGAACGACTTTGGCGGCCCGCCACCAAAACATCAGAATGCTGAAATCGTAGATATTCACTTTTCCATCTCGATTGATATCGGCGCCGCGACACTGGCCCGCCGCCGCCGTGACCGTAAATAAAATTTGTCCGGTGGCCGGACTCTGCAGTCCGGCCGGGCTTTGCGCGCTGGCCCGCGCCCCATAAGCGCCCTCAGGAAACAGTTGGCTGTCAAAATCCATCTGCCAAACGCCGCCGGCATCGGCCATGGCCTGCTTGGTCAGATCGCGTGAAACGATAACCGCCGTGACCGTACTTTTGGGATACGTGGCGCCGAACAAAATCAATTTTTCGCCCCGCGTTACATTGCGCGGACTAATCTCAAAAGTAGGCGGCAAAAAAATGTTTTCAATGGTGGTGATGGCGCCTTCCAAAACGCTGACTTTGACGGAAACTGTCATCGTTAGCCGCTTGGCCTGGTCCTCAGCGGCAAAAGCAAATTCGTAGATTCGGCCGTAAAGACCGGTTAATTCGTAAAAAAAAGTTCCTGACGGCGTGGCGGTCAAAGTCGCCGCCAATTTTCCATCCTTATATATATAGACAAACGCGCGCGGCGAAGAAAATCCTTTAACCACGACTTTGGTGGGGAGGGGCGCGGGTAAAACCCAACCGCCGCCCCCACCGCCCGACGCCGGCGGTTGAGCCGGCGGAAAACCAGGCCGGGGCGGAATCTTCACGCTGATAGTAATACTGCTCGTAGCGGCCGCAAAAACAGTATCCGAAAACGGGAAACCCGACAAGAAAATAATTAAAATTAAAATCAGATTGAACATCGCGCATTTTATTTGCCCTTAATCAATATATGCAAAGCCAATTTTAATCTGTGCCGCATTTTCCAAAGCGCCCAGACAATCAAAATCAAGCCGAAGCCGAGGCCGCCTGCAAACTTCCAAGGCACGACCCAAAAAGTGGTGAGGGCGGTGAACGGCGTATTGCCCAGACCATAACTCCCCACCAAAGTGGCCGTGTATTTGCCAAAAAGATATTTTTTATCCCAAGAAGTTTCTACGACTCTGGCTTTGCCGGGGAAAATATTATGTTGGGGAAAAGGAATATCCACAAGTTTTTTATCAAAAGAATCGGTAATGCTCACAAATCCCCGCGGCTTGATATGGACACTGCCTAAATTTTCAAAACGCATCTTAAAAGAAATCGGCCCATATTCATTTAAAAACGGAGCCGCCAGATAATTCACGACCATCTGTTCTTTTACCTCGCCCGCGACCGCGAGTAAAACCAAAGAACCGGTTTTTTGGACAAAAGCCACGCCACTCACGCCTGGAGCCGCGCCTTGCGCCGCCGCCATCACCGTGGCATAATGCCCGCCCGGTTCGGCGTCAAGCGGCACACTGATGGTAAAAACAACGGCTCTTTCTTCGCCGGGCGCCAGCGTGAAATTTTTGGGTTCAACCGTAATCCACTTGGCCAAAGAAAATGACGTGTCTTCAGCCGGCTTCACTATCACCTCCCCGCCTTCCCCAACGGTGGTAAAATCCTCCGCTTCCATAATCACGGCTAATGGCTCCGTGCCCACATTGGATATTTTGAGCTGATTGGTGAATGATTCTCCCCGATTGGCCGTCAATTCAAAAGTTACCGGCGAAACTGACACGGCTTTTTTTGAAGAAACGGTTTTATCTTCGTTCGCCGCGGGCGTTTTAGCTTCTTGTCCCGACTGGCTTTTTGATTCTTCGCCACTGGCGTTTTTGGGAACAATGGTCTGCGCCCGGAGCGTCAACGGCAAAAACAAAAACGCAACCACGCTAATTCCATAACATATTTTACCCGTCATAAAATGATATTTACCCATGTTAGAAATATCTAACACAGAATTATTTAGTTTGAGAAATAATGTCTCCAAAAATTTTGTTTTGAAGACGTTATCTCTCCGCCCCTCGAATCTCCTCCTTATAGGGCTTGTCACCCTTGGAGCCGAGGGGCGGATTCCTCCTACGTTGACTCTACTCAATCAAACTGCGGTGTAGCCACATAGACGACAGTGGTCGTATAAGCGCCCTCCGGTTGATCTGGCGAGACATTCAAGCGATACTCAATATTGGCCACATCTAACGCTCTCGTCGCGCTAGATAATATCGCTCTCGCGGTTTCACTCGCGCCGGCGTTGGCGGACGTCTTGAAGTAAGTGGAGCCGGCGCCGCAATAATTGGTGCCCCAAGCGGCATCAGCCGTAGTCGCCCCATCTCCCAAGATGTTCTTCATGCAATACCCGAAACCGGCATTGGTGGCGCCGGTCGTGGCATTGACAGTGTTGGCCCAAGCCGCGGCTGTGGTGTCGGAGCAAGTTCCGTCGCAAGTCCCTTTGGCAATAGTGTCGCTACCGCTCGTCAGAAGCTGGGCGGTTTGCACGGTTACCGTGTAACCATCCTGGGCATTGGTGCCAATTCTCAATTTCTGGCAAGCATTGTTAAAGTCCTCTTGCGCGATCGTGCCAAAATCAATGCTGGTGGCCGAACTGTTAATGGAACTGGTGATCGGACAATCAGCGCCGGCCACGCCCAACACCTGGAAAACCAAAAGCGATGGCACGGTTACCGAGACGCTCACACCGTCCACAATGGCCACTTTCGCGCGATTGGCATCGCCAAAAGTACCGGCCACGTCCACGTTATAGACGCCGGCCGCCGGATTGGTGATTTGTTTATCACCTGTCGCTCCGGCCGTGGCATTGGTGCCAATTTCAACAACTACGCAATGACCGGCGGTAATTTCACCTCCGGCCGCGTTTGTCGGAGCGGTCAGGGTGATGGTATCGGTTCCGGTGTTCACCGCGACTCCCCAAACGCTCGAGCTCGCCGTGGCCGCCAGGGTTTTATCAACCGCGCCCGAACAGCTTGCGCCAGACGCCAAGTCAACGTCGGTATAATCCAACGTGCTCGTAACGGTAAACTCATGACCGGAAGCCGCAAATTCAACGGTAATCGTGTCAGTTGAAGATTCTACTCCAGTGGGAGTAAAAAACTGGATAGTATGATTAGCCGCCGTCGCTGGCCGTGAATCGCTTAGAGTATCCTTAAAATCATTGGCCACCGCGCCATAAGCCGGCGTAAAACCGACAACATAAGACGCGAGTAAGGCCAAGACCAAAAGATATCTAAACCTTCTGTCAAACATTTTTCGATAGGTTCGTTTCATATTTTTCACCCCCCTTCTTTGTTTAGTTAACCCCTGTCTCTACCCGGACAGGTTCGACTTTTAAACTGGTGGCGCTATTCGGCGTAAACCAACCCCGGTTTGGGGCTGATACGACATTTTTTGGATCCTAGACGCTAGCTTTCAAAAAACGCCGTTTGCGCATTAAACGCCTGAAATAGCGCCGAAAGACGCCACCACTTAGTTGACAAAAAGAACGCGGCAAGCCAGCGCGCAACGCCGGCGGCAAAAGAAAAGAACAGCCAAAGAAAGAACAATTATCACCACCGTTAAAGTTTTTTTCCAAGAAAAAACCCAAAAAACCAATTCACTTCGGCCGCCACCCATCTCAATAACGGCTTTGAGACGTTGCGGAAATACCAACCAAAACCAAGATTTTTCTTGCCAGGGCGCCTCTATGGACAAAGTCCGGCTTTCCGCCGGCAGCAAACTGACTTCCGGAAAAACATTGGTTGTTATTTTTTTTCCTTTCAAATCAGAAATGATCAAATCGCCATTCGCGAATGTTAAAAACTTGCCTGTATTTTTTAACGTGGCCTTGAAAAGCAACGGTCCTTGCTCCGAAACCGCCAGCGGAGCGGCATAAGCGGTGGCAACGCGCAAAATCTTATTGAAAAAGAATTGCCAAATTTCTAACCCGCTTTTTTTCGTCAATTCCATATTTTGCAACATCACCGCCTGTTCCGACCGACCTTGGGGAGGCAAGACATCTAAAAGCAGAGGCATGGCCATAACAGAAATAATTTTTAGAAAACCTTCCTTTTTGGCGCCGGCCAGGGGCTCAAACATTATTTGGCCGTAATAACCGCCGGGTTTGGCGGTTGACGGCACCTGAATTTTTATTGTCAGTTCTTTTTGGGAAAAGGGCGGCAATAAAAATGATGAATCGCCGGCGTCAAAAGAAACCCAGGCCGCCAAATTTTGAAAATTAGTCGTTGAACCGCGGGCTAGAGGTGATAAATAAATTCTCACGGCCAACGGCTCGTCGCCTCGATTTTTAAGGAACACCTTTTCGCCAACCTGTTCTCCGATTTGTTTTTTAATCTGAATCAAGGCCGGAGCGATTTCTAAAAATTTGCCGGCATCCGGGGCCAGCCGCGACCAAGCCGGCTTGATGCCGCCCGTGAACAAAACAAAAATCGCCAGGGCTATAATTATTTGTTTAACATAATAATGATTCATACCAAACTAAAAATTAACGCTCACCACATAAAGAATCGTGGTGCCGTATTGTCCAGACGCCTGTTTATCATCCACCGAAACTCGATAAACAATTTCGGTTTTTTCATCAATTGGTCCGCGATGATCAGCTACCGGATCGCCTTGGGAATGGTTAAAACCGGCAAAATACGGACCGATGGCAAATCTCCCCGGCTCTCCGCCGCCCAGATCGCTATCGCTGGCGCGATAGCCAAAGCCGCAAAAATTTTTATCAACCGCGCATTCTTTGTTCCACAACAAAGGATTGGCGTTGGTCCCCGCCCAGTCTTCAATTTTTTGATCGGCCAACAAAGTATGTGTCAGGGGTTGAACGGTTTGAGCGCTGATTTGATAACCGCGATAAAAATTAGTGGAAATCAAAAAGGTGCTGGTGGCCTGATTGGTAAAATCATTTACCGGCGCCAACTCGCCCAGCGAAACTGCCGCGGTATCAAGCCGGAAAGAAAGATAAGAAATAATTCGCAGGCCGTCGGATTTAATCCGGGGGGAAACCATTTTCAAGGCGTTCCGGGCGCGCAGTTCAAAAAAATATATTTCATCGGTTTCCATATTTACTCCCGACAAAGTAATTTTTGTGGAGGTGGTAAAAAAACTCGCGTTCTCTTGCCACCGGCCGGCTATCGGATTCCAAGCCTGTCCATCGGATTGGCGTTGCAAACTCACCTCATACGGCCGGTCGCGATCCAGGCCGGATTCCGGATCAAAAATACCGCTCCAATTGGCCGAAATGATGCCAAGCGATGTCTGTTCGTCAATGTCCTCGCCCAGTCCATCGTTTAATATCGCCCCGCTGATGTCGGGAGGCGACTCATCAAAATATTGAAAACCACTCTTCAGTAAATATCGCGTGGAGGTTGAGATACCCACCGCCACCGGGCCGCCGACTGTTGCTTGTTCAATCCATCGGGCGGACGAAGATTTTTCGCCGCCATCGCTCATCACTGATTCGCGGACGCCAAAACTCGCTGATTCCAAACCGGCGGCCCGGCCCGACATAATCGAAAGACCTGATAAAGTCACGCCGATTAAAGTCCAGATAAAAATTTTAAATATACCCGACATAATTATTATTCCGTTATAATAAAATTTGCCAAAACTTCCGGCTCGCGCCAAGAGCCGATTTCACTTTGTTCCGCTTGCAAAAAAACGTACGCGCCGGATTTAAAAGACGAAAAATCAAAAATCAGCGGTTCAGATACGGTGTCGCAGGCAAAAGCGCGATTAAATTTGTAATCCTCCGGAACGCGCCGCCAATCTTGATCTTGTTTATACACCAAAAAAGTTGTAAATTTCCCGCGACAAGAAAATAACGGCGCCAAAACACTTTCACCGCGCGCCAGCCGGCGACCGTTGGCTAATTCTTCCAAAGTGATGGTCTTTGGCCCGGCTTTAGGCTCGTCTTGAGTCGGCGACAGGTCTCGAAATCCTTCATCAATCTTCGCGGCAGCCGCCTCCACGGCGACAGGAGCATTGGTCATCCCCCCGTCGCCGCTGGAATTCGGGCTGTCCTCCTTCTCTTCAGTCGATTCCCCACTTTTCATATTAGCGACCGGTATTTGGTCATAAAGACCCCCAAGGTCGCCGCTGGGGAGCTCTAAAGAGTTTTGAATAATATCAACCGTCTTCTCCAAAACCGTCTCTACGGTTGATGTGGTCATAGCCGCGTCTTCTCCCACGGCCAAAACATTTCCAGGCAAGACAAGATTTAAAATAATCAGACCGGTAAAAAATTTTAAACTGTTTTTCATATTCACCCTGTTAAACTGCCTAATTAATTAAACAATTAATTTGATTGAACTCTTTTTGCCTAAACCCCATTAAACTTCAACCTTGACGGGCATCCTCGCTCCGCGAGGGTTTAACAGGGTAAAAATTATTCCAATTCAATGGCCACTAAGCCGATATAAGGACTATTGCCGTTGGAGTTTTCTTTTATTTGTAATTTGATGTGTTTGTCTCCTGTCAAAGAGACGGACATCCATTCTGACGCGACCGTCACCGGCGCGTTGCCGACAGCGCAAACCGCGTTGCCCAGCGGAGCGCCATCCGTGACATTCCAAATCCGCAGGCAAACCTCGCCGTTAAATTTATCCGACATCATCCGCGCCACCAGACGAATTTTTTTAAATCCTCCGAAATCCAAAATAGTCGCTTGCGGATTACCCGGAAAAAAATCCACATATTGATGGCCCGGGTTACGACGCCTATACCCCTCGGGCGTAGTCAGTAAAGTGATAAATGATTTTTCCCGAGTTTTGATTTCTTGCCAGTCGTTGTTTTCGCAGACCCGAAATTCTCCCGACGATGAATTGTAATAGATCGCGCCGTTGACGCAGGGCGGGTCCCCGGCCGTATTTTTAGTGGCCAAAACCAAAAGAGTCGGATTATTGCTCCCGCCACTCTCGCCCACCTGAATCTGATTTTTAAAATTTTTGGCGGTGAGATACGGCAGGCCCGATTTCAAAATCTGGAACGTTGATTCGCTCCCTTGCAAATCCACCAGCATGTTGGAATCAACGGCCATGTCTTGCAAAGTTATCCGCAAATCTTTATTGTCGCCGGTGATAATTTGGGCGGGCGAGGCCGAAAAATCATAAGCTGATTGTAAAGTAGAGGTTCCGCCGCTACCGCCGGCCGTGAGCGACAACCATTGACCGTTAGCCCGTAAAAACGCGTCTTTTTTCGTCGCGTCATAATAAAAACTCCCTTCCTCTAAGGCGAGAGGCGGTGTTAAAAAACGCCCCAAAAGCATTTGCCCGTCAAACACCAAATCTCCATTGGGTGTAATTTTGTTGCGAGCATTGAAAAAACGAATCTCGCCGCCAGAATCTTCCTGAAATGTCAGTGGCGAGCTGGACGCGGTTCTCACCCCCGAAAAAGCAGCGGCCAAAACTAAACGGCCTTGTTCGTCTAAAACAGGAATAGTTAAACTGCCAGGCTCTCGGGAAGCGCGGTAACCGTCCAGCTGTTCGGCGTTGATGGCGTAACCGGAAGCGACAATCCGCTGGCGCGGGCTCAAAACTTCACCATCGCTAAAATCAGCCGTCGTCGCCACTTCTATCTGTAAATAATATTCGTCTTCATTAAAACTGAGATTGAGCGGCTCAAACCCCTGCGCGCTGTCGCCCAAGCGGGCGTTAAAAACGCCCCAAGCGACTTCCAAAGGTATAATCTCCGGCGCGCCAGCCGGCCAAAGTTTCTCCCCCCCCTGTGTCGCGTTCCAAATAGAAAAATGAAAATAATAAATCGCGCCGCCGTCGCCCAAAACCCGACCCGCGCTATCGTAAAGACGACCCTGATAAGAGATAATGTCGGGCCCGGCCGCCCCGGCGGTCAATGAATAGAAAAAATTAAGCGTAATAAAAATTAACACAAAAAAAACCCATCTGGCTAGGGTTTTAGTCGCTAAACTAATTTTTATCAAATTAATTAGCTGCTGCTTTTGCTTTTGCATACTACTCCTCCGATTAGCATGCTGTTAAATTGTCCGAATCTTCTTGTTTTGGCGCCCTTGCATGAGTTAGGGCGTCCTCCCTACTTTCCACTTTCGCAGAAAAAAAACAAAGCGTCAAGACGCTTTTTCTGGATATCTTGTGAGAAAACTGTGTATGAGGTGTTGAAGAAACTGTGGATAAGTTTCGTTTTTAAACTTATTTTAAGTAGACTACTGCTTTTTAAACAAAAAAGCCCCCCGAAGTAACGTCGGGGTGCTTCGTTATTAAAAAATCCTTTAGAAAATCAAAAACTCCGCGAGTGTTACTCTCTCTCTCTCTCTGCGCGTTTGGTTATGGATAAAAACATATTATATGTATAGCACATTATGTTAATCTTTTGAATTTTTTGCCGTCGGGCAATTTAAAATTTTCCCCGCTAATAACTTTCTGGCCTGTTTGCAACTCATAATCTTTTCTGGCTCTTTTGGCAACGGCGCCGCCTTTTTTGGCTGGCGGAACATTTTCTTGATAACCCTTGGCTTGTTCTTTTTTAGCTATGTTGGCAGTTGAAAGTTCAGCCAAGGCGGTAAAGAGTAGCTCTGCTTCAGACATGTGGTCTCTTAAATTTTCCTGTTTTAATTTTTTTAAATTTTTATGTTGACGGGTTGTTAAATCTGTCCATTCTTTGTGGATAATATCTGTCAGCAAAGCATATTCTTTTTCTTGAGTAACCTCATTCTCGCTCCAATAATCCGTCAGTTTATTGCGAATTTCCTGTCCTCGCATTCTCTGTGTAATCCATTTTTCACTGCGACCCAATTTTTTCCAGTTATCTCTGGCCCGATTAACCGCGATTCCAGGATCTGCAGTTTCTTTTAATCTTTCATAGCCAACTCTCGCCAACCAAAGTTTAAAGGGTTCTGCCTTAGGAGACGGGATTGACTGGACAAGACGTAATAAATTTTCTGTCGAAAAACAGTCAGTTTGGCGCATCTTATTGTCAGGCGCCAACATTTTGAAAGCGTGACAATTTGTCACGGTTTGATTCCCTTCTTCTCCAAGACGCTGTTTTAATTTTCTCCAGTATGCTGGCGGGTCTATACTGCCTGTTAAAACTCCGATTACATCAATAATGCTAAAATACCACTGCTCCTCTTTTTCAACCCAAATACGACGCACTGGTTCGTGTTCAAAAATAACTATTGACTTTTGCTGATTCTTTTTATTCACAATGTGAAAGGCGTTTTACTCTCTCTCTCGTGCGAGCGGGGTGTTTGGTTATGGATAAAAACATATTATAAGTATAGCACATTATGTTAATCTTTTGAATTTTTCTCCAGCCGGTAAAAAGTTTTCGCCGCTAATAACTTTCTAGCCTGTTTGCTTTTTAATATCCCCTGTTGATAACCCAATTTGACAAAATTTATAGATCTGCTATAGTATAGTTAATACTCACGAAGAAGACCCCTGTGCGGTTTCGTCCGCGCTGGGGGCTTTTTCTTTTACAAGATATGTGCGGACGCCATTTAAATAGGTGATGGGAGTATTCGTCCTCTTTATCGTACACCTGACTTCCTTCCTTTCTAAGCTTCTTTTTCAAATCGGACCAGTATCTTTTAGGTATTGAACTTCCTGTTAAAATTCTTACCGCGTCCACAACGCTAAAATACCACTGTTCTGCTTTGTATGTTTTGCCATCGTTGGCCAAAAATTTCATTTGAATGTTTCACTCTTTCTCTCTCCCTCTCTCTCGTATTGCGCGTTTGGCTATGGATATAGTATGGCATTTTATATTAATCTTTTAACTTTTTTGCTGCCGGGTAATTTAAAATTTTTCCCACTGACCACTTGCTGGCCGGTTTTTTGTTCTAACTCCAACCGTGCGTTTTTGGCAATTCGTCCGCCTTTACGCGCCGGGATTTTATTTTCTTCAAGTCCTCGGGTTTGTTCCGTTTCCGCAATTTGGCGAGTGGAAAGCTCGGCTAAGGCCGTAAAAACTATTTCGGCATCCGACATGTGGTCGCGCAAATTTTCTGACTTCAGATTTTTTAACCGCTTATGTTGTTTTACGGACAAATCGCTCCACTCTTTATGAATAATGTCCGTCAAAATAGCGTATTCATCTTGTTCTGTAACCTCGTTATTTTTCCAATAATCCGTTAATTTATTTCTGATTTCCTGTCCCATCATCCTCTGCTGAATCCATTTTTCGCTTCGCCCCATTCTTTGCCAGTACACCCTTGATCTGTTCAAGGCCTTCTCTGGGTTGGATACCTCTTGAATTCTTTCATAACCGACTTTGGCCAACCAAATCTTTATTGGCTCGGCTTTCGGACTCGGAACAGATTGAATAATCCTAAATAAATGCTCCGGGTTGCCGGCTAAGGTTTTTCTGTTTTTTCCGGTTTCTGTAGTCATTTCTACCTGGGGACAATTTGTCCCTATGTAATTTCCAAGTTCAGCATCCCTTTTCCTTAATTTTTTCAAATAATCCGTTGGGTTGGCGCTTTCAGTCAGCGCAAAGATAATATCAACCACCGAAAAATACCATGTTTCGGTTTTCTCGTCGTAATGCCGCCGTATTTTTTTGCCTTCAAAAATTGTAATTTGTTTGTTATTTTTTTTCATAAACCCCGCCGCTTAATAAAAACACACAATACCCCTTTTTGGAATTATATCATAAATTGCTGTAATTGTAACAAAAACTTGTCAAGCCCGGCCGCCAATCGCAAACCCCAGTCGCAAGTTCGTTATAATTTTGAGATTAAAGACTGTTTTATCCGCGATATCGCCTAACGCCTGCCTGCCGGCAGGCAGGGCTCTCCAAATTTAATTTAAAGTATCTATTTTAAAACTTGCGACGGGGTTATTAACTGTCACAAAAATAATTTCGCCTGCGGCTTATTATTTTTGGACGTTAATAAAAAAAAGACCCTTTGCGTTCACAAAGGGTCTCGCGTTACCAGAGTCCGTTAGGTGGTCTGGTCGTTGTGCTCGTCCGAGGGGACCTCGTTCGAGTCGGTCGGCTCGGGCGTGGCCGGCGGGGTCACGGAGATCACGGGGACCTCGTTCGAGTCGGTCGCGGGGACCGGCGTCTCGGGCTTGGCCTCGGGTTTCGACTCGGGCCTGGTGGCGTCCACGACGACGTCGAACTTCGTCTGGATGAGCATCACCTGCACCGTGCCGTTGGTGCCCGTGGACTCCATGCCCCAGAGGACCTTCTGGCCGTCCTTGGTCGGCGTGGAGACCGGCGCGTTGGGCTTGTAGTAGTTGACCGCGAGGTAGCCCTGCGACAGATTCCGGCCCTTGGGGTACGAGACGTTGACGAACTCGTTGCCCCTGGGGGTCTGCTTGACCTGGACCTGGGCCGGCTTGCGCATGGCCGCCGCGAGCTTGTCCATCTCCGCCTGGGTGGGGTTCTTGGGGTTCTTGATGTCCCTGGCCGCTCCCACCACGTGACCGCGCGTGTCGTTGACCATGATCACCCATGGGCTGTTCCGGTCGAGCTTGCTCGCCGGGGCCTTGAAGATGACCATCAGGTAGCCCTTGTCGAGCCCGGCCAGCTGTCCGCGGTCGTCCACCTTGAGGGTGAACGGCGCGTTCAGGTAGAAGCCGACGATCAGTTCGCACACTGTGACGTTCTTGCTCTTGTTCGGGTTCGTGTTCATTGCAGGACCTCCTTGCTTGCCCCGTCCCGTATGGGCGGGGTTGGTTATGGAAACGAACTTTGCCAGCTTCCGGTAAGCACTATGCCTACTTTCAGCTTGACAAACTACTATACCACAAAACAGAATATTTGTCAAGAGGCACAAGTTATGATATAATGAATTTACGCTAAAACTAGCCAAGATAAAATCATTCAAGGAGGTCAAAATGGCGACTTATTGCTCTTTTTGTCTTAAGGATTTTGCCAAGCGAGACAAGGTGCGGGCGGTGTATCGTTCCGACTCCATTCCCGAGACCAACCAGCTGATTTGCAGCCGTTGCGTGGCCAAAATCCGCCACCTGGTTAAGAAACTCCACTGCCCTCAGCGCGCCAAATGTCTCAAACGCGAACCTCACCTGCTCTTTGTCGCCACCGCGCTCGTTGACGGCTGGCTGGAACCCACCAACCTGGCCGATCTCATCTTCCCCATCTCTTGTCTCAAGCTGGCGCGCAAAAGCTCCCGCGCCCTGCGCGAAATGATCGCCACTTTCATTTACGACGATGTTTAACCAAACTTAAAACCCTGTTCACCAAAGAACAGGGTTTTTAATTTGTAATCTTAGTAAGGCCGCTCTTTTTTACCGCCGTAAAGACGCTCGTCAATTATTTCTCTTTCCTGTTTCAAAAGCTTGAAAAAACCCTCACTTAAAACATTGGCGCCCAAAGAGCTTTCGTTAAGGGTGCGGAGAAATTCCGGATGGATTTCTTTAGAGCTATTTTTTGGCGCGCCCGTTCCTTTACGAACCGGTAAAATACCGCCGTCACGATTAATAAAACCGCTCTCAAATTTATTCAATAACTGGCCGGCGGCAGTGGAGTCAACCAACTCTTTAAAAATTTTGAGAATTTCACTAAGAAACTCCTCTTTAAAAATACCAACCATTTTTTCCTGTTCCCAAGTCAATCGCTTGCGGCACTCCAAAAACTTTTTGGGATTTTTATCTTTATCGGCCCATGCGCCCTCTTCGTCCAAATAGATTGAATCATATTCTTTTATCGCCTCCAGCTTACCGGCCAAAATCTTTACTTCTCCTTCTATCTTTTTTACATCATTATCATCCAGTAGCCCCATTTCTTGACCGTGTTTTATCGTCCCGGCCGCGCCTTCAATCTTTTGGTGGCAACCGATTTCAAATCTATACATTATATCATTAAAAAAAGCCATGAGATTTTTGGCTATCCCCTCCCAAATTTCCCGGCTGGACAAATGTTTGCTTTCGTCAAACTCTTCTTCGGTATTGTGAAAAAAATCTCTGGACATAATAAATCAGATATCTCTCAAATTGCGCCCGCGAGGAATCGCCCGGTCATTCGACCGGGCGTCCT
The DNA here is from genome assembly GCA_964596405.1 of uncultured Gammaproteobacteria bacterium. Lineage (GTDB taxonomy): Bacteria > Patescibacteriota > Patescibacteriia > Magasanikbacterales > UBA10003 > CAZQSS01. The sequence continues at coordinate 202 of CAZQSS010000023.1, read as the reverse complement.
GTCGGATGACAGGACGAACCCCCACACTAAATTGCCCTCACCAGGAATCGAACCTCGATCACAAGATCCGTCCCGACGTCCCAGTCGGGACTCCGACCTTGCGTCGGAGCATCTTCTTAAAAATGTCTTATTTTAATTTTTGGTGCACCCGCGAGGAATCGAACCTCGATCACAAGATCCGCAATCTTGCATTCTATCCGTT
>CAZQSS010000022.1:0-14311 GCA_964596405.1 uncultured Gammaproteobacteria bacterium | reverse complement strand
CAAACTCTCGTCCTTACATCAAGGATGATTAAATACTTAGTCGTTCTTGATGTAAGAAAGTTCTTTTCAAACTAAAATAACACGAAACCAACGACTAAAGGAGGCCGCCGTGAAATTTTTACAGCTCTTCAAAGTCTGGAAAAGACCAGTGCCATCCCCAGTCGAGGATTTTTCAAAAGTGGATGCTGTCATTGCCATTCCTTTCGGTTCTCACAACGAATCACAGCCTGTGGGGAGAAGTAACGCTTCCATCGCTGCTCTCTTGATCAGTCTGCACATAAGATTCAACCTGCCCATCGGCACCCAATGGGAAATTGCTGACTGCAACCAGGCGATTCCATGTGAAGTGATTGTGGGACCACGGTTCGCGCCCCACATTACTACGCCCGATTTCTTTGCGGCCATAAAAATAGCGCGCCCGGAATGGAAAACCATTGTCTTGATCGCGCACCCAGACCACATCCAGAGATGTGTCTGGACGGCAGAGAAAATGTTGTACAAGGTCTTGATCCCTGATGTTTCAACAATCCCCTACGACCCCGCATCTTCACAGTGGTGGTGCCGTAGTCGGACGGTTTTTCTTTTTTGGGAACTCGCGGCCAGACTGGTGTGCTGGTGGAGAGGATGGATTTGACAACCAAAACACCAAAACTTCAAAGGACGAGAAACCAAACTCTCGTCCTTACATCAAGGATGATTAAATATTTAGTCGTTCTTGATGTAAGAGAGTTCTTTCAAAAAACAAAAAACCTGGAGGAAATCATGGGTATTATTTTATCCGTGCTCGGCGGTGTGCTGCAGTTGGCGGCTTTTGCCATCTACAACAAACAGATCCTCAAAGGTCTGTCCAAGCCCAATGCCGCCACCTGGACTCTGTGGGTGTTCACCTCAACCCTCAATTGTGTCACCTACATCATCATGAGCGGTGATGTGGTGAAAGGCTTCTTGCCGATTGCTTCAACCGTCGCCTGTATCGCCACCTTCTTCTACGCCCTTAGCCGGGGTCGGTTCTCCAAACTCAACGAGCTTACGCCCTCCATGTTCTGCAGACAGTTCAACGATTGCTGAAAACCAACAAACCAAAGGAATTATTACCAATTTTAACCGAATTAACCGAGATTCGTAGCCGGAGCACTTCTCGAGGTCTGCGACGAGTCTTGGGTGGATTGTTACAGAACTATCCCGATTATCATAATTATCTGAAATATCTTCAATTAAATTTACCCACGACCAGCAATTCTGCAGAATCTTTTATTCAATGTATTCGAGACCTCATGTATCGGTGCCGCGGCTTCAGAAGTTTGACGAGTTTAAAATGCTGGCTCACGGCGGTATCAACTATTAAAGAAACCATCCAATGTAATGGAAAAAACCAACCAAATTAATCAATTAATCCCTCGCGCGAATAAGAGAATAGTTTATCTGCTCCTATTTCCGCCAAAGGCGGGCAGGCGCGCGAATTAGAGAAGATAGAAAGAGAGGATAAAGAATTAAAGATTTTTGACCATGTAAGTGTCTTCCAGCCGGTAGCCGAGCTTTTTGTAATATTGGCGTACGCCGATGCCGGAGATAACCGCGAGTTTAGAAATTTTTTGTCCGTGACAGATTTTTTCCGTCTCGGCCAGTAATTTTTTTCCGAATCCAGTGTGTTGCACCAGTGTTTCAGTGTTCAAGTGTTTCAGTGTCGCCACTTGTCCATAAGTATGCAGCTCGCGGATATAGGCCGGGTACAATCCCACCAGGTCAATTCTTAATCGGCAGAAAGCTAACACAATATTGCGTTTGGCATCCTCGTAACTCAAAAAATATTCTGTCCCGCCGCTCGCTTCGTATTTTTCAATAAATAATTTCGGTCCTAATGCATAATTTTTAATTCCTAATTCCTGATGCCCAACTTCGCGACAGCGTAAACATTTACATTTTAAATTTCTTTTTTTCATTTCCACCTGAATCACTTCGCGCAAGTTGGTAACGCGATTGCCGGCCACAATCTCGGTGGAAGGAATATCGCGAATCAGCCGCGAAATGCGGCAGGAGTAGGGGATGAGTTCGCTTTTGACACTGATGAGCATCTCCACTAATTTTTTGGTCGGGTAAGGTTTATATTTGCCCTGTTTGTGCCAAGTATAAAGTGGCGAGTCGGGCACGACGGTGCAGGGATAGATTTTAATCATATCCGGCCGCAGGTCCGAGTCGGCGAAAACTTTTTTGAACATTTCAAAATCTTTTTTGGGCGTGGCGCCGGGCAGTTGCGGCATCAGATGATAATCAAGTTTAAAACCGGCCTGGCGCAAAAGGCGCGTGGCGTCTTTGGTTTGTTGCAGATTGTGGCCGCGCTCACAGAGTTTTAAAATTTTGTCGTCGGTGTGCTGGACGCCCAGCTCAATCCGGGTGCAACCCAGTTGGCGCATCTGGCGGATAGTTTTCGGATTTATCAAATCCGGCCGGGTTTCCAGTGTCAGGCCGACGATACGGCAACCAGCCGTTTCGTTTTTCGTTTGTTCTTTTTGTAAATCAACCCCACCTAACCTCCCCTTTCCAAGGGGAGGAATTTTATCCCCTCCTTGGAAAGGAGGGACAAGGGGAGGTTGAAAATCATTGCACGCTCTAAAGCATTCTTTTATAAACCAAACTTGGTAAGATGGCGGATAGGCGTTCCACGACCCGCCTTTGACAATCAGCTCAATTTTATCTACCGGATGCCCGTTATCATACAAGGTTTGCAAACGCATTAAGACTTGTTTGCGCGGATCAAATTTGGTAGAATAGGCGCGTTGAGCGGCCGGCTCATTCTTTAAATAACTTTTGGGCATGCCGGCTTGGCTGGGGCAGTAAACACATTGGCCCGGGCACGGCCAGGGTTTGGTCAAAACCGTGACAATCGCCACGCCTGAGGCCGACCGCACTCTTCTTTTTATTAAAAGTTTTTCCAATTCTAAATTCGGCCGGATTTTTTTCCGAGCCAAAAGATTGCGGTAGGCCCGCAACAAATCAGCCGTGGGCGGCGGGGGCAGATGATTGACCGCCGACAGTTGACGCTTGATTTTATCAAGCTTCTCGGCCGTCAGATGTGGCTGTTTGAGAATTTGTAAGATTATTTTTTCCATGTTGTTATTTGTCATCCCCATGAAAATGGGGATCCAGACAATTCGTCACTGGATTCCCGCCTGCGCGGGAATGACAGGGAGATTTCAAAGCTATGAATTCAAAATTGGCTAAAAGAATTTTAAAAAAAGTTGAAAGTGATTATAATGTAATCGCTAAAGAATGGAATGAAAAGCGGCCGTTTTTGATTTTGGGAAAAGAGAGAGTAAGACAATATGTTAAGAATCATCAGAAGATTTTGGATGCCGGATGCGGTAATGCTGTATTATACGATGTTTTAGCCGATCGGTCAATTGATTATGTCGGGTTGGATGTCAGCGCCAAACTATTAAAAATCGCCCAAAAAAGAATCAAGAATTTAAAAAAAACCGGACGGGTCAAGTTTATTAAGGGCGATGTAACTAAATTGCCGTTCAAAGAAAAAAGTTTTGATGTGGTTTTTGCTTTGGCCGTCTTGCACCACATTCCCTCAAGCGAATTAAGACAGAAAGCGGTGAAAGAAATTTGGCGGGTCTTGCGGCCGGGCGGCCGGGTGATAATTACGGTTTGGAATATGGCCTCAGATTATGCCGAAGAAAAATTTCAGGTCAGTGAGCAATTAAAAAATCCGCCGGTTGGTTGGGACAGGGGAGATGTAAGTATTCCTTGGAAGGCGACCCCGGGCAAAAAAATTCAACGTTATATTCATTTTTTTCTAAAAAAAGAATTAGTGACTTTATTTAAAAATAACGGTTTCAAAAACATTAAATGTTCGTATGACAAAGACGGTTGTTTTGTAAAAAGTCCAAAAGACGGCGCCGGTTTATTCTTGACAGCCATCAAAAAATAGAGTAAAACAAAAGCAGGTCTTTAGAAAAATCAACGTCAGCCCTTCTACGCATAAAGCTACGAAGGGCAGGGAGGAAGCGATGATAATCAAGAACCTGGATGCGTATCTGCCCATGCCGCGCATTTGGCTGAAGATGGTGATTTCGTTTATTGTGAAGATGGCGGCGGGCGTTATTTTTTATTGGGCGTTTCATAAGGAAATCGCCGTTCATCCAAGCTTGGTTTATTTTTTCGGCTTCCTGATTCTTGTGGGTATCGGTTTCTACTGGTTCGGCATTGTCTTTGACGGCCGAAACCCGTGGAGCTGGCTTAAAGAATTCTGGCGGCGTAACATCCGCGGTTACACTTTGGCGTGTTTTCGCAATGATGATGGCGGCGTCACCTATGAAATTCTGGACCCCAAGGATATCGGTCCGGTCATCATGCCGGTCTTGCTCTTAAAACTCGGCGGTTGGTTTAAGTCGCGCGGCGGTTCGTGTTTAGGTCCGTGGGGATGGAGCGCGCGGTTTGCCGGTTTGAAATTCGGCAAGGTAATTGTCCATCTCATTGATGGCCGTGGCAGCTCTGTGTCCGTGACCGCCGAACTGGCTTTGAATGTCCTTTGGAACGAATTGTGTTCCGCCGGCTCATCAAATGGAACCTGGCAGAGCGTGCTGAATTCGCTTCTCGTTGAGCATCGGATATATAAGATGAAAGTGGACGAAATGTGGCCAAGGCTGGAAAAAGCCGAAGAAAAACTCACGATGCAGGAATGCACAATCAAGACTCTTGAGTGGTATGTTGATTGGCTCCGCAAGGCACTCACCGGCGTCAACAAAAATCGCGACCGTTCCAAACCCGACAGTCAGCTATAAGGAGGACAAAAATGAAAAAGTATGTCGGCAAGTTGGACTGGCTGATTGAACAAGGCATTGATACGGCGTACCCGTGGATTCTGGAAGAAGACGGCAAAATCGGATACGCCGGTACCCACCCTATTGATGCCGGCGATCATCTGAAAATCTATGGCGAAGATGGCGCCGTTATCTTTGACAGCGCGATCATGCCGGATTATCAGATAGGCAGGGCTGAACATCCCATGATCAAGGGGCTGGAGGTGCAGTTTGCTTTGGGTTGCTGGGTTTGCTGGATTCAAAAGGACTGGCAGCCGGATGCTTGGGCCGCGCTTTTCATCCGTAGCGATAACAATTACCTTCGCGGTGAACTGACCAAAAAGGAGGGAGTGTGATGGAAAGAAAACGGACAAGTCGTAAATCCGATGTCCTGGCCTATTCAGCCGCGCTTGAGGTTATTGATTCGTTAGATGAAGCAGGCCGTCTGATTTTGTACTATATCTTTAAACCGAACGCTTCAGCCAAGACTGAAAAACAAAAAGACGCCAAAAAGCTGGCCGCGGCTTACTTTAAACAAGCCATTAGGCGTTCTCGTTCAAAAAAGTAACTTTCAAGAAGCAGGGATAACCTCTGCTTCTTTTTTGTTAATGTCCAAAAATCACGAGCCACAGGCGAAGTTATTTTTGTGACAATTAACAATCCCGTTGCAGTTCTAAAAAGATACATAATTTTAGCACGGGGGGAGCCGTAAGGCGTTTCGCGCAAAAGGTTTTTAAGGTGAGAATAATTATCGCTGGAACTGCGACGGGATGTTATACTCGGTTTTTTCTCTGCTCCTATTCGCGCGAATTAGAGAAGGTAGATATTCGCACATTCGTACGAATGAGAGAATGAGAATTGGAGAAATTTTAACAAAAAAAGAGCGAACCGTTGGTGGTCCGCTCTTGAGGTGTTCCGTTAGGGAACGTTGGTTGGAGTGTTTAGAAGAAAAGCTTGATTGCGGCTCTGATCGCGACAATGCCCACGCCGTAAGTCAGACCGATAGCTGCCCCGACTAAAATCCAGTCAAAAGTGTTGAGCCAGCTGCCGGGGACGCGGTTTTTAAATATGGCTGGTGTCGTCTTGCCATTGAAACCGCCAGTGATTGCGCCCGCAACGACCGCTGCCACGATGATTATAATCCCCATCGTACACCTCCGTGTTTGCCCCATCGTATGACAAGGCGTTTGTTTAAAGAACTGTCAAACCCCCGCACACCATTTTTAAGTAAGTCATTTTTCAGAGCTTGTCAGGAGCAGTATTATCGGCTTCGCCTCTCATGAGCAATAACCGGATGGCTTAATTGAAAATGGTGTGGGGGTAAACCTTTCCACATCAAGTAGGACAAAGATTAATCTCTAGTATTATCACCTCGCTGTCCGAAGACAGATTGGTGATTCTAGAGGCAGATAAGCGTTAGGAGCCAGCCAGTCGAAACCGGCTAAATTTCCTAACTATCTTACCCGAACGGTTACCTCGGCCATAAGCCTATTTAACCGTTATCTTGTGTCCCCCTTGATTTAAAAGGGTTTAGCTTTTAAATTGTCAAACTACTGTATTCTGAGCCTAAAATTATTACTTAACGCCCATTTCATCATTTAACAATATAGTATACCACAAAATCAGAATCTTGTCAAGCCCCGCAGATTGGCCAAGATTAGCGCAGATTCGTTTTTTTAAGCTCAAATCTTGCTTAAAAGCCGGTTTTTTGAGATAATCTTTTTATGGATAAAACATTTTTTCAAACCAAGAAAATTCATTTTGTCGGCATTGGCGGCCATGGCGTTTCGGCTTTGGCGCGTTTAGCGTCTGTGTCGGGTATCAAAGTGACCGGTTCAGATTTGGAAGAGTCGCCGATTATTGAGGAGTTACGCAAGTTGGGTATTGCCGTTCAGCTGGGTCATCAGGCGAAAAATTTGGAAGCCGACGTGGAAAAAGTTATTTATACTTCGGCGGCCTCACCCAAAGATAATCCCGAATTAGTGGAAGCGCAAAAGCGCAACATCCCGATTTATACTTACGCGCAGGCTTTGGGTTTGATCTCACAAGAGCGGCCGACCATCGCCATCTCCGGCACCAACGGCAAAACCACCACCACGATTTTACTGGGGCTGATGCTGGCGGCCGGCGGTTTGGACCCCTTGGTGATTGCCGGCGGCAATGTGGCGGGCGAGCACGGCGGCGGATTTAGAATGGGCCAGGGGCCGTTTGTGGTGGAGGCTTGCGAGGCCTATCGCAATTTTTTAAATATTCATCCGGCTCATCTCATTATCACTAACATAGAAGAAGATCATTTGGATTATTATAAAGATTTGGCGGAAATTGTCGGCGCGTTTGAAAAATTAATCAGCCAAACCAAACCCGGCGGCACGCTTTTGTTAAATGTAGACGATGAAGAATGCCAGAAAATTCAAGATACCGAACACAAAAAGCAAACATTTGGCATAGAATACTCGGCCGATTATCGAGCAACCAACATCAAATCATCCGTCGACTCGCAGTCATTCCTAATTCATAATTCATTATTCATAATTCACATACCGGGTCGTTTCAACATTTACAACGCCTTGGCCGCGGCCGCCATGGCCATGAGTTTGGACGTCAAACCGGAAGCGATTCAAAAAGTGTTAGACGATTTTAAAGGTTCTTGGCGGCGATTTGAAAAACTGGGCGAGTATCGCGGCGCCACCATAATCAGCGATTACGGCCATCATCCGGCCGGCGTTAAAGGCACGATTGAAGCGGCGCGGCAAAAATATCCGGATCAGCGGATTATTTTGGCGTTTCACCCGCATCACAAGTGGCGCACCCGGATGCTGTTTGATCAGTTTATTGACGCTTTTTTGGACGCCGACATTGTTGTTCTCAATGAAATTTGGTCGGCGCCGGGCCGCGAACCGCGCGAAGACAGAATCAGCTCTAAAGATTTGGTGAAGGTTTTAAAAAAGAAAGGTCTGACTGAAAGTTACTATGGCGCGGATTTGGACGAAACCAAAAAAATTCTGGATGGTTTAATTAAACCGGGCGATGTGATTTTAATGATGGGCGCAGGATACATTTACAAGTTGGCAGAGCGATTAGTTAAATCCTAAATCCGAAGCACGAAATCCTAAACAATATCAAAATCCAAATTTTCTAAATTCGAAACTTTTAAGATTTAGAATTTTGGTGATTAGAATTTGTTTCGAATTTCGGATTTAGAGTTTAGAATTTAGAAAACGTTATGTCTGATGTAAATTTGAAAATTCAAAAAGACATGCCATTAGCGCAGTATACTTCTTTTAAGATTGGCGGGCCGGCGCGTTTTTTTATTTTGATTAAAAAACCCGAAGAACTTTCTCAAGCCTTTGCCTGGGCCAAAGAAAAAAAATTGCCGGTTTTGATTTTGGGCGGCGGCAGCAATGTCCTTATGAGCGATGCTGGTTGGCCGGGGCTGGTGGTGAAGATTTCAATCACTGGTTTACAGATCAAAAAGTTACAGGCTACAAGTTACAAGCTACAAGTTGGCGCGGGCGAGACCACGAGCGCGGTGGCCCGCGAAGCTTCCAAGCGCGGACTGAAGGGGCTGGAGTGGGCGGTCGGCATCCCCGGGACTTTTGGCGGCGCCATTCGCGGCAATGCCGGCGCGTTTCGGTTTGACACGGCCCAAGTCATCAAAACCGTAGAAGTTTGGCGCGACGGTAAAATTATTAAATTATCAAAAGATGATTGCGGTTTCAGTTACCGTAACAGTTTTTTCAAAAGCAAATTCAAAAACGATATTATCTTATCCGCCGAATTGGAAATGGAGCAGGGGAATCCGGCCGAAGTTCAGGCGCAAGTGAAATATTTTTTAGACCATCGCGATAAATCCCAGCCCAAACAATCCAGCGCCGGATGTTTTTTTAAAAACTTTGCTATCACAGATAAAACACAGATTTTAAAACAGATAGGCGCAGATCACGGATTGCCCGAGGAGTTTATCAAACACAAAAAGATTCCGGCCGGGTGGTTGGTGGAACAGGCGGGACTGAAGGGCACGCAAGTGGGCCAAGCGCAAGTTTCCACCATTCACGGCAATTTTATCATCAACCTGGGCGGCGCCACGGCCAAAGATGTATTGGCTCTAGTCAAAAAAATCAAGAAAGAAGTAAAAAACAGGCTGGGCGTTGATTTGGAAGAAGAGGTGCAAATTGTCAGATAGGGCGATAATCTATCCTTTACTTTTTTGCTTAAAACGACTATACTTTATAGAAGTTTAATTTAATTTTATTTAGATTATGAACATAGCAATTAAGGCGACAAATTTTGAGTTAACCGAGGCGCTTCAAGATTACGCCACCAAGAAAGTTGAGGCGCTCAAAAAGTTTTTGGTCAGGTTTGACGTGGACGCGGCCCAGGCTCACATTGAGTTGGGTAAAATTACCCAGCATCATCGCAAGGGTGAAATTTTTAGAGCCGAAGTTAATTTAACCATTGACGGCCGTCTTTTGCGCGCCGAAGAAACAGATGAAGATGTTTATATTGCCATTGACGAAGTGCACGATGAATTAAAACGCCAGATTATTTCGCTCAAAGAAAAACGGATTGAAAAAAGTATCCGTCGGGTCAAAAGATAAATCAGATGTCAATTTTAACTAAAATTTTTGGCGATCCCAACGCGCGGCTGCTCAAACTTTATCAGCCGTTGGTTGAGGTGATTAATGACTTGGAACCGGCCGCGCAGAAATTATCGGATGAAGAGCTGAAAGGCAAGACAACAGAATTCAAAAATCGGCTGGAAAAGGGCGAAACCTTGGATGATTTATTGCCCGAAGCATTTGCCACGGTGCGCGAAGCGGCCAAACGGGTGATTGGCCAGCGTCATTTTGACGTCCAGCTTTTGGGTGGTGTTTTTTTGCACCACGGTTATATTACGGAAATGAAAACGGGTGAAGGTAAAACATTAACCGCTACGGCGGCGGTTTATCTAAACGCCTTAACCGGCCAGGGCGCGCACGTGGTGACCGTCAACGATTATTTGGCTAAACGCGACGCGGTTTGGATGGGGCGGATTTATCACGCTCTGGGATTGTCCGTCGGCTGTATTCAGCAACAGCTGATTTCTTATATTTATGAACCGGGGTTTCGAGCTGACCTCCCCCCAGCCCCCTCCCTGCCTACCGGTCAGGCAGGCTTGTCAGGAGGGGTGGCAATTACTCCCCCTGACAAGGGGGAGACGGAGAGGGGGTCAGAAGTTGTGGCGCCGCTGGTGAAAGTTGAACCGTCGCACTTGCGGCCGGTCAATCGCCGCGAAGCGTATCAGTGTGATATAGTTTACGGCACCAACAATGAATATGGTTTTGATTATTTGCGCGACAACATGACCACTCGGCCGGAGGATATGAGCCAGCGGCCGCTTCATTACGCCGTTGTTGATGAAATTGATTCCATTTTGATTGATGAGGCGAGGACGCCTTTGATTATCAGCGCGCCAGCCGAAGAAGCGACCGAGAAGTACTATAAATTTGCCGAACTGGTTGGGCATCTGGTTGAAAATGAAGATTTTAATATTGATGAAAAATTACGCAGCGCCACTTTTACCGAAAGCGGTATTGAGAGATTGGAAAAATCTTTGGGTGTGGAAAATATCTATGCCGAAGGCGGCGTGAGCACCGTGCATCACCTGGAGCAGGCGTTAAAAGCGCACGCGCTTTTTAAATGCGACCGCGATTACATTGTCAAAGAAGGCGAGGTGATTATCGTTGACGAATTTACCGGCCGGCTGATGTTTGGCCGCCGTTACAGTGAGGGTTTGCATCAGGCCATAGAAGCCAAAGAAGGCGCCAAAATTCAGCGCGAAAGCCAGACGCTCGCCACCATTACTTTTCAAAATTATTTTCGTCTTTATGAAAAATTGGCCGGCATGACGGGCACGGCCGCCACCGAGGCCGAAGAGTTTGCCAAAATTTATAAGTTGGAAGTGGTGGAAGTGCCGACACACCGCCAGATGATCCGCCAAGATCATTCTGACCGCATTTACAAAAGTGAAATGGGTAAATTTCAGGCGGTCATCAAAGAAATTAAAGAACGACACGCCAAGGGCCAGCCGGTGCTTTTGGGCACCATCTCGGTTGAAAAAAATGAACTCTTGAGCGAACTGCTGAGCCGCGAGGGCGTGCCGCACGAAATCCTTAATGCCAAAAACCACGAAAAAGAAGCCGAGATTATTGCCAAGGCGGGAGCGCCGGGTGCCGTCACGCTCGCCACCAACATGGCCGGCCGCGGCGTGGATATTATTTTAGCCAAAGAATCCAAAGAAGCCGGAGGTCTTTTGGTCATCGGCACCGAGCGGCATGAATCGCGGCGCATTGATAATCAGTTGCGCGGTCGCGCCGGCCGCCAGGGCGACCCGGGCGCTTCGCAATTTTACGTTTCACTGGAAGATGACTTGATGCGCATTTTCGGTTCGGACCGCATCAAACGGATGATGGAATTTTTAAAGATGCCGGAAGACATGCCGATTGAAAATAAAATGGTGTCGCGTTCGTTGGAATCGGCTCAGAAAAAAGTTGAAGGCAATAATTTTGATATTCGTAAACACTTGCTGGATTACGACGATGTTTTAAACAAGCACCGCACCGTGATTTATAGACGCCGCAAAGAAATTTTGGAAGAATACGAACGGGAGAAGGCCGCTGTCGGAGGCCAATCGTCCACTGTCATCCTGAACCATCAATCGGCGGAAACGAAGGACTCAACCATTGTCATTCCCGCGAACGCGGGAATCCAGTCTGGATCCCCGATCGTGGTCGGGGATGACAGTGTCCAAACGCTTCAGAAGCGCGTCATGGAATTGGTAGAGCGAGAAATTGAACAGTTTGTTTATTATCATACCGGCGGCACAGCGGCCCAGGATTGGAATATCAAAGAAATTTACGAAACCGCCGTCACTATTTTCCCTATTCACGCGTCGGAAAAAGACGAGTTGTTAAGTTTGCATAGCAAGGGGAATGGCCGGTTGGATGAAGCGATTGCCCGGACGGAAATTATTGAGTTTTTGGTCAAACTTGCCAAAACCCGTTATGAGGAATTAAAAAAACAGATAAACAATCCGGAGCTGATGCTGGAAGTGGAAAAAGGCATGCTTTTGCGTTCTATTGATACTTTGTGGGTGGAACATTTGGTGGCGATTGATTATTTGCGCGTGGGCATCGGCCTGCGCGGTTATGGCCAGCGCGATCCGCTCGTGGAATATAAAAAAGAAGCTTACAGATTATTTAATGAACTGGTCAGTTCAATTCAAAAAGAAGTGGTTTACAGTATTTATAAAGTCGGTATTGGTTTGGATTTGGCGCCATCGCTGATGGAACGGCAGGGGATTAGAATGACCGGCGCGCAAAAAGAAGCCGGCGCCACTCCGCTTGCCCCACCCAAAGAATTTTCACACACCGACGCCGGCGCCAAAGTCGGCCGCAATGATTTGTGTCCTTGTGGCTCGGGGAAAAAGTATAAAAAGTGTCACGGACAATAAAGACATCCTTACAATCTTAAGGATGTAAGGATGTTATGTAGAAAAAATTACAGGAGCGTGGTGGAGTGTGAGGGATAAAAAAAAAGCCCCTCTCCGAAGAGTGGGGCTGGGGTGAAGTTCGTAGCGTTGGAGACCGATTTCCGTCGGGAGCAAGACCACCAACTTGGCGACCTCCCGATTTCATCGGGCAACCGCTACGGGGCATGGATGCTCTGCGTTGGAGACCGAGTCAGTCGTTGGACCGCTCGGGCAACAGCAGAGGGGTATGGTTATTAGAAAGTACAAGTGTTGTTAAAACACGGGAAATAAGCAAGTGCCTATTTTCGGATGATGATAATTGGGCGATTGCCTCCGCCCTTTCTTGGGGCTCCTCTTACCGGTTTTGCGCCCGTTGGGTTATCGTAATACCCTCCGCGACCGTCATCTATCCATTCACCCTGGTCGCAACTGCAGGTCAAAACTGGCTCATCACCGCATCTGCCATCATAATATGCTGGCGCGCCGCAAACACTGCATATCCATCCGTCTGGCATTACGCACACCTCCTTAATTAGTTGTTCTATAAATAAAGTAACAAATCTCTGTGGCGTTGTCAATGGGCAACAGCAGAGGAGTAAGTTATCAAAAATTAACTTTTAGCGCCGAGAACACAGAAATAAATCGAAAAATGCCATGGGGCGTGAGAAAAAAAAAGCCCCTCTCCGAAGAGTGGGGCTGGGGTGAAGTTCGTAGCGTTGGAGACCGATTTCCGTCGGGAGCAAGACCACCAACTTGGCGACCTCCCGATTTCATCGGGCAACCGCTACGGGGCATGGATGCTCTGCGTTGGAGACCGAGTCAGTCGTTGGACCGCTCGGGCAACAGCAGAGGAGTATGATTATGAGAATTTATGAACTGGTGCGTTCAAAGATTTGGTTACACTTGGGGCACCTCAAGTTTTTTAAGGGAGTATCGCACGAAGGGCAATGGGGGTAGAGGCAAGTACTCTGCATGTCCGGGATGAATTGGCACTTTGGACAAAAGCCATTTTTTGATAAGCGGGCAGTGCAGGGCGGATCGTCGTGATGCAGAACCATTTTTGCTTTGGTCATCAGTTACTCCTTGAAAGGGTTTAATGTTCTGTTAAGATGGTAGCATAGGACCGCAAGATTGTCAATAAGAAAAGATAAAAACATCCTTACAAACTGGAGTTTGTAAGGATGAGTGAAAGATATTATTTATATGTTTGGAGAAAAATTTACTCCGCCCGAAGCGCAAGAGGCGGCTAAAGAAATGGAAAAACGGCAAAAAGTCAAAGAGTTTGTTGTGGGCTTAAAGGAGGCGTTAGCCGACCCCAATTTGCCAGAGGATCTGCGCGCGTTTCTTGAGGAGGAGCTTGCTGGTTATGAGGATTCTTTAGCCGAAGCCGAAGCCACGGGCGTGACAATTTATAAAGAATAATTTTATGAGAAATCCGGAAAGTAATTTTTTTGAACCGCTGCGCGAATCAGCCGTGTCTAAAGTAGTGGGAGGCGGCGCGGAAGAAAGGCGCGTTGCCGGCGAATTTTATAAAAATATTTTTGAAAATCAGCCCACAGCAAGGTGGGAGAGAGAAAAAACCGTTGAAGAATTTGAGGCCATCGCGGAGATAAACGAAAATTTGAAAAAATTTGTGGGCAATTACGGCGGACAATGGCTGGAAATCAAGCCGGAAAATATTCATATTATTGATTTGAAGAAATTAAACAAAGAACAGAGAGATGAAGCCCCGATGGTCAGGTGGAACGCTTATTACGATTCTGACAAGCAGGGGATTGTAATGTTTGCGGAGGGCGGATTGCCCTGTTTTTATCAAAACCTGCTTCATGAAATGCTGCATCTTAATTCTTTTAACAGCTTTGATTTATCAAAACAAACTGTTGCGGGGCGCGGCGTAGACAGGCGCACAGGTTTAAATGTTTATGTGGCGAAGGACAAAGAAGAGTTAGAGAAAGGCCAAAAGAGTTATTTTTCCGATTTGGACGAGGCGGTTATC
>CAZQSS010000021.1:0-14314 GCA_964596405.1 uncultured Gammaproteobacteria bacterium | reverse complement strand
GAATTTGCTCCTCGGTTTCTTTGCCGTTATAAACAAGCTCGTACTCGCGGCGTTCGGGCGGGAAAAGCTCCCGCGCCCATTCTGCCGGAAGCTCCTCGCCGGTTTCGGCGAGTTTCAATCCGCGCTTCAGGAGTTCATAAATTTTTTGTTGTCGTTCTTTATCCATAAACAGTCATCTAAATTCGCGAATGTCTATCCCACCATTCACTGATTATTAATCAAAACAAAAAAGGCCACCCGCTTGCCGGCGTACTCCTTTCAGAGAACGTCTACTGCTCTTTCGAGTAGCAACTACTGGAATAGTTTGACAAGACGGATGACCGCCTTTATATTCCAGTAGTTTCTGTGCCATACCTTACAGTTCGGCTGTAAGGGTTAGGCAATTAAATTTTAGTCTTAAATCATTGACTTTATTATACAATAAAGATAAATTATCCGCAACATTTCAACAAAAAAACCGGGCTGGTTGCAGCTCGGTTTTTAGTTAGATAACTGCCCGCTTCTGGCCGGCGGGAGTGAGAAACAGTCTGAACTGCCGGTCGGAGCCGATGAGGTCGTAGCGCCGCATCTCTACCAACGCGATCCGGATTTCATAAACGGGAAATTTCTTAGCCAAAATATTTATCAGTTCCAGTGGCGTGGGATTACTCTTCCCCAAAAACTTCAATATCGCCTCTTCTACGTCTTCTCTTAAGACCATTGTGTCCTCCCCCGCACCAAAGTTCAACGGTGCGTTGTTGTGGGTTGTTCGTTTTAACACGCGAAAGCCGCCTTCGGCTCTGTAACTTTTTATTTAATCTCGCGCTTAAACTTGGTGCGGGGTAAACCTTGCCCTTCGTCCTATCCTCCGCACTTCCATGCTCTAGAGTATGGAAGTGGCGGAAACTCGCCTCAGGCGAGCGAAGAAGGGTTTTGTCTTGATTGTTAAAAACAACGATACTTTACAATATCAAATCTGAACCAAAAAGTCAAGCCCCTTGATATTTTTCCGCAGCTGTGCTACAATTAAATCAATCTTAAATTATTAATCAGCTTTGGGCGGTTTTAGCAAGTTAAGATAGTTGAAATTATCCGATAGTTTAGCGGAATTTTAGAGAATCACCATCAAATGAAACCTTTACTCCTGAAACAAAACTCTTCTCTCTCTTTCCCCGGATTACTTAAAAAGTAATCAATTTTTGGTATTTCAACGCTGGCTTCTAACCCCCAAGCTCCAGTGTTTTTATGTCTATCGTAAATTTAATTTTAGCCCTTTTTGGCCTGATGTTGGGCGCGCTCATCGGCTATATTTTGCGTAAAAAAGTCGCCATCACTCAAGCCGACTCGGTGGAGGCTAAGGCTCAAAAAATCATTGACGAAACCAAAAACAAACAGCAAGAAATGCTCCTGCGGGCCAAAGAAAAAGCGCTGCAGATGATTGACGCGTCTAAACATGAAGATGAATTGCGCCGCAAAGATTTGCGTCTGATTCAACAACGTTTGGAAAAACGCGAGACAATGTTTGATCAAAAACTTCTGGATTTGCAAGACAAACAGCAAAAAATCCAAGAAAGAGTGGATAAAGTCAATCAAATAAAACTTGAAATTGAGGGTCTGCGCGATCAAGAAATCCAAAAACTGCAAACCATCGCCAACCTCTCTAAAGAAGAGGCTAAGGAAGAGCTCTTCAAAAAAGTTGAGATTCAAATTAAAGACGACCTCATGGGCCGCATCTTAAAAATGGAACATGAATCAACCGAGGTTTATGAACAAAAAGCCCGGGAGATTATTTTGGATTCCATTCAACGTTATGCCGCCTCGCAAACGGCGGAAACCACCACCACGACCGTTGATCTGCCCAATGACGAAATGAAAGGGCGGATTATCGGCAAAGAAGGCCGCAATATTAAAACCATTGAAAAAATTACCGGCTGCGAACTGATTATTGATGATACCCCGTCGGTTATCACTGTCTCGGGGTTCAGCCCGATTCGCCGCCAGGTGGCGACTTTGGCTTTGAAGAAATTAATCGCTGACGGCCGCATTCAACCGGCGCGCATTGAAGATTATGTGGCAGCGGCCAAAGTGGAATTATCCGCCGACATCAGAAAAACCGGCGACGCGACTGTTTACCAGTTAGGTTTCACCGGCCTGGATCCGAAATTGGTTCAAATTATCGGCCGCTTAAAATTTCGCACCAGTTTCGGCCAAAATGTTTTAAACCACTCCTTGGAAGTCGCCTATCTTTCGGCGATGATTGCCGAAGAGTTGGGCGCGGACGCGGTGATGGCTAAAAAAGCCGGCTTTTTCCACGATATCGGTAAAGCCATTGACCATGAAACTCAAGGCAGTCACCCCGAAATCGGCCACCAAATTTTGAAGAAATTTAATTTTGACGAAGAAATCGCTTACGCCGCTTTGGGCCACCACGAAGATAAACCCAAAACCCTAATTGCTTCCATTGTTAAAGCCGCTGACGCCATCTCCGGCTCGCGCCTGGGCGCTCGCCGCGATACTTATGAACAATACGTTCAGCGTTTGGAAGAACTGGAAAATACCGCCAACGCCTTCCCCGGCATTGAAAAAGTTTATGCCATTCAGGCCGGCCGTGAAGTCCGTGTGTTTGTCAAACCGGAAGAAATTGATGATGTGGCCGCTTACAAAATGGCGCGCGACATCGCTCTGAAAATTGAAGCCGAACTCCAGCATCCGGGTGAAATTAAAGTGACCGTTATCAGAGAAAAAAGAATTATTGAATACGCTAAATAAAAAAATCCGAAACTCTAAATTCGAAACCCGAAACAATATCAAAATCCAAATTTTCTAAATTCTAAACCGTTTCGAATTTGAAATTTTGGTCATTAAAATTTGTTTCGGATTTCGTGCTTCGTGCTTAGAATTTAAACCCCCATGTTGCGTTTTCTTGTCTTCGGTGATGTGGTCGGCAAAACCGGCCGCCACGCCGTCAAAAAAATTCTACCCAGCCTAAAAAAAACCTATCACCCTGATTTGGTTATTGCTAATGTTGAAAATGTCGCTCACGGCAGCGGCGTTACCCCAAAAACTTTGGCCGAATTGGAAGCGGCGGGCGTTGATGTCTTTACGAGCGGCGATCATATTTTTGCCAAACCCGACGTAGAACAAATTTGGCAACAAAAAGACTCAAATTTACTGCGTCCGGCCAATTTTGGCAAAGGCACGCCAGGTTATGGCGAAAAGCTTGTAAATCTTGCGACAAAACCCGTACTTGTGGTAAACTTATTAGGCCGAGTTTTTATTGAAGACAAGTTTGAGGATCGCGACCTGGAATTAACCAATCCTTTTCAAGAGATGGAAAAAATCCTCAGAAAATATTCAAACGTCAAAGACAAAATTGTGCTGGTGGATTTTCATACCGAAGCGACTTCGGAACAGGTAGCCATGGGCTATCTTTTGGATGGCCGCGTTTCGGCGGTCTGGGGCACGCACACTCATATCCCCACCGCTGACGCGCAAATTTTGGAACACGGCACCGGTTTTATTACCGATGTGGGCATGACCGGCGCGCGCGATACGGTTTTGGGGGTGGAACGATCGGTAATCATCAGTCGCTTTTTAAATGAAACCAATGACCGTTTTGATTGGCCGGAACTGGATGTAGCGATTGTCAATGCCCTGTACCTGGAAGTTGATCCTAAAACTAATCTGACCAAAAAAATTAAACTAATCAGAAAACAAGTAAAATTATGATACTCTTATTTGGAAAGGGGGTGAACTATGAATAAAGCTGAATTAATCGATGTGTTAGCGGGTAAATGCGAAGTCACCAAAAAACAAGCCGCCTGTTTGATTGAAACTTATGTTGATATCGTCACCAGCACTTTAGTGAGTGGCGGTGAGGTGGTCATCGCCGGTTTTGGCACTTTCTCGTCCAAGAGACGCGCCGGTCGCGTGGGCGTCAATCCGCAAAACCCTTCTCAAAAGATTCAAATTCCTCCGGTCACCGTTCCTAAATTCAAGGCCGGTAAAACCTTAAAGGATGCTTTGAAAAAAAAGTAATTTAAAAAGGCCTTTTTAAATTAAAATATCCCCCGCGGGGGATATTTTAATTTTTATCAATTTTTACTGATGATATCCACCGGTAGAACCCAACCCCTTTCGATTTGGCGCGGCCGTATCCGTCACTTCTTCCAGTTCAACTTTTTCCACTTTTAAAATTATAACCTGGGCCAGACGTTCGCCGCGCTTGACGTCAACCGGCGCGTCGCCAAAATTATACAGCTCCAAATACAACTCGTCGTCAGGCCCGCAATAATCCTGATCCAATACCCCGACCCCATTGGCTAACATTAGGCCTTTTTTAATCGGTAAACTGCTCCGAGCCGCGACAAGTGTCATAAACCCCGGTGGTGTGCAGATAATTAAATTGGCCGGAGCCAGTGCCATTTTTTTTGGCTGAACGACCAAATCCTCCCGCGAATAAACATCAAAAGCCACCGAACCGCCGGTTTCATACTTGGGCATGGGCAAAGAGGTGTCGACACGCTTGATTTTTAATTTCATACCCAGTATATCAACCCCCAGAGCTAAACGCCTTTTGACAACGTTTATACTCTTGGAGTCTTAATCCTAAAAATCTTCGACCTTGTGTAGTTTTGAGGTAGTGTTCACGGCGTTTAGCATCGTCTTGATTGAGACATCCTTCAAAATAAATAAGCTTAAGTGGTAGTCTGAAGCTGGTAGCAAATGATAGGCCCTTTTTGTGTTCTTCTAGTCTTCTTTTAAGGTTCTCTGTGTAGCCGACATATCTTTCTTTGTCTTTCAAACTTTCCAGAACATAAACATAGTAGAAGAACACACTGGGGGTTGTATTACTGGGCATAATTTTTTTCTACATCCTGGGCGGCTTGCCGATAATTACAATAATCACACTCGGCGGCCGGCGCCGGAATTTTGGGCTCCATCAAACATTTTTTCAACTCGGACAAAGTCTTGTCGACCCAGGCCGCCTGACCAACGTAGGGTATGATTTTGACATCAAATTCCAACCGACCATCAAAGGCCGCGCGGTCGGTTTTGCCATTGACATAAACGAAATATCCGGTGTCAGAAACCCTAAAACCGTTTTGGCGCAAAAGCCATTGATAAACTTCCATTTGCCGTTTATACCCGATTTGCCAATCGGCGTCAATATTCACTTCCGTTGCCTTGCTGGTGGCTTTATAATCTACCACTAGCAACTCTTTTTGCGAATTAATCCAAACATCGTCAACCGCGCCGGTGATAACCAAGTTGGTGGGTTCGTGATAAAATTGCACGCCCTTAAAATTTTCCCGCCACTCATTCATTTTTTCATGAGCAAAGGGCACGGCTTTAATTCCATAAGACTTCATTAACGGATGGATGGTCTGGGCGGCGCGATGGATATCAAATTCTTTTTTGAGCAAATGATCCACGGCCGAATTTAAAGAAAACGGAAAACCCGGCGGCCGATCCACGCCCAAACGCCGATCCATATAAAAACAACGGGGGCAATTTAAAAATGAATCAATTTTGGAACGGCTAATTCTAAAACTCTCGTTTGCTTCCGGATTAAACATATTGCGCGTCCGGCGCGCGTTGTAATATTGGGACATACCCAGTATATCAACCCCGCATGATTTCATCATTCGGGGATTTTAAATTAATTTTTTTTTAATTTGGACAGTCTAGTAGTATCAAAACGTCTTTTATGTTTCGCGAAGCAAAACTTGCGGGGTTGTATTACTGGGCATATCTAAACTTTAGAAACATTAAGCGCCCCGGTATGAATTTTGTTGGCAAAAAGAAATAATAAAGTGACCAAGGCGCCCAAAATAAAGGCGACGCGAAAAAAAGCGAGGCCGGGCAGCATATACGCCAGAAGCATCAGGCCCGGCAAAAAAATTAAACGCGCCAAATGGTATAGTATCTCTTGGCTTAAAATAAAAGAGCAGGCGTCGTTCATCTGACGGGCGACTCGGTAATACTTTCTGGCCCACGGAACCAAAAGGGCCGAATAAACCACACCCGCTCCCAAATGCGCCCCCGCCACCATCCAGGCTTTAGTTAAAAAAATTCTGACAAACCAAATCAAAGAAAATACCGCCGTGGACCACGTAAAAATCTTCCGGCTATCGCCTTTGTCGGAAAAGTAACCCACCAGATAATTAACCACCGAACCGACAAGCAAACCGGCGGAAATTATTCCGCCGAAGCTTCTAATATCACCCATAGTCAAGAAAACAAAAAACGGCCAAACTATTCCGCCTACGTTTGTTTCCATGGCATAACCGATACTGGACAAATTGAACGGTAAAATTTTCTTATCAAACAGATTGCCTAAAACTGAACGACCGGTAAGATTTAAAGCCATCTTTCGTTTGGGGAAAAAGAATAAGGGAATAATCGCGACAAAAAATATGCCGACGCTGACAAAAAAGCTGTTTTGAAAACCAAAAAAACTGATTAAAAATCCACCCAGAGCCGGCGCGGAAAACCGCACTAAATAATCAATCGTCTGCCGCATGCCTACTTCGCGCCCCAAACAATCGCCGTCGGCCACGCAATTAAAATCTATGTGGTAACCTAAATTAAACAACAGGCTGCCAATGGCGGCCGCAGCCGGCAACAAATAAAATAAAACCGGGGTACCGCCAACTAAACCTAACCCGACATAGTATAAAACGATGAACGGGACACCCAAAAACATCATCATTTTGTCGCTTAAGCGGCGCAATATCGGCAGAAAAAGAAAAGCGGCAACAATAAAATACAACGACATCAAAAAATAATAAAATAATATTTGCCAAAAAGGCAATCCCATCTGCCAAAAATAAATCGGCACAAAAACGCCGTTGAGACCGCCGGCAAAATTTACCAAGGCGGAAGTAAAGTATAAAGAATCCACTTCTTTATTTTTAAAGAAGCGGAGATGTAAGTGGTGATTAAGATTCCTTAAAAACATAAAGATATTTATCTTTCTGTGTCTTGATCTTGCGTAACGGCCGGAATAACGGGTGGGCTGGTGCGCTGACTACTGGGACTGCCCCCATTCGGCGCCACCTCCACAATCTCCACCTGCTTGACCACCACCGGCGTCACCGGTTTAGACGCCTCGCCGCCCGGCCCCGCTTCTACGGCCGCCCCGGCAATTTTATCCACCACCTCAATACCCTTAATAACGTGGCCGAAAATCACATAATTTTTGGGTAACGGTTTATCTTGATGCATAATAAAAAACTGGCTGCCGTTGGTATTGGGGCCGGCATTGGCCATGGCCACGGTGCCGCGCGTGTAATCACCCTCAAACGGCTCGTCAGGAAACTGATAGCCCGGGCCGCCGGTGCCGTCCCCTTTGGGGTCGCCGCCCTGAATCATAAAATCTTTAATCGCCCGGTGAAAAATAGTATCGTTATAAAAATTCTTCCGGGCCAAATGAATAAAGTTGGCAACGGTATTGGGCGTTTCTTGAATATTCAATTCCACGGCAATATCGCCCGCGGTTGTTTTAAGCACGGCTACATATCTCATATCTTTATTTATTTCAACCCCGGAGGGTGGAACGACAATACCCGGCGCGCCGCTCGTTGGCTCTTGTTTTTGAGCCACGGCCCGCTCTAAAGTGCTGTCGCCAAAAATTAAATCGCTCTTGGCCGAGTTTTTGTCATAATCGCTTTGATTAGAGTTACTAAAACTGTAAATAATGCCAAAAACAATGGCCGAGGATATTAGTATAAAGAAAATAAATTGCTTCATATTATTAAGATATTATAGCATGATGTTCCCGTCTTTAAAAGCCCTCGAGCGTTCCCGTGGGCTTTTTTTGTTTTAGATTTTTTCCACTTTTTCCCAGGGTAAATTTGCCTTGCCAAAGTGACCGTAAGCCGCTGTCTGCTGAAAAATGGGCCGGCGCAGACCCAATCGTTTAATAATCGCTTTGGGACGAAAATCAAAATTCTTTTTGACGATTTCGGCCAGGCTTTCCCCTTTCTCGTTGATGGCTTCGATCATTAATGGTTCAGCGCGACCAATCGCATAAGCTACCGACACCAGACATTCTTTGGCCAAACCGTTAGCCACCAAGTTTTTGGCCACAAAGCGGCACATATACGCCGCCGACCGGTCTACCTTAGTGGCATCCTTGCCCGAAAAAGCGCCGCCGCCGTGCGGAATCAAGCCGCCGTAAGTATCCACCATAATTTTGCGGCCGGTGAGCCCGGTGTCCGCGTCAAACCCGCCCTGCACAAATCGGCCGGTGGGATTGATTAAAATTTCTACCCCATCTAGATTACCAATAATCGGCTTGATCAATTTTTCCGTCAACTGGCGCTTGATTTCATCATGACTAATATTGGCCTCGTGCTGGGTACTGACCAACACCGCCTGCAGTTTGCCGTCGGCAATGGTCACTTGGGTTTTGCCATCGGGTTTAATCCAGCGCATCGCCGGGTCATGACGGCGCAAGTTTTCCAGCCCGGCGGCTAATTCGTGCGCCTTAACCACGGCCCAGGGCATCAATTCCGGCGTTTCATCGGTGGCATAGCCATACATAATTCCCTGATCACCCGCCCCACCCGTATCCACGCCCTGCGCGATATCCGGCGACTGCTGGACAATGTGCGTATTTACAATCAGATCCAAATCGTGGCCGATATCGCGATAAACTTTTTTTGCCAATTCAACAAAATCAACTTTGGCATTGGTGGTCAGCTCGCCGCCGAGCGTCAGGACGCCGTGCCCGCCAAAACTCTCCATGGCCACGCGGCTCATGGGATCCTGCCGCAAACATTCGTCCAAGATAGCGTCCGAAACCTGATCACAAATTTTATCCGGGTGCCCCGAGGTCACCGATTCCACTGTGTAATTTTTATGATTGTAGAACATAGATTTGTTTTATTAGTTTAATAAAATTATTATTTGGCGGGGATAAAATGATTTGTCATTGTCATCTTGAGCGACTCCACTCACGGGCGGAGGAGTCGAAAGATCCCTCGACTCGGCTCGGGATGACAAAAAACAAAAAATCTTTCTCCACCAGTTTAGAGAAAGATTGCATTCGACCTTTACCCGCGCACTTTTTTCAAAAGTGTGGCGGGTTTATCTTTCCCCAAATTGGGGCTAGATTTGGCACCTTATCTTTCAACAGAGAAAGATAGGTTGTCGGCAGGTTTCGGGGCTAGGTCCCCTGCCCCGACTTTATGTCGGGACTCGCTGCACTCTTGATAATTTTGAATTGTCCCGACGCACCATTTTCTTAAAAATAAGGAAGTCGGGATCCCGACCTTGCGTCGGGATATTTATACTTTATAACACTCAATAAAAAAAGTCAAATTCAAACTGTGGAAAACTATTCTCAAATTCTTGAGAACATTAGAATAGATTTTTTTAGAAACAAAAAAGACCCCGTGTTGTTCTGCACGAGGTCCTGATGTTCAATACTTATTCGTAATCGCCCGCCACAACAGAGCTGTACTCACGACCAACAGGCTCTATTCCAAGCGGGAAGACACCGATGGAGCCGCCGAAGCGGTAGTTAACCCAGAACCGAATGTCGCCACAGCCCAGTCCGGCCTCGTTAAAGTGACCGAGATTAAGCCGATTACCGCCCTCGTCGAGGGTATCGGTGTGCACCCAGCAACGGTTGAGTGGAGCACGTTCGCCTTTGTGCTTAAAGTTGGCCAGGATAAGACCGGCGAGGAGAGCGGCCGAACCGAACGAGGTGAGGTGATTCTCCGGCAGTTGGTATTGTTTCCGTAGATCGGCGAGTATCCCTACCTGTTCCTGAGCATACTTCCATGTCGTCCCCACGATGCGGGGAATGAAGAAGACCAGAGAGTCAGCGGTCGGTTCGTCGTTTTTGAGATTCCAGTTCTGCAGATAGGCCCACTTCTCGTAGCAGGGGCCGGCTTCCGGCGCGTGCTTCTTAAGAGTGAAGCCGTGCTTGACCGACCAGGCGACCGGACCGTCATGGCCGATGTCCGAGGCGAGCTTGCGCCAGTTGGCGCCTGTCTCGGCCAACCGGGCCGGCACGTCCGGATCGTTGACGATGGTGAAGAAGGTGTTGGCGGCCTCTTCGCCAATCAAAGCATCAAGCAAATTAACAATCCTCTCTCGGCGCCGATTGTCAGTCAGTGCCACCTGCTGAGCATACGACAAGGATGAAAGGAAATCTACCAAGGACGGCACCGACGCTTTCGGTTCTCGCATGACCCGTCTCCTTTTGCCTGGGGAGGCAATACTTCTGACCAAAGGGGCCAGAAGAAAGACCGGAGTTTTCCGGCCTTCTTTTGATTGTCCTCTTTCCCCTCCTTGGAAAGGAGGGGCGAGGGGAGGTTGACTCTTGAGCCAATCAACCCCACCTAGCCTCCCCTTTCTAAGGGGAGGAAAACCGCCAAAAGAAAGCCGGAAACTTATTTTTAAAGAACAGTTTAAAGCAACCCCAACGCTTTGCGTTTTTCATCCATTTCATCCAAGATTTTTTTACGGATGCGGATATTTTTGGGCGTGACTTCCACCAGTTCGTCATCGCCGATATATTCCAATGAATCTTCCAAATTCATAATCTTGGGCGCGTTAAAATGTTCGGCCGAACCGTCGCCTTTGGAACGCATATTGGAAAGTTGTTTGATTTTACAGACATTAACGCGAATATCGCCGGTGCGGGCGTTCTGCCCCACCACCTGGCCTTTATAGACGGGCGTGGCCGGCACAATAAAAAGCGTACCCCTCTCTTGCGCCGGTAACATACCATAAAGAACCGAGACGCCGGTTTCGTGAGCGACCAGTGAGCCTTGTTCGCGTTCGCGCCAGTTGCCCGGGTCGGGTTGAAAGCTGTCGAAAATCGTATTGATCAAACCCAAGCCGCGGGTATCGGTTAAAAATTCCGTGCGATAACCAAAAAGCCCCCGGGTCGGAATAATAAATTCCATGGACATAATGCCCCCCTCGGTTTTCATATCTTTGATTTCGCCGTGGCGGCTGCCCAACTTTTGGATAACCGAACCGGAATGGACTTCGGGCACTTCAACATAAACCCGTTCAAACGGCACCAGTTTTTGGCCGTCCACTTCTTTGACAATCACCTGAGGCCGAGAAACCTGAAATTCATAACCTTCGCGGCGCATGCGTTCAATCAAAATCGCCAAATGCAATTCGCCGCGGCCCGAAACAATCCACTCGCCGGTCGGCTGAATGTCCACGCGCAAAGCCATATCGGTTTCTAATTCTTTGAGCAACCGCTCCTGCACTTGGCGCGAAGTGCTGTACTGGCCTTCTTTACCGGCAAACGGAGAATTATTAACGCTGAAAGTCATTTTGACTGTCGGCTCTTCAATGGCTAAAAGCGGCAAGGCCATTGGATTTTCCACATCGGCAATCGTTTCGCCGATCGTAATATCGGGAATACCGGAGATAGCGACAATGTCGCCCGCCTCGGCCGATTCAGCTTCTATTCTCTCCAAGCCTTTAAAAGTCATTAAAGATACCAAACGATATTTTTTCATTTCACCCTGACGATTGATGTGCATTACTTCGCCGCCGCTTTTGATTTTACCGTTAACCACCCGGCCGGTAGCAATCCGGCCTTTAAAATTATCCGCCGTAATCGTCGTCACAATCATTTGCAGAGGCTTGGCCGCGTCACCGCCCGGGGCCGGAATATATTTTAAAATCGCGTCAAAGACCGGCGTGATGTCCGTCATCTTTTCCAGTTCCGGTTCAAAACCGGCTTTGCCCAGTTTGGCGGCAGTGTAGACAACCGGAAAATCAGCCGCTTCATCATCGGCGCCTAGATCCAAAAACAACTCTAAGGTTTTATCTAAAACATACGGGATACGCGCCTCCGTCTTGTCAATTTTATTGACCACCACCACGACTTTAAGTTTCATCTGCAAAGCTTTTTTCAAAACAAAACGAGTCTGGGGCATGGGGCCTTCTTTGGCGTCAACCAAAAGCAAACAGCCATCGGCCATTTTTAACACGCGCTCCACCTCGCCGCCAAAATCCGCGTGCCCGGGTGTATCAATAATATTTATTTTAGTGTCGCCCAGTTGCACCGAAGCGTTTTTAGAAAAGATGGTGATACCGCGTTCACGCTCCAAGTCGTTGCTGTCCATAATACAAATATTGTCGACAACATCTTTGCCGAGCTTGGTTTGCGACTGACGCAAAAGCGCGTCAACCAGGGTAGTTTTACCATGATCAACGTGCGCGATAATAGCTACATTTCTAATCTGGGACATAAATTTAAATTACGCTTAATTATAACAGAAAATCAACTTTTAGTCAAGGGGGGTGTGGGGGGTTAACAAAATCCTGAAAATGTGCTAGAATGGGTCTAATGTAACCTGTTCCCAAACAACTGGCAAAGGAGACAAAAATGAACCGCAAAACCGACCTGACCCTGGAAGTGATCATGAAAGAACTGCGGACGCAAGACGGTTGCCACAACTGCGGCACCGGCTACCCGGCCTGCCTGCTGGCCAATGAAGTGGGCGTGATGGCCGTGAGCGGCGACATCGCGGCCGAGGCCTTCCTCTGCGAGCTCATGCTCTGCCACGACGAAATGAACCTGAAGGCCATCAGTTACAGCTACCTCAAGAAGAACCTGCCCGCAAAGCAGCCCGGAACCGAAGAGGCCATCAAGGTCTTCGTGGCCGACCCCCAGAACGCCCCGATCATCAACATGGTCGAGAAAAAAGAGGCCGAGAAGCAGGAAGAGATCCGACACATGGCCGACCTGGCCGACAAGCACCTGCCCGGCAACTCGTAACCGTCCAACGCAAAACCCCTCCCGACATCACGTCGGAAGGGGTTTATTTATTCACATCTAACGCTGACTAAAACTCTTTAACAATTTCTGACTTTCTTTTTTGGATAAAAAACAACCGGGTTGATTCTGCCTTTGGCGAACGACTTCGTATAAAAAAATCGCGGCGGTCACCGAAAGATTCAAACTCTGCACCAGGCCCCGCATGGGCAAGATGACTTTTTTATCCGCCAGTTCCAAAGCCCGGGCGGAAAGCCCGCGATGCTCATTACCCAAAAGCAAGGCGACTTTCTGATTTTTAAAATTAGTTTTAAAAATTGACCGAGCGCCCGGCGCCAAGGCGGTGGCAAAAATCCGGTATCCGGCTTTTTTTAGTTCCCGCAGACACTCTTTTGTCGAATGATAAACATAAAAATCCAGCCATTTGTTGGCCGAAGATGAACTGACTTTGCCCACCCGACGCGGATTGAATGATTTCTCCTCCTCAAAAATCAAATAAACATTCTGAATACCCAAAGCGTCGCAGGTTCTAAAAACCGCGGCCGCGTTATGCGGGTCGTGAATATCTTCCAAAACGACGGCCAAATCTTTCTGGCGCGCTTCAGCCGCTTTTTTTAATTTAGCTAAACGTTGTTCAGTGGACATAACTAACGACAGCTTATCATATCTTTTATTTATAATAAAGGGGCGTTCGTTTGGAACGCCCCTTTGGGGTTGGTTGTTACTCACTCTTCAAAAAAATTCCTTCAACCGCTTCTTCGGCTTCGGGTAACGCCGGTAGCCGGACCGAAACTTCCATGGCCTGACGAACAGCCACACAGCGAGCGAAACCGAATCGGTAGAGCGGGCACTGATCCCACTCGCGGTTGTGACAAACACCCTGCTGGCACCACTTGGATCGCTCAAGGTCGAAACGAGGACTAAGCGCCAACTTGATAATGCCAACGACTTCATCAACGGTCAGCTGTGTCACCGGGTTGCGGTTTGAAATGATCTCCCGAGTGTCATTGTAGTGCCAGCCATCCAGAATGCCAATGGTACTCAACTCCTTCCAGTTGTAACGGTGGGCAACTTTCTTTTGGATTCTTTCCCTCTCTCGAATACGCAGAGTCTTGAGTACATCTCTCCGCTGGTGATGGTCGAAAACACCCGGGCCAAACATGATGTCCATCTGGCCGGTTGACCGACGCTGCACAATGACGTTCGTGGTCGGCGAGAGCAGCATTTCCGCGCCCTCTCCATCCGAATCAATGACACAGATTATTGAGCCGGACCGAACCAGAGTGGTTTCCATCTGCCCGACTTCCCAACCTGGCACAGCGGTCTTGACTGGCGCCATGGGCGTTGCCGAAACTGCTTCCCGCTTCTCAGGATGCGGCCGGTCTCTCCTCTTCCGGTGTTTCATAATCCCTCCTTAATGGGAATTGACGATTTTTTAAGTTAAAATGAACACAAAATCAACTGACACCATATTATAGCACACTTTGACTAATTTGTCAAGAGGGGCTAGGATTAAGGTACATTCTAAACTAGAAGCACCACCTAAATGGTAAAATACGGGTTTAACCA